>NZ_JBHMIV010000007.1:0-169467 GCF_048060475.1 Nocardiopsis sp. LOL_012 | reverse complement strand
AGTGGCCTAGGACGCCGCCCTCTCAAGGCGGTAACGGCGGTTCGAATCCGCTCGGGGGTACACATAGCGCCGAAGGCCCCGCTCCACGGAGCGGGGCCTTCGGCGTCTCCAGGTTCCCGGTGGCCCGTCCGGCCCCGGACGGACCACCCGGTGCCGTGTCCGTCGGCCCTACCGGTTCTCGTAGGTGTGCAGCGACTCGCTGATCTTCTCCGCGGCCGACAGTATCGCCTGGGAGTGCATGCGTCCGGGGGCGCGGGTCAGGCGCTCTATCGGGCCGGACACCGAGACCGCCGCGATCACCCGCCCGCCCGGTCCGGAGACGGGTGCCGACACCGACGCGACGCCCTGCTCGCGCTCGGCGACGCTCTGGGCCCAGCGGCGCCGCCGGACCTGGGCGAGGCTGGCGGCCGTGAAGCGTGCACCCACCAGGGAGCGGCGGATACGGTCGGGGTCCTCCCAGGCGAGCAGGATCTGGGCGGCCGAGCCGGCGTTCATGGGCAGTTCGCTGCCGACGGGGACGGTGTCGCGCAGGCCGCTGGTGCGTTCGGAGGCGGCCACGCAGACCCGCAGGTCGCCCTGGCGCCGGTAGAGCTGGGCGCTCTCGCCGGTCAGGTCGCGCAGTTGGACGAGCACGGGGGCGGCCACGGCCAGCAGCCGGTCCTCGCCGGTGGCGATGGAGAGCTCGCCCAGGCGGGGGCCCAGGACGAACCGGCCCTGGCTGTCGCGGGTGACCATGCGGTGCCGTTCGAGGGCGACGGCCAGACGGTGTGCGGTGGGCCGTGCCAGCCCGGTGATCTGCACCAGTTGGGCCAGTGACGCGGGCCCCGATTCCAGCGCGTCGAGGACCGACATCGTCTTGTCGAGTACACCAACGCCGCTGGATGGGCTAGAGTTGTCCATGACTTGATATTGCCGTCTCGATATATGGAATGCAAGTCAGGTCGCACATCCGCGCGGGGCCCTCAAGGCCGGGCCCGAGACCGAGCACGAGAGAGGCGATTGCCCATGGCACGCACGATGGCCGAGAAGGTCTGGGAGGAGCACGTCGTCCGGCGTGCCGACGGCGAGCCGGACCTGCTGTACATCGACCTCCACCTCGTCCACGAGGTGACCAGCCCCCAGGCGTTCGAGGGACTGCGCCTGGCCGGGCGGAGCGTGCGCCGCCCGGACCTGACCATCGCCACCGAGGACCACAACGTCCCCACCCAGAACCTCCTGGCGCCGATCGCCGACCCGGTCTCCCGCAAGCAGGTCGAGACCCTGCGCAAGAACTGCTCGGACTTCGGCGTCCGCCTGCACCCGATGGGCGACATCGACCAAGGCGTCGTCCACGTGGTCGGCCCGCAGCTCGGTCTCACCCAGCCCGGCATGATCATCGTGTGCGGTGACAGCCACACGAGCACCCACGGCGCCTTCGGTGCGCTGGCCTTCGGTATCGGCACCAGCCAGGTCGAGCACGTCCTGGCCACCCAGACCCTGCCCCTCGCGCCCTTCAAGACGATGTCGGTCACCGTGGACGGCACGCTCCGGCCGGGCGTCTCCGCCAAGGACATCATCCTCGCGGTGATCGCCAAGATCGGCACCGGCGGCGGCCAGGGCTACGTCATCGAGTACCGGGGCGAGGCCATCCGGTCCCTGTCGATGGAAGCCCGGATGACCGTGTGCAACATGTCCATCGAGGCGGGCGCCCGTGCCGGCATGATCGCGCCCGACGAGACGACCTTCGAGTACATCCGCGGGCGCGACCACGCCCCGCGGGGCGAGGACTTCGACGCCGCCGTCGAGCACTGGAAGAGCCTGCGCACCGACGAGGACGCCCGGTTCGACGCGGAGGTCGTCCTCAACGCCGACGAGCTCAGCCCGTTCGTCACCTGGGGCACCAACCCCGGCCAGGGCGTGCCGCTGGACGCCCCGGTGCCCGACCCCGCCTCCTTCGAGGACCCCTCCGCCCGTGCCGCCGCCGAGAAGGCCCTGAAGTACATGGACCTGGCGCCCGGCACGCCGATGCGCGAGGTGAGCGTCGACACCGTCTTCCTGGGCTCGTGCACCAACGGCCGTATCGAGGACCTGCGCACCGCGGCCGAGATCATCCGCGGCCGCAAGGTCGCCGAGGGGGTGCGGATGCTGGTGGTGCCGGGCTCCATGCGGGTCAAGGAGCAGGCCAACGAGGAGGGGCTCGGCGCGGTCTTCGAGGCGGCCGGGGCCGAGTGGCGTGAGGCCGGGTGCTCGATGTGCCTGGGCATGAACCCGGACCAGCTCAAGCCGGGTGAGCGCAGTGCCTCCACCTCCAACCGCAACTTCGAGGGCCGCCAGGGCCGCGGCGGTCGCACCCACCTGGTGTCGCCCCAGGTCGCCGCCGCCACGGCGGTGCGCGGCACGCTGTCCTCGCCCGCCGACCTGGAATCCCTGTAGGGCCCCGACCAGTACCGAGGAGAGACCTCCCATGGAGAAATTCGACGTCCACACCGGTCGGGCCGTGCCGCTGCGCGCCAGCAACGTCGACACCGACCAGATCATCCCGGCCGTCTACCTCAAGCGGGTGAGCCGCACCGGGTTCGAGGACGGCCTGTTCGCGGAGTGGCGCCAGAGCGACCCGGACTTCGTCCTCAACCGCCCCGAGTTCGAGGGCGCCACCGTGCTGGTGGCGGGGCCGGACTTCGGTACCGGATCCTCCCGTGAGCACGCCGTGTGGGCTCTCAAGGACTACGGGTTCAAGGTGGTCCTGTCGTCGCGCTTCGCCGACATCTTCCGCGGCAACTCGCTCAAGGGCGGCCTGCTGACCGTCCTGCTGCCGCAGGAGGTCATCGACAGGCTGTGGGAGGCCGTCGAGGCCGACCCCGCCACCGAGGTGACCGTGGACCTGGTCGCCCGCGAGGTGCGCGGCCCGGGTGTGCGTGAGCCCTTCGAGCTGGACGACTATACCCGTTGGCGCCTCATGGAGGGGCTGGACGACATCGCCCTGACCCTGCGCCACACGGACGAGATCGGCGAGTTCGAGACCTCGCGCAGGCGCTGGCTGCCGGTGACCCTCTGAGGCCCTCCGACGGGTCGCGCGGCTCGGACCGGAGCCCTCCGGTCCGGGCCGCGCCGTGCTGGGCGGCTCGCGTGCGGGATCGCCTTCTGGACCGGGGACGGCGGCCTCCGCGGGCTCGCGGGCGCCATGATCGCAAAGATTTTACCTTTACTTGGAGTGACCGGCCAATGAGGCTTTCCTGGTCCTCCCGTGGAAGGCGCCTCGTGTCCGGAATCCGGTTGTACGTAGGCATTCGAGTCCCCCACAGGGGGACAAACGGGGCACCTAGGGGCGTGTGCGGCGGTGTGCTCCGGTCGCCTTCCGTAGCTTCCCCGCAGTTCGGGGAGGGGCCGACACGCCTGGATCGCAGGCGTTTGTATTTGTGCAAGGCCCTTCGCTTCCCCTAATTTCGTGCGGGCAAGGGGGAACCGGAGGAACCTTTATGAACAAGCGTGACCTGATCGACGCGATCTCCGACCGGCTCGGGGACAAGAAGACCGCCACCGAAGCGGTCAACGCTGTGCTCGACACCATTCAGCACACCGTGGCGTCGGGCGACAAGGTCGCCATCACGGGCTTCGGAGTGTTCGAGAAGTCCAAGCGCGCGGCCCGTACCGCCCGCAACCCCGCCACAGGCGAGGCCATCGACGTCCCGGAGAGCTTCGTTCCGAAGTTCCGCGCCGGCGCCGATTTCAAGACCCTGGTCAACGGGGAGAAGTAGGCGGTCCGCCGCGCCGCGGCGACCGCTCGGCACCGCCCGGGTCCCCCACAGGGACCCGGGCGGTGTGCGTTCCGCTCACCGGGCCGATCCGTTCCAGCAGGGCGCGGGTGCGCTCACCCAGCCCCAGGCGGGCCGCCGCGGCCAGGTCCTCGGGCGTGTCCACGTCGCGGCGGACCGAGGCCGTGCCCGGCACCACCAGCTCCCGGGCGCCCGAGGACAGGTGGCGGGCGCGCGAGTCCCCCTCGAAGGCGGGGGTGAACCGCCGTCCGGGGGCCGAGGCGAGCAGGGTCGTCCCCACACCCGGTGCGTCGGGCAGGAACGAGCGGCCCAGCGCCGCCGCCGCGGACAGCACCCGGCCCAGTTCCTCGGGCCGCAGCGCGGGCAGGTCCGCCGACAGGGCGCACACCCCGTACCCGGGCAGGCGCCGCCGCGCCGTGGCCGCGCCGTGGCGCAGCGCCGGGTTCAGGCCCGTGCCGGGCTCGTCGCCGACCACGACGGCGCCCAGCGCGGCCAACCGGGCGCCGACACGGCCGTCGCCGGTCACGGCGAACACCGCACCCACACCCGGGCAGGCCAAGGCGGCGGCCACCGTGTCGCAGGCGATGGCCAGCGCCAGGTCACCCCGGTGGGGCCCGAGCGAGCGGCCCAGTCGCGACTTGGCGCGGTCGAGGTGCTTGACTGGAACGATCAGGGACCAGGGCACTCCGGCACCGGCGGCCCCGCCTCGCTCTCGAAAGCCGGTCACGGTTCCCCCGGGACATCGGTTGCGGCAACGGCGGTGATCACGAGATTAGGCGCTCCCGGCGGGGTGGGGCGGTGCCGGACCCGGCCTACACTGAACCGGCTGTGCTCCGGGGGCCGTATCGGACCGGAGCGATGAAGTGAGGAGTCCCGTGGCCAAGCAACGAGAATCTCAGTGGGTGAAGGCGGTCGCGGCGTCCATCGTCCGCCCGGTCCTGCGGCTGATCACCCGACCCGTCTGGCGGGGAACCGAGCACATCCCGGCCGAGGGCGGCGTGATCATCGCGGCCAACCACCTGTCCACGATCGACCCCCTGACGGTCGCGCACTACCTCTACATCGGCGCGCGCCGATGGCCGACCTTCACGATGAAGGACTCCATCCTCAAGGTCCCCGTGGTGTCCGCCGTGGCCAGGAGCACCGGACAGATCCCCGTCAAGCGGGGCGGCGCCGACGCCGTGAAGGCGCTCAAGGAGGCCGAGCTGGCTCTCACCCGTGACGGGTCCTCGGTGGTCTTCTACCCGGAGGGCACCTGCACCCGTGACCCGGACCTGTGGCCGATGACCGCCAAGACCGGTGTGGCCCGCCTGGCACTGACGACCGGCGTACCGGTCGTACCGGTGGCCCACTGGGGCGAGCACAGGATCCTGCCCTACAGGAAGAAGGGGATGAGCCTCTTCCCGCCCAAGCGGGTGGAGTTCCTGGCGGGTCCCGCCGTGGACCTGTCCCGATTCGAGGGCAGACCGCTGACCGCCTCGCTCCTGGCGGAGGCGACCGAGGCCATCATGGCGGACATCACCGCGCTACAGGCGGACATCCGCGGGGAGAGCCCGCCCGCGATCCCCTACGACATGAAGCGGGCCCGTATCGCGGCGGCCGAGGCCGAGCGCCGGGCCGAGCACACCGACGAGGACGACAACGGCAGGAGCGGCGCACAGGCATGACGGTGCTGAAAGGGACCGACGAGGTGAAGATCGCCGTTCTCGGGGCCGGCTCCTGGGGAACCGTGTTCGCCAACATCGTCGCGGACGCGGCCGCTGAGGCACGGCGGGAGAACCGGGACGCCCCACGGGCCGAGGTCCTCCTCTGGGGCCGCAGGGCGGCGGTCGTGGACGCGGTCAACGAGACCTCGGAGAACCCGGACTACTTTCCCGGTATCGCGCTGAACCCCCGGCTTCGAGCCACCGCGGACGAGGCCGAGGCGCTCGCCGGGGCGGACGTGGTGGTGCTCGCGGTACCGTCCCAGACGCTGCGGGAGAACCTCGTGCGCTGGCAGCCGCACCTGCGCGGGGACGCCGTGATCGTGAGCCTGATGAAGGGTGTGGAGCTGGGTACGCAGTTGCGCGTCAGCCAGATCATCGCCGAGGTTCTGAAGCTGCCCGAGGAGCGCATCGCCGCCGTCTCGGGACCCAACCTGGCCAGGGAGATCGCCGAGCGCCAGCCCGCCACCGCGGTGGTGGCCTGCCCGCACGAGGCGACGGCGGTCCGCCTCCAGGGGCTGTTCAAGGCGCCCTACTTCCGCCCCTACACCAGCACCGACCTGGTCGGTGTGGAGATCGGCGGCGCGATGAAGAACGTCATCGGCCTGGCCGTGGGCGTAGCCGAGGGCATGGGGCTCGGGGACAACACCAAGGCGTCCCTGATCACCCGAGGCCTGGCCGAGACCACACGCCTGGCCGTGACCCTGGGCGCCGACGAGCACACTCTGTCCGGCCTGGCCGGCATGGGGGACCTCGTGGCGACATGCTCCTCACCTCTGTCGCGGAACAGGACCTTCGGTGAGAAACTGGGCGCGGGCAAGACCCTCGAACAGGTCATCGCCGAGACCCGGCAGACGGCCGAGGGGGTCAAGTCCTCCGAGTCGATCCTCGAACTCGGCTGGCGCAACGGCGTCGACATGCCGATCACCGAGGCCGTCGTCAAGATGATGCACCACGACCTGTCCCCGGCCGAGGCGCTCGTGGCCTTCATGGCACGCAGCGCCAAACCCGAGCGCTACGGGGTCTAGGGGCCGGTGACCGTGGGGAGGGTCCTTCCCGCGGTGCGCGGTGGCGGAAACTTACATGAAACGGGTATTTTCCCTGTTCCGGTTCCTACAGGCGAGATAAGGTCAGGCAGCATGTCGTCCGAGCAGCGCAAGACTCGGGTCGCGGTCGTCTTCGGCGGTCGCAGCTCTGAGCACGAGATCTCCTGTGTCACCGCGGGCAGCGTCCTCTCCGCCGTCGACCACGACCGCTACGAGATCGTGCCCATCGGGGTGACCAAGGGCGGCCACTGGGTCCTGGCCCCGTCCGACCCCGAACGGCTCAGGATCGACCCGCGGACCAGGGCGCTGCCGTCCGTGCCCGAGGACGGCGCGGGCCTGGCGCTGTCCTTCGACGGTGCCGGGCAGTTGCTGCGCGTCGCCCCCGGCGGCCGGGCGGAGCGCCTGCCCCGGGTGGACGCGGTGCTGCCGCTCCTGCACGGGCCCTTCGGTGAGGACGGCACCATCCAGGGGCTGTTCGAGATGATGGGCGTGCGCTACGCGGGCGCCGGGGTCTTCTCCAGCGCCGCCGCCATGGACAAGGTGTTCATGAAGGCGATGCTCTCCGGCAACGCCATCCCCACCAGCGACTACGTGGCCGTGACCGACCGGCAGTGGCGGACCGAGCGCGAGCGCAAGAAGGCGCTCGACGACATCCGGGCCCTCGGCCACACCGTGTTCGTCAAGCCGGCCCGCGCCGGCAGCAGCGTCGGCATCAGCAAGGTGTCCGACACCTCCGACCCCGACGCCGTGTCCGCCGCCGTCGAGGCCGCCCGAGAGCACGACCCCAAGGTCCTCGTCGAGGCGCAGGTGGTCGGGCGCGAGATCGAGTGCGGGGTGCTGGAGTCCGAGGACGGCGGGGTCCCCGACGTCTCCCTGCCGGCCGAGGTGCACGTCGCCGACGGGTTCGACTTCTACGACTTCGAGGCCAAGTACCTGTCCACGAGCAGCCTCACCATCCCGGCGGGGATCCCTGAGGAGGCCGCGGCCCGCCTGCGGGCGATGGCCGCCGACGTGTTCGAGGCGATGGGCTGCGAGGGCCTGGCCCGGGTCGACTTCTTCTACACCGCCGACGGCGAGATCCTCGTCAACGAGCTGAACACGATGCCCGGGTTCACCCCCTCCTCGGCCTTCCCGCAGATGTGGGAGGCCACCGGTGTCGGCTACGCGGCGCTGGTGGAGCGGATGCTCGCCACCGCCCTGCGCCGGTCACCGGGCCTGCGCTAGCGCCACCCCGGACCGTGCTGCGGCCCCGGCATCCCGGGGCCGCCCTGCGGCGGGTGCCCGTGCGGTGCCTGCGGGGGCAGGGGTTGCGGCGGGGGCGTGCCCGGCCCGCCGGGGCCGGGCACGGGACGCTGGGACTGGGCCCCGAGCAGGTCCCGGGCGAGGATCGTGCTGCCCGCGACGGCGGCCGGGAACACCGCGATCGCCACGAACGGGATCGCCAGCAGGAAGTACGTGGGGACGGCGAACCCCAGCACCCGCATCCGCCGTGTGCGCATGTGGCGGCGCCGGTCCCGGATGAACAGCATGTTCCGTCGGTCGAAGGCGCTCCCCAGCAGTTCGATGGCCAGCAGCCAGCCGCCCAGGGTGGCCGCCAGGACCGGGCCGGCCACCTGGCCGGCAACCGGGAGGAACCCGATCACGAACACGGCCAGGGTCACCGCCAGGGACGCCAGGACGATCGCCAGCGCCTGGCGCAGCGCACGCACGATCGAGGCCAGCAGCGGCTCGTCGGAGCCCTCGGGGGCGTCCCCGAGCTCCTGCTCGACCATCTCGCTGATCTTGTCGTAGATCGGTGATCCCAGGGTCAGCGTCACCGTGGTGAACGTGACGACCATCGCCATCACCGCACCCGCGCCGATCCCCAGGGCGACGGCCAGGCGCAGCAGCCCGCGCAGGTTCTCGTCCCACTCCGCGGCGAAGGGCGTCGCCCACGTCGCTAGGCCGGGCAGGTGGAACAGCAGGGCCACGAAGGCCCACAGGAACAGCACGGACGTGATCAGCGGGGGGATCGCCCCCAGCAGCAGCATGCGCGGACGGCGCACGAGGATGAACAGGCCGCGCGGCAGGAGGCCCGCGCCGCCGAGGAATTCCCGAACCCAGTTACCCACGGGGGAACCCTAGAGGATCGGTGCCCCGGTGTCAGCCGGGCGGTTCGCGGGTATGCGTCCGGATGCGTCCCGTCGGTGGGCGGGTTCGTTCTCTGGCGCCTTTCCGGAAAACGCCTACACTGGGCATGTGCTCTCGCTACGCTCAGAGACATTCTGAACACCGCAAGGGGTTATGAATGACGTGTGTTGCTCACGAGCGGCCGGAGGTGACGACGGTGGATCTTCCGACGCTCGCTGAAAACCTCGAACTCCCCCAGGGTTACCGCACGGAGGTCATCGACGGGAGCATCGTCGTGTCGCCCACACCGACCTACCGGCACGCCTGGATCGTCAAGCGGATCGAGCGGGCCATCGATCGTGCTCAAGCGATGGACCGGGCCGGGCTCCAGATGGTGACGGTGGAGATCTCCACCACCGGTGACCGGTATGTTCCCGACCTGGTGGTCCTTCCCGAATCCCTCGCCATGGGACAGGGGTGGGAGGGGCCGGATTGGATCCGGCCCGCCGAGGAGCTTGAACTCGCGGTGGAGGTCGTCTCTCCGAGCACGTCTGTCCGGGACTGGCAGGTCAAGCCCCGGGGCCATGCCCGCGCCGGTGTTCCCCTCTACCTTGTGGTCGACCCCGCCAAGGGAGAGCTCGCCCTGTTCTCCAACCCGAAGGGAAGCGAGTACCGTGACGTGGCCCGAGCGTTGCGCGACGAATCCGTGAAGCTCCCCGAGCCCTTCGGCATCGAGATCGCGGTGAACTCGCTGCTCCCCTAGCCGAACGGTTTCGCCCTCCAGGGCGTCGACAGGGCCGCTCCGGCCGGGTGTCAGCTCCGGGAGACCAGGGTGTGCCCGTCGATGCGGGAGAACACCGTCGGCCGTCCAGCGTCGCGGTGCCCTCCGACGGCGCGAAGGATCCCATGGCAGCGCGAAGGCCCGCCGGAAGGCCGCCCGTGAGGACTTCCTCCGCAAGCCGTCCACCGTGCGCTCGCTTCCGATTGACGGCACGGCCTCCGTGCAAGGCGGCGGGAAGCCTCTGCGGGGTGGGATCCGCACCGGCGTGCGCTCACCCCGGGAGCACGCTCCGGTACCAGCCCTCCCGTCTCGACAGCTCCGCGTGGGTGCCCTCCTGGATCACCCGTCCCTCGCGCACCACGTAGATCCGGTCCGCCCGCTCCAGCCCCGCGAGGTCGTGGGTGATGAGCAGGGTGGAGTACCCCTCGGCGGCGTCCAGCAGATCGCCCATCACCGCGTCCCGCGTGTCCGGGTCCAGATGCGCCGTCGGCTCGTCCAGCACCAGCACCCCCGGTGCGGCCAGCACCGCGCGCGCCAGCGCCAGACGCTGCACCATGCCGCCGCTCAGCCCGCGCCCGTGGGTGCCCACCCGGGTGTCCAGTCCCTCCGGCATGGCGGCTACCTCGTCGGTGAGCCGCACCCGGCGCAGCACCTCCCACAGGTGGGCGTCCTCGTCCACGGACGGCCCGTCCGCGGGACGCGGACGGGCCAGCGCGAGGTTCTCCCGCAGCGTCGAGGCGAACACGTGCGGGTCCTGCGGCACCCCCGACACCACGGCGCGCACCTCGTCGGCCGGGTAGGCGGTCACGTCCGCGCCGCCGACCTCGACCCGCCCGCAGTCGGGGTCGCGAAAGCGCAGCAGTACCGATGCCAGTGTGCTCTTGCCCGCACCGCTCGGCCCGAGGACCGCGACGGTCGCCCCCTCGGGGACCTCCAGGTCCACACCGTCCAGGGCCCAGGGCTCGCCGGGGCCGTAGCGCACCCGTAGGTTCCGCACCCGCACGGCGGCGGCCCCGGGACGAGGCGACAGGCCGGTGCGGGAGGGCTCGGCGGTTGAGGGCGGGGTGTCCAGGACACCGAACAGCCGCTCCCCGGAGGCGCGGATCGCCCCCAGCCGGGCGGCGACCTCCGGCAGCGGGGCGACGATTTCGAACGCCGCCAGCGTGGTCAGCACCAGCACGGCCAGCGACACCGCGTCCAGGCCGCCCCCGTCGACGGCGGCCACACCCAGCAGCAGCGCGCCCCACACCGTCAGCCCGGTGACCAGGGCGCTCGCCCCGGCCCCGAACCCCAGGACCGCGGCGTCGCGCTGGGCCATCCGGGTCAGTTCGGCGTCGGCGGCGTTCACCCGTGCCACCTGGCGCTCCATCGCCCCGTAGGCCACCAGGTCCGGAGCGCCGTGCAGGGTGTCCACGAGCGCCGACGACAGTTCGCCCCGGGCCCGGGCCTGCCGCCGCCCCGGCCCCCTGCCGAGGGCGGCCGCCGCGAGCGGCACCGCCAGACCGGCCAGGAGGAGCCCCGCTGCCAGCAGGGCGCCGCCGGGCGCGTGAACCGCGGTCAGGAACAGGACGGCCCCCGCCCCCGTCACCACCGCCACCAGCGGCGGGGCCAGCCCGCGCACCAGCAGGTCCAGGGTGGCCTCGGTGTCGTTGACCAGGCGGGAGACCAGGTCGCCCGACCGGAAGCGGCCGAACGGCTCGGTGGCGGCCAGCCGCTCGTAGACTCGCACCCGCACCTCGGCCAGGGTGCGGAAGGCGGCGTCGTGGGTGACCAGGCGCTCCAGGTACCGGGCCACCCCCCGTCCGACCCCCAGGGCGCGGGTGGCCACCACGGCCACGCCCAGCGCTGTGATCGGGGGGTGGTCGGCGGCGGTGGCCAGCATCCACGCGGCCACGGCCAGCAGTGCGACCCCGGCGCCGGTGGCGGCGGCGCCCAGCAGCACGCCCAGCGCGAACCGCGCGCCGCGCGGTCGGGCCAGGGCGAGCATCCGCAGGAGCGGGTCGCGCCGTTCGGTACTCATCGCGGAAGCCGTCCTTCCCGGTCTGGGGCGGGCAGGGTCTCGACCCTGAGGTCGCCGGAGAGTGCCTGGCGGGCCCACGCGGCGTCGTGGGTGACGATGACGCCGGTGCGGCCCTCCAGGAGGCGGACGACGGCGGTGCGCACCGCCGCGGCGTTCTCCGGGTCCAGATGGGCGGTGGGTTCGTCCAGCAGGACGAGCGGGGCGTCGCGGAGCATGGCCCGGGCCAGGGCGATCCGCTGCCGCTGCCCGGACGAGAGACGTGCGCCCCGTTCGCCGAGCCGGGTGTCGTACCCCTGCGGCAGCCGTGTGATGAACGCCTCCGCCTCGGCCCGCCGCGCCGCCTCGCGGACCCGCTCCATGGACGCCTCCGGTGCCCCGAGTCTGATGTTGTCGGCCACCGACAGGTCGAACAGGTACGGGTGCTGGGGGACCCAGGCGACGCCGAGCCGCCAGTCCTGCGCGGGGACCTCCTCCAGGGGGGTCCACGCACCGCCGGTCGGGCGCAGGAGGACGCGGCCCTCGGTGGGGGATTGCAGGCGCAGCAGCAGGGAGAGCAGGGTCGTCTTTCCCGCGCCGCTGGGTCCGGTGAGCAGGACGCGTTCTCCCGCGGTGATGCTCAGGTCCAGCCCGGACAGGGCGGGGACGTCGCGGCCGGGGTAGCGCACCCCCACACCCTCCAGGCGGAGGTCTCCCGAGGCGGCGGGGTGGGGCAGCCTGACGGGTTCGGGGGGTGAGCCGGTGCGTGCCCGGCCCGAGCCGGAGGAATCGTGTCTACGGTCGAGTTCGGCGAACACCCGGTCGGCGGCGGCCACGCCCTCCATGCTGGCGTGGAAGCGGGCGCCGACCTCGCGCAGCGGGAGGTAGGCCTCCGGGGCCAGGATCAGCACCAGCAGGGCGCAATGGTAGTCCATGTGCCCGCCCAGCAGCCGCAGCCCCACCTCGACCGCCACCAGCGCCACCGCCAGGGTGGCGAGCACCTCCAGGGCCAGTGCCGACAGGAACGCGATGCGCAGGGTGCCCATGGTGGCGCTGCGGTGCGCGTCGCCCACCCGGCGGATGAGCGCGGCCTGCGCCTTGGCGCGGCGGAACACCGCGAGGGTGGGCAAACCCTCCACGACGTCGAGGAAGTGGCCGCCCAGGCGGCTGAGCAGCCGCCACTGCCGTTCGGTGCGCTCCTGGGTGTACATCCCGATCAGCGCCATGAAGACCGGGATCAGCGGCAGCGTGAGGGCGATGACCACGCCCGAGATCCAGTCGGCCCGGAAGACCACCGCCAGCACCGCCAGCGGCACGATCGCGGCGAGCACGAGCCGGGGCAGGTAGCGGGCGAAGTAGTCGTCCAGCGCGTCCAGCCCCCGGGTGGCCAGGGTGACCAGTTCCCCGGCCCTGGGGGAGCCGTGCCCGTCGCCGGACCCGGCGGTCCACACCCTCCCGGAGCCGGTCACGTGGGCGACCAGGCGGCGGCGCAGTTGCGACTTCGTCCGCGCGGCGCTGTGCAGGGCGGAGGCCTCCGCCGTGTAGGACAGCACGGCCCGGGCCACCGCCACCCCGGCGACCGCCGTGATCGCCGGTCCCAGGGCGGCCGGACCCTCCCCGGCCCAGGCGCCCGTGATGACGCGGGCGAGCAGCCAGGCCTGGAGCAGGATCAGTCCGGTGATGAGCACGCCGCTGACCACGGAGACGGCCAGATGGACGCGGACCGCTCCGGCGGCGCGCACCAGGCGTGGGTCCAGCGGTTTCACGGACGTGTGTCCCTTCGATGATGCCGCGGATCGGCCCCTCCGGTCCGGCTGTCCACAGCCTGGACCGGAAGGGCCTTCGGACGGGCCGGGGCGATCAGGAGGCCGAGACCTCCTTCGGGCCGTCCGCGCTGGTGCCGGTGATCTGCTCACCGGTGACGCGCCTGCGGAACACCCAGTAGCTCCACCCCTGGTAGAGCAGGATCAGGGGGAGGAACACGACCGCGACCCACGACATCACGGTGAGGGTGTAGTCGGCGGACGAGGCGTTCCACACGGTCAGGCTGAACGCCGGGTCGGTGGTGGAGGGCAGGACGTTCGGGAACAGCGATCCGAACAGCGTGACGGAGGCGGCGGCCACGGTCACGGCGGTGAGGGTGAACGAGAGCCCCTCGCGCCGCAGCCGGGCCGCGGCGACAGCCCCGACCAGTGCGGCGGCGGCCGCGACCGCCACCGGGAGGGTCCACGCCGCGCCGTGGGCGATCTGTGTCCAGGCCAGGAAGATCGCCCCAGACGGGACCGCCGACCACGCCGCGCCCACGGCCGCGCGCCGGGCCCGGGCCCGCACCGGACCGTCGGTCTTGAGGGTGAGGAAGACGGCGCCGTGCAGGGTGAACAGGGACAGCGTGGTCACCCCGCCCAGCAGGGCGTAGGGGTGCAGTAGGCCGAGGAGCCCGGCGGTGACGATGTGGTCGGAGTCCATGGCCACGCCTCGGACGACGTTGGCGAACACCAGGCCCCACAGGAACGCGGGGGCGGCGCTGCCGAAGACGATCGCCCGGTCCCACCGCGCGCGCCACACGGGGTCGTCACGCTTGCCCCGGTACTCGAAGGCCACAGCCCGCAGGATGAGGGCGACGAGGATGACCAGCAGCGGGAGGTAGAACCCGCTGAACAGGGAGGCGTACCAGGCGGGGAAGGCGGCGAACATCGCGCCGCCCGCCGTGATCATCCACACCTCGTTGGCGTCCCAGACCGGGCCGATGGCGTTGATGGCGACCCGGCGGTCGACGGAGTCGCGCCTGCCCATGAACGGCAGCAGGATCCCCACCCCGAAGTCGAACCCCTCCAGGACGAAGTAGCCGGTCCAGAGGACGGCGATGGCGATGAACCAGATGACGGCCAGTTCCATGGTCCCGGGCTCCTAGTAGCTGAAGTGGGGGATGCGGGCCTCGTCCTCGCCGTCCTCCAGCGCGGGGACGAGGTGGGAGGGGCCCGCCTTGACGTACTTGACCAGGAGACCCACCTCGACGGCGAAGAGGATCCCGTAGAGGGCGGTGAAGACCGCCAGGCTCGTCGCGACGGTGGCCAGGCTCACCCCGGGGGAGACGCTGGCCGCGGTGAGCAGCTCGCCGTGGACCGTCCAGGGCTGTCGGCCCATCTCGGTGAGCACCCAGCCGAGGATGTTGGCGGCCAGCGCGGCGGGCAGGGCGGCCATCCCCAGGAAGTAGAACCAGCGCTGCCGTGGCGGCCGCGTGCCGGCCCGGGTGAGGAGCAGGCCGAGGGCGGCGACCGCGACGCCGGCCAGCCCCAGGCCGATCATCAGCCGGAAGGCCCAGTACACGACGAACACGTTGGGGATGTAGTCCCCGGGGCCGTAGTACTCCTCGTAGGCCTCCTGGAGGTCGTTCATCCCGTGCACCTCGCCGTCGAAGTGCCCGGTGGCCAGGAAGCTGAGCACGTTGGGCACCGTGATGTCGACGGGGTTGTACCGGGCGTCGGTGTCGCCGACGGCGAAGGCGGAGAAGTCCGCGCCCTCCTCGGTGTGCCACAGCGCCTCGGCGGCGGCGAGCTTCATCGGTTCGTACTCCGCGGCGAGTTTGGCCTGGTGGTCGCCGGAGACGGTCACCACGAGCCCGGCCAGGAGCGTGAACACCAGACCGATCCTGAGCGTGCCGAGGAACAGGGCGCGCTCGTCCGCGGGCGGTGCGGTGCCCGCGGTGCCGGTGTCGCCGTGCGCGGTGTCGCCGTGCGCGGTGTCGCGCCAGAGCTTGTAGCAGCTCACGCACACGACGAACAGGCCCGCGGTGATGAACGCGGCCGAGACGGTGTGCAGGTAGGTGGACCAGGCCTGGTCGTTGCTGAGCACGGCCCAGATGTCGGTGAGCTCGGCGCGGCCGGTCTCCTCGTTGACCGTGTAGCCGACCGGTCGGCGCATCCAGGCGTTGGCGGCCAGGATGAAGTAGGCGGACAGGTTGGTGCCGACGGCCACGGCCCAGATGCACAGCAGGTGGACGGTGCGCGGGAGGCGGTGCCAGCCGAAGATCCACAGGCCGATGAAGGTGGACTCCAGGAAGAAGGCCAGCAGGGCCTCCATCGCGAGCGGGGCGCCGAAGACGTCCCCGACGAAGCGGGAGTACTCACTCCAGTTCATGCCGAACTGGAACTCCTGCACGATGCCGGTGACCACGCCCATGGCGAAGTTGATGAGGAACAGCTTGCCGAAGAACTGGGTGGCCTGGAGGTACTCGTGCTTGCCGGTGCGGTGCCAGAGCGTCTGGAGCACGGCGACGATCAGGGACAGGCCGATGGTCAGGGGGACGAACAGGAAGTGGTAGATCGTGGTGATCCCGAACTGCCACCTCGCGAGATCCAGGGCTTCCATACCCGCCTCTCAGATTCCGACTCGCCGTAGTACTACAAACTGTAGTCCTACGTCGTGTCGTCACGATACCCGACCCCGGGACAACGCGAGCGCCCCCGGGAAGGGCTCCCGGGGGCGCTCGCGGGACGGCGGCGGGCGGCTCAGTTCGCAGGGGCTCCGCCGGTGTCCACGCCGCGGTCGGCCAGCATGCCCTCCATCAGGACGATCTCCTTCTGCTGGGCGTCGGCCATGCCGTCGGCCAACTCCACGACCAGGTCCTGGCCGCCGAGGTCCGCCTCGGCCACAGCCATCTCGACCCCGCCCTCGTGGTGGGCGATCATCAGCTCCAGGAACAGGACCTCGGCCTCCACCCCCTCGGCGGCCTCCAGCGCCGCCATCTCCTCGGGGGTGGCCAGGCCCGGCATCCACTCCGGGACCTCGCCAGGCCCGGCGCCGTGGTCGTGCCCGGCGGCGACCATCCACGTCATGGGCGGCTGGGAGCCCCGAGAGTTGAGCCCCCAAGCGGTCAGCCACCCCTGCATGATCCCGATCTGGGCCTGCTGGGTCCGCGCGATGTCCGTGGCGATGGTGCGCAGGTCCGGGTCGTCGGTCTTGTCGAGGATGATCAGCGACATGTCCACGGCCTGGGCGTGGTGGGAGCTCATGTCCCTCAGGAACCCGGCGTCGGCACTGGTGTCCAGCGGGTAGGAGGGGCGGCCCAGGAGGTAGCCCCCGCAGAGCGCGAGGACGACCAGGACCGCGGCGATCCACAGCGGGAGGGAGCGTCCGGAGCCGCGGGACAGGGGGCGACCCCCGTCCCCTTCGGAGCCTCCGCGGCCGGGCACGTCCTCCTCCGGGGAGCGCTCGTCCGCGTCCAGGTCCGGGTCGGAGGCGATCTCGCTTGTGTGTCCCATAGGACCATCCTGGTCGGATCGGGCAACGATACTGTCAAAGTAGAGGATAGATACGCCCCATTCGACCACATCTGTACCAGGAGACCCCGTGGCCAAGAAGAAGACGGCGGAGGAGCGTCGCCGCAAAGCAGCAGAGTTGCGAGAGGAACGCCGCAGGCTTGAGAAGCGGCGCAAGGTGCGCAACACCTCCCTCACCGTCGGTGCCGTCGTACTGGTCGTCGGGCTGCTGGCCTTCCTGATCGTCATGGCGATCCGCGACCGCAACATCGCGGGCCTGGAGGAGTACGAGGTCGGTTCCTACCAGCACGTCGCCGACGGCGAGCGCGTCGACTACGAGCAGCTTCCCCCGGTGGGCGGCAACCACTGGAACCGGTGGCAGAACTGCGGGGTCTACCCCGCGCCCGTCACCCCCGAGTTCGCGGTCCACTCCCTGGAGCACGGCGCGGTCTGGATCAACTACGACCCCGAACTGGACCAAGAGCAGGTCGACCTGCTCACCGGTATGTACAACCCGGGCGACTACCTGGTGATCAGCCCCTACGAGGGTGAGATGGACGCCCCCATCGTCGCCTCCAGTTGGGGACGCCAGGTGGCCGTCGAGACCGCGGACGACGACGACCTGCGCAAGTTCGTCACCGTCTACGAGCGCGGCAGCGACGTGCCCGAGCCCGGCGCCGCGTGCTCCGGCGGGGTGTCGCAGACCGCCGAGGAGGTCGACGCCGCGCTCGAAACCGGAGGCTCCCTCGGCGGCCAGGCCATGGACGACGGCTCCGGCGCGGCCGAGGAGCCGGAGGGGTCGGCCGACGCCGAGGCGAGCGACGAGCCCTCCGAGGAGGCCGGCGGGGAGGAGTAGCCGACCGCCTCCGAACTCTCGGAACACGGACACGGGGCCGCCGACGGTCGGCGGCCCCGTGCCGCTGGAAGTCTCCTCGCGGTACCGCGTCAGAGCCTGCCCTCCGGCAGGGCGGGGACGTGTTCCTCGACCAGCGTGCTCAGGGTGGTCAGCGCCGCGGCCGGGGGGCCGTAGGTGGGCGGCACCATCAGTTCCACATAGGCGGTCCGGCCCACCGCGATGAACAGGGTCGGCTCGTCCTCCGGCTGCGGGAGCCAGAGCACGCCGTCGACCTCCTGGAGTACGGAGTCGGGGGAGAGCGTCGAGGGGCGGGGGATACCGCATCGCACACCGATGGGCGGATCGCCCCAGGCGGCCGTCACACCGGTGTCCGGGCGGACGGTCGCCCGCTCGGTGTCCAACAGGGTGTCCGGGAGCGCGGACACGAACCCGGTACAGACCTCCGTGGTCGTACCGTCACTCCGGGGTGGTTCTATCTGCACGTTCGCGGCTCCGCACCCGGCGGTGAGTAAGGCGACGGCACACGCCACCCCGAAACCCCGTCTCATCACTGTCAGCAACCCCGATCCACTCGGCCCGTCAGATATTGACTATGGGACAAGTAAGAGTACGGGCGATGCCCTCCAAGCGCTGAATCCGGGCCACGACGAGGGTTCCGAGAGCGTCGACGTCGTCGGCGCGCGCCCGGACGACGACGTCGTAGGGGCCGGTCACGTCGTGCGCCTCGTCGACCCCTTCGAGGTCTCGGACGTGTCTGGCGACCTCCGCCGCTCTCCCCACCTCGGTCTGGATCAGGATGTAGGCCTGCACCATGAGCACTCCTTTGTGTTCCGCCGGGCATGGAGGTCGGCCGCCGGGGCCGCGGGCGCGGCCTGTGACGAACGCGGGTCTAGACCATTGCTTCGGAGCGTCACCGTACCCTGATCCCTGTGTTGAGCACCATTGGGGGTCTTGGCGAGTTCGCTCTGATCGCGCGCGTGACGGGCGGGCTCCCCACGACCGACGACGTCATTCTCGGACCCGGCGACGACGCGGCCGTCGTGGCCTCACCCGACGGCCGGACGGTCGCCACGACCGACATGCTGGTGGAGGGGCGCCACTTCACACGGGAGTGGTCGTCGGCGCGCGACGTCGGCCACCGCGCCGTCGCGCAGAACTTCGCCGATGTCGTGGCCATGGGCGCCCGTCCGACCGGACTGCTCGTCGGGTTCGCCGCCCCGCCCGGCCTGCCGGTCTCCTGGGCCGAGGAGTTCACCGCCGGGGCCGCCGACGAGTGCTCGCTCGCGGGTGGGGCGGTAGTAGGAGGGGATACGGTCTCCTCGGAGACCCTGACGATCGGGATCACCGCTCTGGGCGACCTCGAAGGGCGTTCCCCCGTACGCCGGGACGGCGCCCGCCCTGGGGACGCCGTGGCCTGTTACGGCCGCCTAGGCCTCTCCGCGGCCGGTCTGGCCCTCCTGCAACAGGGGGTCGACGGCCCGGAGGAGTGCCTGGCCGCCTACCGCAGGCCCCGCCCTCCCTACGCCCAGGGGCCGATCGCGGCACGGTCCGGGGCCACCGCCATGCTCGACGTGAGCGACGGACTCGTCCAAGACCTCGGGCACGTCTGCCGTGCCAGCGGGGTCCGGATCGACCTGGACCCCTCCGCCCTCCGCCCCGCCCCCGCTCTGCTGGGGGCGGTCCTCGCCCTGGGAGCGGACCGCGCCGAAGCCGAGGCAGCCGCCAGGGAACTCATGGCGGGGGGAGGGGAGGACCACGCGCTCGCCGCCACCTTCCCTCCGGGGGACGGGCTCCCCGAGGGGTGGACCCGCCTGGGCACCGTCGAGGAGACGACGGAGCCCGGTACCGACCCCGTGACCGTGGGCGGGTGTGTTCCGCGATTGCGCGGATGGGACCATTTCCGGCAGCGGTGAACCATTCCGGATTGGCCCCGTTTGGTGATCGCGCTAGGCTTTGGCATCGCGGCTCGCGCCGCCCTCCGGGCGCTCCGCCCGCGCCCCGAAGCGCGAAGCGCCCCGGAAGATCCCGTACGGGGCAGAACCCGAGGGGCGGAACCTCCGCAGCAGGAGCCCGTTCCCGTCAAGGCAGAGAAGCGGAGCAGCGTCGAGAGGCGGTCTATGGGGCGTCACGGTTCCCACCACGTCTCCCGCCGAGGTATGCACCGAAGCGTGCAACCCGACGCCGGTGTGCTGCGACGGATCGTCGGCTTCATGGAGAGCACGGTCCCCAAACGCGTCGAGCCGCCGCGGATCACCAACGTCCTCGTCGTGTCCGGGGTCATCCTCGGCCTGCTCCTGTTCGGCTACAGCACCACCCAGATCTACCTCCAGTTCGGGTCCGACCCCGACGCGACCGAGGTTCCCGGATCCCTGGAGGGCGTCCGGCCCACGGAGGGCACGGCGGACCGCGGGGGCGCGGTGTCCCCGTCGGAGGGCGGCGAGGACGAGGTCCAGGCCGGGATCGAGCCGATCATGGTCGGCTACGAGATCACCGCCGCAGACGCCGAGGGCTTCACGGCGCGGATCACCGTCACCAACAGCTCCCTGGTGCGGCTGGAGGGTTGGGAGCTCGCGCTGGCCTTCGAGTCCGCGCGGGTCACCGAGGTGCGCGGCGCGGCGTGGGAGCACTTCGAGGACGGCATCCTCGCCCGCCGCCCCGCGGGCGGCACCGACCTCGTCTCCGGCGCCTCGACGACGCTGGAGATCGACGTCCGGGGAACGGCGCAGGACCCGGTTCGCTGCTCCCTCAACGGCCACGTCTGCACCCCGTGACACATCGTCCCGACAGCACGCGAAGGCCCCCGACCGGGGTCGGGGGCCTTCGACGAGCTGCGGAAGCGGGAACCCTAGCGGGTCACCTTGCCGGCCTTGATGCACGAGGTGCAGGCGTTCACACGCTTGGGCGTGCCGCCCACGCGGGTGCGAACGGTCTGGATGTTGGGGTTCCAGCGGCGGCGGGTGCGACGGTGCGAGTGGGAAACACTGTTACCGAACCCTGGTCCCTTGCCGCAGACGTCGCAGACGGAAGCCACGGTAACTCCATTCAAGCGCTCGGGATCGCGCACGTCGCCGCACGCGAAAAGGGTCGTCCGGCCGAGAGGGGCCGGGTGGACGGGCTGACGAGGACGCCAACCGTGGAAGAGTACACGAAGAACGAGGTCGGGCGCGGATCGCCGCCCGCGAGACCAGCGCGTGTACTCACCCTGGCGGGGACAGACGCGGGAGACCCGCACCCCACCGGAGCATCGGTTCCGCCATGCGGGCACGGCGAAAACGCGATGAACTCAGACGAGTATAGCGCGATCGGCGGGTCCTCCCTCCCCGAGACCGTCGTCGGGGAGGGCTAACGTGAGGACCGAGTAGTCGGCGCCGGCCGGGACGGGGTTTTGCACACGTGAGTACCTGGGACGAACCGCTGCGCGGGGCCCTCGGCGGCTCCGCACGGGCCTTCAAGGACAAACTCGGGCTGCACACCCTCGGTGACCTGCTGCGGTATTATCCGCGCCGCTACGACCGCAGAGGGGACCTGACCGACCTCGCGACCCTGGCCGAGGGCGAGGACGCCACCGTGCAGGCCCGGGTCCTGGACGCCAAGCGGCGCACCATCCCCGCACGCCAGGGCCGCCGACGCATGGACATGCTGGAGGCCACCGTCACCGACGGCACTGGAAGGCTGCACCTCACCTTCTTCAACCGGGGCGCCTACCACCAGACCTCACTCGTGCCCGGACGGCTGGCCATGTTCTCCGGGCGGGTCTCCACCTACCGGGGGCGCCGCCAGCTCGACCACCCCGAGTACCAGCTCCTCGACGAGGACGGACAGGAGGGCGAACGGGCCCGTGCCTACGCCGAGGAGCTCATCCCGGTCTACCCCGCGGTCAAGGGGCTGGACTCGGCGAGGATCGCGGTCGGGGTGGAGATGGCCCTCGCCCGCACCGCGGACCTGCCCGACCCGCTCCCGCCCCAGGTGCGCGACCGGTACGGGCTGCTCGGGATCGGGGAGGCCATGCGCAAGATCCACCAGCCCTCCGACTGGCCCGACGTCGGCGCTGCCCGAAAACGACTGAAGTGGGACGAGGCGTTCGTCCTCCAGATCGCCCTGGCCCGGCGGCGGCGCCTCGCCGAGGACCTGCCCGCCAAGCCCCGCCCGGGCGCGGTCGGCGGGATCCTCGACGCCTTCGACGCGGGACTGCCCTTCACCCTCACCGACGGGCAGCGGGAGGTCGGCGCGAGCCTCGCCGAACGCCTGGACGCCGCGCACCCGATGCACTGCCTGCTCCAGGGCGACGTGGGCGCGGGCAAGACACTGGTCGCCCTGCGGGCCATGCTCAGGGTCGTCGACTCCGGGGGCCAGGCGGTCCTGCTGGCCCCCACCGAGGTCCTCGCGCAGCAGCACCACCGTTCCATCGGCGCCATGCTCGGCCCACTGGCCCGGGCCGGGCAGATCGACGGCGCGGAGCGGGCCACACGCCTGGCGCTGCTCACGGGTTCGATGGGCGCGGCGGCGCGGAGGGAGGCCCTGCTCGACGCCGCCTCCGGAGCCGCCGGGATCGTCGTGGGCACCCACGCACTGCTGGAGGAGCACGTCACCTTCGCCGACCTGGGACTGGTCGTGGTCGACGAGCAGCACCGGTTCGGCGTGGAGCAGCGCGACGCGCTGCGGGAGAAGGCCGCCGACGGTCGGCCGCACGTGCTGGTCATGACCGCCACCCCCATCCCGCGCACCGTCGCCATGACCGTCTACGGGGACCTCGACGTCGTCGCGCTCACCCAGATGCCCTCGGGCCGCGCCGGGGTGGCAACCCATGTCGTCCCCGCGCGGGAGAAGCCCCGCCACCTGGCCAGGGTCTGGGAGCGCATCCGCGAGGAGGCCGCCCAGGGCCGTCAGGCCTTCGTCGTCTGCCCGAGGATCGGCGACGACGACGCCGGGACGGCGGAAGAGGAGGTCGGCGAGGGGCCGGACGGGGACGGTCCCGGGAACCGGCCGCCGCTGGCCGTGCTGGAGGTGGCACGGCGCCTGACCGAGGGGCCGCTCCCCGACCTGAACGTGGAGGTCCTGCACGGGCGGATGCCCCCCGACGACAAGGATGCGGTGATGCGGCGCTTCTCCGGAGGCGAGACCGACGTGGTGGTCTCCACCACGGTCATCGAGGTGGGCGTCGACGTGCCGAACGCCACAGTGATGGCCATCATGGACGCCGACCGCTTCGGCGTCTCCCAACTGCACCAGTTGCGGGGCCGCGTGGGCCGCGGCAGCCTGCCCGGGGTGTGCCTCCTGGTCACCGATGCCGAGGAGGGGTCCTCGGCCAGGGAGCGGTTGGCCGCTGTGGCCGAGACGAGCGACGGGTTCGCGCTCTCCCGCAAGGACCTGGAACTGCGCAGGGAGGGCGACGTCCTGGGCGCGGCGCAGTCCGGGGCACGGTCCAGCCTGCGGATGCTCACCCTGCTCAAGGACGAGGAACTGATCGGCCGGGCCCGGGAGGAAGCGGCCGCCCACGTCGCCGGTGACCCCGAGCTCACCGGCCACCCGCCACTGGCGCAGGCGCTCGACGAGCTGCTGCCCGAGGAGAGGGCCGAGTACCTGGACAAGGCGTGACTGTGTTTCTTGGTTCCTCACAAGTTCGGGACGTGCTCGGGCGCCAAGGAGGCCGGCGCCTTCGTCGTCGCTACTGCCTTGCTCGTTCCTCGCCGCGGGGGAGACTCCTCCTGCAGACACCGGCGGCGCCCTCGCCCTGCTTCCGGCCGCAGCCTCCACCGCCCGCCAGCCCACCACCACCCTCAACCGACGCCTCCGGCGCGGTCCTTTGCCGGGGGCTCGGGCTACGGTGGGGGCATGACGCGCATCATCGCCGGGGCGGCTGGCGGGCGACGTATCGAGGCCCCCGACGGCCGCACCACCCGCCCCACCAGTGACCGGGCCCGCGAGGCCCTCTTCGCCTCGGTCCGATCCGATCTGGGCGACCTCGAAGGCACCCGCGTCCTGGACCTGTACGCGGGGTCCGGGGCGGTCGGTCTGGAGGCGCTGTCGCGGGGTGCGGCACACGCCCTGCTCGTGGAGGCCGATACCAGGGCCGCCCGGGTCGTGCGGGGCAACATCGCGCTGCTGGGGCTGCCCGGAGCGCGCCTGGTGGCCGACCGGGTCGAGCGCGTGCTCGCGGGGGGCAACCCGGACGAGCCCTACGATCTGGTGTTCGCCGACCCGCCCTACGCCGTCACCGACGACGCCGTGACCGCGGTCCTGGCCGACCTGGTCGAGCACGGCTGGCTGGCGCGTGACGCCGTGGTCGTGGTCGAACGCTCCAAACGCGGGGCGCCGCCGCACTGGCCCGAGGGGCTGGGGTTCGACCGCAAGCGGGGGTACGGGGAGGCCGTGCTCTGGTACGCGCGCCCCGCAGTCGGGTGACGTTCACCGGAGGTTGCGGCGGGGTTCCGGGTGTGGAGTCCTCGCCTCCGGGGTGTCATCGTACCGTGGTGGGAACTTGTGGGTGAGATGTCCCGTGAGGGGTATATCGGCTGTCCACCGGGTTGTTGGGGTTCTTTTGTGGGAGTTGCCGGGATTGAGGTGAAAGGCAACCCCTACGATCGCGGTACCCGAACGACTCCTGAGAGGGGCGATCCACCGTGCGCCGTGTCGTCTGTCCGGGCTCCTTCGACCCGGTCACCTTCGGTCACATCGACATCATCGGCAGAGCCGCCAAGCAGTACGACGAGGTCGTCGCCGCGGTTCTGAACAACGTCAACAAACGCGGGCTCTTCACCGTCCCGGAGAAACTGGACATGCTCCGGCAGACCACCGCCGAGTTCGACAACGTCCGCGTCAGCGAGTTCGACGGCCTCCTCGTGGACTTCTGCCAGGTGAACGGCATCGAGACCATCGTGCGCAGCCTGCGCTCGGTCAGCGACTTCGACTACGAGTTGCAGATCGCGCAGATGAACTACCGGCTCTCGGGGGTGGAGACCGTCTTCATGACCGCGAACCCGCGGTACTCGTTCCTCTCCTCCAGCCTGGTGCGCGAGATCGCCCAGCACAGCGGGGACGTCTCCAGCCTGGTCACCCCCTACGTGGAGGACCGCCTCCGCGAGAAGTTCAAGGGGCGAGAGGGGGCGTGAGCGGGCTGCTGGAGGCTGATTTGGGTGGTCGGCGCCATGGTAGGTAGAATCGTGGTTCGACCCTGAGCGTCGCCGGTCCCCGGCGTCCGCGGCGAGGCCGCCAGGCGCCGCCGCTGCACGCGCCGCGCCGGCTGCTCTCACAACTCTCGTGAAAGCGCGATGACCCTAGAACCTCGTGACCCCTTCGTGGTCGACACCCGCCCGCTGGGACGCCAGCCGGGGTCGATGCGAACCGTCGATCGCCTCGTGGCCGCACCGGAGGCCTACTCAACGGCGATGGCCAGCGTGCCCGAGGGCAGTGAGATCGCACTCGACCTCCGGTTGGAGGCGGTGATGGAGGGCGTCCTGGTCACCGGTACCGCGGGCGGCCGGATCACCGCGGAGTGCTCCCGCTGCCTCGACCCCCTCTCAGAGGACTTCGAGGCCGAGTTCCAGGAGCTGTACAGGTACTCGGACGAGAACGCGGAGGCCGCCGAATCCGGCGAGGACGCGTCCGACGAGGATGAGGATTACTATCTAGAGGGCGACCTGCTCGATCTCGGACCCGTGGTCAGGGACGCGGTCGTGCTCACGCTCCCGCTCTCGCCGCTGTGCGAACCGGACTGTCCCGGTCTGTGCGCGGACTGCGGGGCCAGGCTCGCCGACGCCGGTCCCGAGCACGGGCACGGCGAGCGGATCGACCCGCGCTGGGAGGCCCTGCGCACTCTCGCGGAGGACCCCGGAGAGCGGTGATCCCGCGGCCGGTCGGGTGTCCGACCCCTGCGGCGGCAGGTGAAACACGCTTGGTGGTCCGGGTCCGGGCCCGGCGTCGCCGGGAGCGGCCCGGAGACGGAAGACCGCACGTGGAGCGGGTGTGAGGCCAGTCCCAGCCGGGCGGCCCGCGCACCAAAGCGTGCACCCATGACCCACCTCGTCGGGTGGGTACGGGACTTTCGCCCAGGAATGGTGCGATACGTCGGCGCCCGCGGGGTGTCGGCGAGCGGTGACCAGATAAGTGACCTCCCGCGACCGCGGGGGTGACCCAGGAGGATTGAAGTGGCCGTCCCGAAGCGGAAGATGTCGCGGAGCAACACCCGGACCCGCCGTTCCCAGTGGAAGGCGTCGCGCCCGGTGCTGGTCAACTGCCCGCGCTGCCGTGACCCGAAGCAGCCCCACATCGCGTGCCCGACCTGCGGCACCTACAACAACCGTCAGGTCACCAACCCGGCGTAAGGCTCATGCCGGGCTTCGGGCACGGTGCCCGATTCTTGAACCGCCTTGGGGCGGACCCGTCGAGCGGGTCCGCCCCGACGTGTTGTCGTGGCCCGCTTTGTAGAGTGAGTGGCCCACACCGTCCCGACCAGTGACACGCGCACGCACGGGTTCCCGAGTTCGTGGTGGTTGCCGGGGGAGCGCGGCTCCCGCGACGAGCACCTCGTTTTCGAGCACCCGTACCGGTCTGGGGGACCCGAACCACGTGCCCGAGAGGCACGTCCGAACAGGGAAGAGGCCCGAGTGGCAAGTCAACTCTCCGCGGCCGAGACCGCATCGTTCCACAAGGCCGTCGGGGTCGAGGTCGACCCCGCCATCGCCCTCCGGGCGCTGACCCACCGCTCCTACGCCTACGAGAAGGGCGGTCTGCCCACCAACGAGCGCCTGGAGTTCCTCGGCGACTCGGTGCTCGGCCTGGTGGTGACTGACACCCTCTTCCGTGAGCATCCGGACCTACCGGAGGGCCAGTTGGCCAAGCTCCGCGCCGCCGTCGTCAACATGCGGGCCCTGGCCGACGTGGCTCGCGGCCTGGGCATCGGCTCCTTCATCCGGCTCGGCCGGGGCGAGGAGGGCACCGGGGGGCGCGACAAGTCCTCGATCCTCGCGGACACGCTTGAGGCCATCATCGGCGCCGTCTACCTGGACCGCGGCCTCGACGTCGCCTCCGAGTTCGTCCACCGGCTCTTCGACCCGCTCATCGCCACCGCCTCCGGCCTGGGCGCGGGACTCGACTGGAAGACCTCCCTCCAGGAGCTGACCGCGGCCGAACTGCTGGGTGTGCCCGAGTACCACGTCGACGAGAGCGGCCCCGACCACCAGAAGACCTTCCGGGCGACGGTCAGGGTCGCGGGGGAGAGCTACGGGTTGGGCGAGGGGCGCAGCAAGAAGGAGGCCGAGCAGCAGGCGGCCGAGGCCGCGTGGAAGGCCATCCGAGCGAAGACCGACGCCGCCGCGGAGGCAGTCGGCGAGCAGGGACGGAAACGGAGCTGACGTGCCCGAACTCCCCGAGGTCGAGGTCGTGCGCCGGGGTCTGGCCGAGCACATGCTGGGCAGGACCATCGGTGAGGCCGAGGTCCTGCACCCCAGGTCGGTGCGCCGCCACGTACCGGGTGCCGCCGACTTCACCGCCCGCCTCCGCGGCAGGGTGGCCACGGCCGCGTGTCGGCGCGGCAAGTACCTGTGGCTGGTGCTGGACAGCGGTGAGATGCTCCTGGCGCACCTGGGGATGAGCGGGCAGATGCTGGTCCAGCCCTCGGGAAAACCCGACGAGCGGCACCTGAGGGTGCGCTTCCCCCTGTCCTGCGGTAACGAGGTGCGCTTCGTCGACCAGCGCACCTTCGGCCACGTGCGGGTGGACGTGCCCGGTGAGCGCGCGGACGTACCGTCCTCCGTGGACCACATCGCCCTCGACCCCCTGGACGGCGCCTTCGCGGCCGAGGAGTTCGTCCATGCCCTGCGCTCGCGGCGGACCGAGGTCAAGCGGGCACTCCTGGACCAGTCGCTCGTCAGCGGTGTGGGCAACATCTACGCCGACGAGGCGCTGTGGCGGTCGCGGCTGCACTGGGCCGACCCCACGCGGGAGCTTTCCCGGGAGCGGGCCATGGAACTGCTGGGGCACGTGCGCGATGTGATGAACGAGGCACTGGAGGTTGGCGGGACCACCTTCGACGGCCTCTATGTCGACGTCAACGGGCAGAGCGGTTACTTCGAGCGCGGGCTCAACGCCTACGGCCGCCGCGACCGGCCCTGTGGGCGCTGCGGTGCGCTCATCGTCCGGGAGTCGTTCATGAACCGCTCGTCGTTCAGTTGTCCCCGATGCCAGCCGCCGCGCGTCCCGTGAGGGGCCGGTGCTTCGATCGGCGGTTTCCCGGGCGTCGGTGAGGAATGTGTCTCCTTGAGGTAAGGGAAGAGGTCGGTTGTGGAGAGCGGCACCGAAGCCGTCCGGCTCACCGCGTGGGTGCGCGGCCGGGTCCAGGGCGTGGGTTTTCGCTGGTGGACGCGGTCCCGGGCATTGGAACTGGGGCTCACGGGCGCGGCGACCAACCTCACCGACGGCCGGGTCGAGGTGGTCGCCGAAGGGTCGAGGGGAGACTGCGAACGGCTCCTGGAGCACCTGAGGGGCGGTCTGACGCCGGGAAGAGTGGACTCCGTGGTGGAACGTTGGGCCTCTCCTGGGGGGACGTTCACCGGATTCGTCGAGCGGTGAGTATGCTTGTGGCGTAACGCGATTCGGGCATGCCGTCCGATCGGGGGTCCCACGGGGCCGTCGGCGGCGGATCGGTCCGCTCCGCGCGTGTCCTACGGGGGTGCGCAGCACAGGGGGCGGATCATGTTCGGATCGTGCGGCCTCACGTGCCCGGGTCTCTTCGGTCCGGAGCGCGGTGGCCGACGACTGCCGTAATCCAATCTTGACCAGCGGTGCGCGGAGTGAGACTCTGGAAGGCACATCGCGCATGATTTCCACCCGTGGAACCGGGCACCAGCCGAGTGCTGCGGGGTCTTGCGCGCGCACATTACCACTGGTCACTCAGTGTGGAGGACCCACATCATGGCGAAGGCTCTGTTTGGCCACGTCGGCGGCTCCGACCCTCGTATGGTCCAGGAGATGCGACGACTTCAGAACCGAGTTCGCGACCTCGAGGACGAGATCAGCCGCCTCCAGGCTCGCAACGACCAGCTCAGCATGGCCGTAACCGACGTCGCCGCCAACGCGACCGACCGCGAGCCCGCGCTCGCCTGATCAGCGCTGTCGAGCCCACCGAGCTCCGTTCGGACGCAGGGCGCCGCGCGTGAACCACTGACGGGACGCCGTACGCACCACCACAGGCGTCCCTGAGGGGTTCCGCAACCACCGCCACGGATCCGCGCCCCGGCATCCCAACGGACCCGAGAAGGCCTCCGCGCCGCGAGGTCGCCCTTCTCTCCACTGTTTTTCTTTTTCCTTTGCGGCATATTTAACGACTGTTGTACCCGGCGGACCGCGTCGCAATCCTTCGGTGTCCGCCGGTCCTCCCCATCCCCCGCCGGAACCGTCGTCCGGCCCCATCGGCGCGAATCGCGCCGTTCACCTCCGGTTTCGTGGCACCCTTGGGTGGCCAGACGAACGCCCGGCAGCGTATACATGAACAGCAGACGGCCCCGTCCGCCTGTGTGTTCGGCTGGGTACGGCGGCCGGTGTGGGAGGTGTGGGTGTACCTGAAGAGCCTGACGTTGCGTGGTTTCAAGTCGTTCGCCTCGGCCACCGCGCTGCGCTTCGAACCCGGGATCACCTGTGTGGTGGGTCCGAACGGGTCCGGCAAGTCCAACGTCGTGGACGCCCTCTCCTGGGTGATGGGCGAGCAGGGCGCCAAGTCCCTGCGCGGCGGCAAGATGGAGGACGTCATCTTCGCGGGCACCTCCACCCGCCAGGCCCTGGGCCGCGCCGAGGTCAGCCTGACCATCGACAACTCCGACGGCGCCCTGCCGATCGACTACACCGAGGTCACCCTCAAGCGGACGATGTTCCGCAACGGCGGCTCCGAGTACGCCATCAACGGCGACACCTGCCGGCTCCTCGATCTCCAGGAACTGCTGAGCGACTCCGGTATCGGCCGGGAGATGCACGTCATCGTCGGCCAGGGACAGCTTGATACCGTCCTGCACGCCGGCCCCGAGGAGCGCCGCGCCCTCATCGAGGAGGCGGCCGGCATCCTCAAACACCGCAAACGCAAAGAGAAGGCGATCCGCAAGCTCAACGCGATGCAGGGCAACCTGGACCGCGTCACCGACCTCACGGTGGAGCTGCGCCGCCAGCTCAAGCCCCTGGGCCGCCAGGCCGAACTCGCCAGGAAGGCCGCCGTCATCCAGGCCGACCTGCGCGACGCCCGCCTGCGCCTGCTGGCCGACGACATCGTGGGCCTCACCGAGCGGCTGGCCAAGGAGGAAGCGGACGAGAAGGAGGTGCGCCAGCGCCGCCGGGCCGCGGAGGAGGCCCTCGCCCAGGCCCAGGAGCGGGAGAACTCCCTGGAGTCCCAGGCCGCCGAGGCCGCCCCCGCCCTGGCCCGGGCCTCGGAGACCTACCACGCCCTGTCACGCCTCACCGAGCGTCTCGACGCGGTCCGGGGACTGGCCGACGAGCGCCGCCGCAACCTGCTCACCTCGGCCTCCGAAGAACCCGTGAACCGCCGCGACCCCGATGAGCTGGAGGCGGAGGCCGACGAGGCCGCCGCCCAGGAGGAGGAGCTGCTCGCCCGCCTGGAGGAGGCCCGGGAGGCTCTGGAGACCACAGTCGGGGAACGGGCCGCCGCCGAGGACGCCCTGCACCGCGAGGAGCGCCGACTGGAGGCCGCCGCGCGGGCCGCCGCCGAACGCCGTGAGGGGATCGTGCGTCTGGGGGTGCGGGTGGAGAACCTGAGCGCCCGCCTGGGGGAGGGCCGAGAGGAGGCCGCCCGCCTGGAGGAGGCCGCCCGGCAGGCCGCCGAACACGCGGCCGAGGCCCGCGCCGAGTACGAGACGGCGTCGGAGGAGTCCGCCGGGCTGGACGAGGGCGACGCCGAACTCGACACGGAGCAGGAGCGCGCCGCCCAGGCCCTGGCCGCGGTCGACGCCGAACTCGGCGCTCTGCGCGACGCGGAGCGCGGGGCGGAGGCGGAGCGCACCGCGCTGGTCGCCCGCAAGGAGGCACTCGAACTGGGCCTGGCGCACAAGGACGGAGCCGCTGCCCTCCTGGAGGAGGGGCCGTCCGGCCTGCTGGGCGCCGTGTCCGCGCTGGTCCAGGTCGAACCCGGCCGCGAGACCGCCGTCGCCGCCGCCTTCGGGTTGGCCGCGGGCGCCGTGGCCGTGGACGCCCCGGAGGCCGCACTGGCCGCCGTCGCGCTGTTGCGCGCACGGGACGCGGGCAGGGCGGGCATCGTGATCGCCGGAGCCGCGCCCGCACTCGCCCGGAGCGAGTGGCCCGAACTGCCCGCCGGGGTGCGCTACGCGGTCGACGCGGTGACCGCCCCCGACCACCTGGAGGGGGCGGTCACCGCACTGCTCGACCGGACCGCCCTGGCCGCGGACGCCGACGGCGCCCGCCGCCTGGTCGCCGCGCTACCCGGTGTGCGCGCGGTCACGCCGGAGGGCGACGTGTTCGGCGCCGCGTTCGTCTACGGCGGATCGGCGGCCGCGCCCAGCCTGCTGGAGGTCCAGGCGGCCGTGGACGAGGCCGGGCAGCGGCTGGAGGAGGCCACCGAGGCGGCCAAACGGGCCGTCGTGGCGCTGGAGGCCAAGCAGCACGAGCGCGCCGAACTCGTCGGGGCTGCGGACGAGCTCACCGCCCGCCGCCGCCAGGGGGAGCGCAGGCGCAACGAGACCGCGCAGCGGATGGGCACGCTCTCGGGTCAGGCCAGGTCGGCCGAGGCGGAGGCGCGGCGCTGTGCCTCCGCCGCCGCCAAGGCGGCCACCGCCCTGGACGAGGACACCGCCAAGCTGGCCCGTCTGGAGGAGGAGCTCGCCGAGGCCGAGGAGATGGCCGCCTCCATCGAGGAGGACGCCCCCGACGCCGACACCCGCGACTCCCTGGCCGCCCAGGCCTCGCGCGCCCGGGCCACCGAGGTGGAGCGCCGGCTGGCGGTGCGCACCGCGGAGGAGCGCGCCCGCTCCCTGGCGGGCCGGGCCGACACCCTGCGGGCCCAGGCCGAGCAGGAGCGCCGGGCCGCGGCACAGGCCGCCGAGCGCCGCCGGGCCCGCGCCGCGCAGGCCACCGTCTCCGAGGCGGTCGCCGAGAGCGCGCGCCTGGCCCTGGGCCGGATCGCCGTGTCGCTGGCAGCCGCCGAGTCCGAGCGGTCCGCCGCCGAGTCTGCCAAGGAGGCCCGCGACGCCGAGCTGAAGACCGTGCGTGCCCGGGTGCGTGAACTGTCGGTGGAGCTGGAGAAGCTCACCAGTTCGGCGCACAGCGGGGAGGTGGCCCGCGCCGAGCGGCGCATGCGTCTGGAGCAGTTCGAGGCCAAGGCCGTCGACGAGATGGGCGTGGACGTGCCCACACTGGTGGCCGAGTACGGGCCCAGGGTGCCGGTGCCGCCGCCCGCGGACGCGGGGGAGGACGCCGCGGCCGTCCCCTACGTCCGCGACGTGCAGGCCAAACGGGCCAAGGCGGCCGAGCGCCGACTCAACCAGTTGGGCAAGATCAACCCGCTGGCGCTGGAGGAGTTCGCAGCGCTGGAGGAGCGGCACGCCTTCCTCAACGCGCAGTTGGAGGACCTGAAGAAGACCCGCCGGGACCTGATGGACATCGTGCAGGAGGTGGACGCCCGGGTGCAGGAGGTGTTCTCGGACGCCTATCTGGACGTGGAGCGCGAGTTCGCGGCGATCTTCGGCCGGCTGTTCCCCGGCGGGGAGGGACGGCTGCTGCTCACCGAACCGGAGGACATGCTGACCACCGGGATCGAGGTGGAGGCCCGTCCCCCGGGCAAGAAGGTCAAGCGGCTGTCCCTGCTGTCGGGCGGGGAGCGGTCGCTGACCGCGGTGGCCTTCCTGGCGGCGATCTTCAAGGCGCGGCCGTCGCCGTTCTACGTGATGGACGAGGTCGAGGCGGCGCTGGACGACACCAACCTGCAACGGCTCCTGGTGATCTTCGAGGAGTTGCGCGCCTCGTCCCAACTGATCGTCATCACCCACCAGAAGCGCACCATGGAGGCGGCCGATGCCCTCTACGGCGTCACGATGAAGGGCGACGGCATCTCCCAGGTGATCAGTCAGAAGATCGAACGCAAGGGCTGAGCCGGCGGTCGGCCGTGCACTGAGGCGCCCATAGAGGACGAAGTGGCGTTCTGCGGCCGAGTAGGGTGGAAAGGTCGGTTCACCGTCGGTGAGCCGACGGTGCCGAACGAGCGAAGTCCGGTCCGGCGGCCACGCCGCCCCAACCCGGCGCTGTCCCGCAACTGTGACGCCCCGCCCCGCGGGGACGAGCCAGGTCGCCTCGCCGGTGCCGACGTACCCGTCCTCGTGGGAAGGACCGGCCGTCCCTGCCCGGGCCGTGCTCCCCTTCCCCCTGCCCCGCCAAGGAGCACACGTGCGGATCGCGCGCAAACCTCCCCTCGTCCTGCTCGGCGCCGCGCTCGCCCTCACCGCCTGCGGCGGTTCCGGGGCCGGGCCCGGAACCGAGCCCACCGCGGATACCGTGGAGAGCGCTGCCGCCTGCGGCGCGCCCGCCCCCGCCGCCGACCGCCCCGGTGTCGGCGACGGAACCTTCCCCGTCACGCTCACCGGCGCGCTCGGGGAGGTCACCCTCGACCGGGCGCCGGAACGGATCGTCTCCCTGTCGCCCAGCCACACCGAGATGCTCTTCGCCATCGGTGCGGGTGACCTGGTCGAAGCGGCCGACGAGTACTCCGACCATCCGGCCGAGGCACCCACCACCGACCTCAGCGGGTTCACCCCCAACGTCGAGGCGATCGCCGGGTACGACCCCGACCTCGTCGTCCTGGCCGACAGTGCGGCGGATACCGCCCCGCAACTGGAGGCCGTGGGCATCCCCGTCCTCACGATCGGCGCCGCCGCGGACCTGGAGGACGTCTACGCCCAGATCCGCCTGCTGGGCGACGCCACCGGTCTGCCTGAGGAGGCCGACACCGAGGCCGACCGCGTCGAGACCGCCTTCACCGAGGCGGTCGAGACCGTGTGCTCGGAGGTGGGCGACCACGGGCTCACCTTCTACCAGGAGCTCGACGACACCCTCTACTCCGCCACCTCCGACACCTTCGTCGGACAGGTCTACAGTGCCTTCGGCCTGGTCAACATCGCTGACGGGGCCGACGACGGCACCACGGGCGGCTACCCGCAACTGTCCCCCGAGTTCGTCGTCCAGGAGAACCCGGATCTGATCTTCCTCTCCTACGGGGACGAGGCCACCGTGTCCGCGGTGGCCGAACGGCCCGCCTTCGACACCGTCGCCGCAGTCGGGAACGGCGGTGTGGTCCTGCTCGACCCCGACGTCGCCTCCCGCTGGGGTCCGCGCGTGGTCGACTTCGCCGAGGAGGTCGGCGACGCGGTCCTGGCGAGCGCGGACGGCTGAACGTGAGAGGGAGGCCGAGGGCGTCCGTGTGGCTCCCGGCCGGATGCGCCGTGCTGGCGGCGGCGGTCCTCCTGGGGGTCTCCGCGGGCGCGGCGGACCTCTCCGCCGCCGGTATCGCCCGCCACCTGCTCAGTCTCGTGGCGGACGGCGTGGAGAGCCCGCTGACGGAGCGGCAGGTGGCCCTGCTGGTGGAGCTGCGCCTGCCCCGGGTGGTCACGGCGGCCCTCGTCGGCGCCCTCCTGGCCACGGCGGGCGCCGCCTACCAGGGCGTCTTCCGCAACCCGCTGGCCGACCCCTACCTGCTCGGCGCCGCCTCGGGCGCGGGGCTCGGCGCGACGCTGGTCATGGTCTTCGGCCCGGACCTCGCTGCCTCGCCGCGCGACCTGGTCCCCGCGGCGGCCTTCGCCGGGGCCCTGCTCGGGGTGGCCGCCGCCTACGCCCTCGGCTCCGCCGCGGGCGTAGGCGGCACGGCCGGACTGCTCCTCGCGGGCGTGGCGGTGTCCTCCTTCCTGTCCGCCGCCCAGACCCTCGTCCAGCAGATCGGGGTGGACCAGCTCCAGCGCATCTTCTCCTGGCTGCTGGGCGGTCTGGGCCGCGGCGGATGGGACGACGTCCGGCTGGTCGTGCCCTACGCGGTGGTCTCACTGGCCGTGCTGCTCGCCTGCGGGCACCTGTTGGACCTGCTCGCCCTGGGCGATGACAAGGCGGTGAGCCTGGGGCTGCGCCCCGGCGCCGTGCGGCTCGTCGTCATCGCAGCGGCGTCCCTGGCCACCGCGGCGGCGGTGGCGGTGAGCGGGCTGATCGGGTTCGTCGGGATCGTCGTCCCGCACGTCGTGCGCCGCCTGGTGGGTGCCGACTACCGGGCGATCCTGCCGGGCGGCGTCCTGTTCGGGGCGGCCTTCCTCATCGTGGTCGACATCGTGGCGCGGACCGCGGTATCACCGGCCGAGCTCCCGATCGGCGTGGTCACGGCGTTCCTGGGCGCCCCCTTCTTCGTCATGGTCCTGCGCGCGACGCGCCACCGGCACACCTGACCCGCCGTGGGTCACGGCGATCGCACCGGGCGCTCTGGGATACTGATGGGGCTATGGACATCACCTTGATCGCAACCCTTGCCATCGTCGTCGCGTTGCTGGTGGTCGGCGGGTTCTTCCTGGTCACGACGGTCCGGCGTCCGGGCACGCGGGACGAGGAGGACACCGGGGCCACGAAGACGGAGGAGCGTCCCACCGAGGCCCCCGAGGAAGCGGAGGCGGGTGGGGCAGCGGTCGTCCCGCCCCCCGCCCACGCGCCCCCGGCCGAGGAGGCCCCTCCCGCCCAAGAGGCGCCCGCTGTGCCGGAACCGGAGACCCCGCCCCCCTCCGCGGGCCGGATGGTGCGGCTGCGCGCCCGGCTCGCCCGCTCGCAGAGCACCCTGGGACAGGGGCTGCTCAACCTCCTGGCCTCCGACACCCTCGACGAGGACACCTGGGAGGAGATCGAGGACACCCTCATCACGGCGGACATCGGGGTCACCTCCGCCACACAGATCGTGGACCACCTGCGCACCAAGGTGAAGGTGCTCGGCACGCGCGGGGTCGATGAAGTGCGCGGGCTGCTGCGCGAGGAGCTCATCGACCAGATCGGGGCGGACACCGACCGCACGGTGCGCACCGGCCCGCACGGCGACCGGCCCGCCGTCATCATGGTGGTCGGCGTCAACGGCACCGGCAAGACCACCACGACGGGCAAGCTCGCCCGCGTCCTGGTCGGTGACGGCCACAGCGTCGTGCTGGGTGCCGCGGACACCTTCCGCGCCGCCGCCAGCGAGCAGCTCCAGACCTGGGGTTCCCGGGTGGGCGCGCCGGTCGTGCGCAAGGAGGAGGGCGCGGACCCGGCGAGCGTGGCCTTCGACGCGGTCGCCACGGGGATCGAGGACGGTGCGGACACCGTCATCATCGACACCGCCGGGCGTCTGCACACCAAGACCGGTCTGATGGACGAGCTGGGCAAGGTCAAGCGCGTCGTCGAGAAGAAGTGCCAGGTGGACGAGGTCCTGCTGGTGCTGGACGCGACCACCGGGCAGAACGGGCTGCGCCAGGCGCGCGTGTTCGCCGAGGTGGTCAACGTGACCGGCATCGCGCTGACCAAGATGGACGGCACAGCCAAGGGCGGCATCATCGTCCAGGTGCAGCGGGAGCTGGGTGTGCCCGTCAAGCTGGTCGGCCTGGGAGAGGGCCCCGACGACCTCGCCCCCTTCGACCCGGAGGTCTTCGTGGACGCCGTCTTGGCCGTCGACTGATCCGTCGCCCCGAGGCGGGGCGGGCGCACACGGGGGCGGGCATCGATGCGGATGCCCGCCCCCGTGTGCACCCGGGGAGGTTTCTGTTCCCTGATGTGATCTGTTTCACGCAACGGAAACATGACAGAAACACTACGATCCAGGAGTTGGCGGAGGCTTCGTTATCGAGGTGATATCTCATTCTCGGTAGCCGTTTTGTCACCCCGAGTCTGAGATATATGGGCGTTCTGACCTCGTCCGTCACGGTTGATGTGACCTGGGCCATCGTTTCACGCCGCCTTAACACTTCTGTCTGTCCTTTTACATGGACGAAACATGTCGGCTCAGGGAGAGAAACACCCAGGTCGGAAAGTGGCCTCCGTGGTGCTGCGACGGGCCCGATGACGCGCTCGCTAGACCGCCGCCCGCACGTTTTCATCCCCCTTCCGTCCCATCGGAGGCGACCAAATGATTGACACTGGCACTACCACGTGGCTGCTCGTCAGCGCCGCGCTGGTGATGCTCATGACGCCGGGCCTGGCCTTCTTCTACGGCGGCATGTCCCGGGCCAAGAGCGTTCTCAACATGATGCTGATGAGCTTCGCGAGCATCGCGATCGTCAGCGTCCTGTGGGTTCTCATCGGGCACTCGCTCACCTACGCCGAGGGGCCGGGCGCGCTCAACCACTTCATCGGCGGCCTCGACATGGCCGGCCTCAGCAGCATCGTCGGCGAGGTCGACGCGGACGGCGGCTACCCGCTGCTCGTCGACGCCGGCTTCCAGATGATGTTCGCCATCATCACCGTCGCCCTGATCAGCGGCGCCATCGCCGACCGCGCGAAGTTCGGCGCCTGGCTGCTCTTCGTTCCCCTCTGGGCGCTGCTGGTCTACTTCCCCGTCGCCCACTGGGTCTGGGGCGGCGGCTGGTTCGGCCTGCTCGAAGAAGTCGTCGGCGCGGGCCTCATCGACTTCGCCGGCGGTACCGCCGTCCACATCAACGCCGGTGCCGCGGCCCTGGCCCTGACCTTCGTCCTGGGCCGCCGCAAGGGCTTCGGTGTGGAGTCCATGCGCCCCCACAACCTGCCGTTCGTCCTCCTGGGCGCCGCCCTCCTGTGGTTCGGCTGGTTCGGCTTCAACGCCGGCTCCGCCTACGCCGCCGACGCCATCGCCGCACTGGCCCTGGTCAACACCCAGGTCGCCACGGCCGCCGCGATCCTCGCCTGGATCCTGGTGGAGAAGGTGCGCTACGGCAAGGTCAGCGCTCTGGGCTTCGCCTCCGGTGCCATCGCCGGTCTGGTCGCCATCACCCCGGCGGCCGCCGACGTCACCCCGATCGGCGCCATCGCGGTCGGCCTCGCCTCGGGTGCCATCTGCGCCTACGCCATTAGCTGGAAGTTCAAGTTCAAGTACGACGACGCCCTCGACGTGGTCGGTATCCACATGGTCGGCGGCATCATCGGTTCGCTGATGATCGGCCTCGTGGCCGCCTCCGCGGCCAACGGCACCGACGGCCTCGCCTACGGCGGCAGCTTCAACCTGCTGCTCGTCCAGCTCATCGCCGTGGTCGCCACGATCGTCTACTCCTTCGTCGTCACCTGGATCATCGCCAAGGTCATCGACCTCATCGTCGGCTTCCGCATCGCGGAGGAGGTCGAGACCAACGGCCTGGACCACGAGCTGCACGCCGAATCGGCGTACGCCTTCGAGGAGCTCGACGAGCTGGAGGAAGAAGCGGTCTCCTCGTCGACGCCTCCGGGCGAGGAGACGGCCTCATCGCAGGCCAAGGCCTAGCCCTCGACGCTGAGGCAGTGGGTCTTGCGCCGCTGACGCGGTGAGGTGCTCCAAGGGGCCGGCGGGGAACTCTTCCCCGTCGGCCCCGTTCGCTGTCTTGAAGCGGTGTGGCATCGGCACCCGTCGCGGTTGGATAACCTTTCTGTCGCGGTACGGGTGTGACCGAGACGGCCCCCGAGGCCCTTTCCGGTCCCCGAGCTCCCGAGCAATCACGTGTATTCGTACAGTGCCCCGTATGTCGGGGTCAGGAGGCAGCATGGCCCCGGTGAGTCACAGCAAGGCCCTCGGACGCGGCCGTGCCGCGTGCGCGGCAGCGGGCGCAGCCCTCGTTCTCGGCCTGGCCGGATGCACCCCGGGGACGGACGAGGGCGAGGGGGGCGGGGAGCAGGCCGAGACCGTGGCAGCCGCCCCGATCCTGGAGGAGGCCCTCACCGACCTGGCCGCCTACCCCGCGCTCACCGCCACCGGCCAGGTGGCCGCCTCCGTCGGTGAGGCACCGCAGGACGTGTCCCTCACCGTCGCCGACGGCGGGGCCTCCCAGGGCACGGTGAGCGCCAACGACCTCGACGGCGAGCTGGCCGGCGCCGACGGCATGCTCTTCCTGCGCGCCCCGGAGGGCTTCTGGCTCGACCGCGGCGTCTTCGGCCCCGACTCCGACGAGTTCCCGGAGCAGTGGGTGCGCGTCACCGGGGAACAGGCGTGGATCGACCCCGCCGCGACGCTGGCCCCGCCCGCGCTCGCACAGATCCTCGGTGGGATGGAGGTCGCCTCTCCGGACGCGGTCACGGAGAACCTGGACGGTGTCCTGACCCACCGGGTGGACCTGACGGGCGAGCGCAACCGGCTGTGGATCAACGCCGAGACCGGCCGGGTCGAGCGCGTCGCCATCGAGGAACTCGTCCCCGAGGGGGCCGAGAGCGGGCCGCAGGTCCGACTGGACCTGGCGGAGGCCGACGGCGCCGCCGTCGAGGAGCTCTACGACGGCCTGAGCACCGTCGCGGGGGAGGAGTTGGACTCGTCCCGGGACGCGCGCATCGACGTGACCTGGGACGGCCAGCCGAGCCTGAGCTGCGGTGAGGGCCCCGACTGCACCTGGTCCGGGGTCGTGCACGACCAGGGCGGCACCGGCAGCGGGTCCGTGACCGTCGTCATGGACGTGGACTTCAGCAACGAGGAACTCGGGGACAAGGAGTGCAGCCAGACCGGAACCCTGGAGGCCGGGGGCTCCCTGGAGTTGGCGTGCTCCGTGGACTACGGCTTCACCGGTGAGAGCGGCGACGAGGTCTACGATGTGAACGCCGAGTCCCGGCTGTCCACCCGGGGTCTGACCGGCGAGCGCCAGGAGGAGCTCCTGACCGCGATCGAGGAGCAGCGCGAGGCCACCCTGTCGGGCGGTGCCGGGGAGGGCGGGGCCACGGACGGAACCGGGGCGGAGCCGTCCGGGGAGGCCACGGAGGACTGAGCCGCCTCCCGGGTGCCCGCCGCCGTGTGGTGGCGGTGCCGGGGCGGGCAGGTAATCTGGGAGACCAATTCCGAGACGAAGGACTGGCCACACTCGTGTTCGAGACGCTTTCCGACCGGCTGACATCGGTCTTCTCCTCTCTGCGCGGCAAGGGGCGCCTGTCCGAGGAGGACATCAACGCGACCGCGCGCGAGATCCGTCTCGCGCTGCTGGAGGCGGACGTCGCCCTGCCGGTGGTCCGCGCGTTCCTCGCACGGGTCAAGGAGCGTGCCCGCGGCGAGGAGGTCTCCAAGGCCCTCAACCCGGCACAGCAGGTCATCAGGATCGTCAACGAGGAACTGGTCGAGATCCTCGGCGGCGAGACCCGGCAGGTTCGGTACGCCAAGAACCCGCCCACGGTGATCATGCTCGCCGGCCTTCAGGGTGCCGGTAAGACGACCCTGGCGGGCAAGCTCGCCAAGTGGCTGACCGGTGAGCGCAACACCCCGCTGCTGGTCGCCGCCGACCTCCAGCGCCCCAACGCGGTCACCCAGCTCCAGGTGGTCGGCGAGCGCGCGGGCACGCCGGTCTTCGCCCCCGAACCGGGCAACGGCGTGGGCGACCCCGTGCGGGTGGCCCGGGACTCCGTCGAGTACGCCCGCCGCAACAACCACAACGTGGTCGTCATCGACACCGCGGGCCGCCTCGGTGTGGACACCGAGATGATGCAGCAGGCCGCGGACATCCGTGACGCGGTCGAGCCCGACGAGATCCTCTTCGTCGTCGACGCCATGATCGGCCAGGACGCGGTCAACACCGCCCAGGCCTTCCTCGACGGGGTCGGCTACGACGCCGTCGCGCTCACCAAGCTCGACGGTGACGCGCGTGGCGGCGCGGCGCTGTCCATCCGCCACATCACCGGCCGTCCGATCATGTTCGCCTCCACCGGCGAGAAGCTGGACGACTTCGACCTCTTCCACCCGGACCGGATGGCCTCGCGCATCCTGGACATGGGCGACGTCCTCACCCTGATCGAACAGGCGCAGCGCACGTTCGACGAGGCCGAGGTCGAGAAGATGGCCTCGACCATGACCTCGGGCGAGGACTTCACGCTCGACGACTTCCTCGAACAGATGTCGATGGTCCGCAAGCTCGGGCCGATCGGGAACCTGCTCGGCATGATGCCCGGCATGGGGCAGATGCGCGAGCAGATCGACAGCATCGACGACAAGTCCCTGGACCGCATCCAGGCGATCATCCGGTCGATGACCCCCGCCGAGCGCGCCCAGCCCAAGATGATCAACGGCTCGCGCCGCCTGCGCATCGCCAACGGTTCGGGGACGCAGGTCAGTGACGTCAACGGCCTCGTCACCCGGTTCTTCGAGGCGCAGAAGATGATGCGCAAGATGAAGGAGGGCGGCGGCATGCCCGGGATGCCGGGTATGCCCGGCATGGGGGGCGGCGGCAACCGCAAGAAGGCCAAGGCCCAGGCCAAGAAGGCGAAGAAGGGCAAGCAGCGCAGCGGCAACCCGATGAAGGCCCGCCAGCAGGAGGCCGAGCGCGCCGAACAGCGTCGGCGCCGCCAGGAGGAGGGCGGCGGCCAGCCGCAGTTGCCTCCGGGGCTGGGCGGCGGTGCGGGCGGTTCCGGGCAGCCCAAGCTCCCGCCCGCCTTCGGCGGGCCCAACATGCCGGACCTGTCGGACTTCACGCTCGGTCAGGGCAAGGGCGGGAAGAAGTAGTCCGGCGAACTGTCGGATGTGTGACCATGCGCGGCCGGGTTCCTGGCCGAGGAACCCGCCGGTGTCTGGCACAATGGGGAGTCGACTAACGGTGATCGGCCAGCCCTCTAACTCGTCGGTCGCCCACGTCAGCCCCAACGCGCGCCGCAACCCCACGCGGTCCGCCGCCGGGCAGATCGCACCGTTGACCGGGAGAAGACCACTCCAGTGGCTGTCAAACTGAAGCTCAAGCGTATGGGCAAGATCCGTACGCCCCAGTACCGCATCATCGTCGCCGACGCCCGCAACAAGCGTGACGGCAAGGCGATCGAGGAGATCGGCAAGTACCACCCCAAGGAGGAGCCGAGCCTGATCCAGGTCGACTCCGAGCGGGCGCAGTACTGGCTGTCCGTGGGCGCCCAGCCCTCCGACGCGGTCAAGGTCCTCCTGCGCAAGACCGGTGACTGGCAGAAGTTCAAGGGTCTGCCCGCTCCGGCGCCGCTGAAGGTGGCCGAGCCCAAGGACCCCGAGGCCAAGGAGGCCGCCTTCCAGGCCGCCCTCAAGGAGCTCGTGCTCCCGGGCACCGAGGGCAAGGGCAAGGGCAGGAAGTCCGAGAAGAAGGCGGACAAGGCGGAGAAGGCTGACAAGCCCGCCGAGGCCGCCGCCGAGGCAGAGAAGTCCGAGGGCGAGGCCTGACGTGCTGGAAGAGGCGCTTGAGCACCTCGTCAAGGGGATCGTTGCCAACTCCGACGACGTCCAGGTGAGGGCCAGGAGGCTCCGCAAGGGCAAGGTCCTGGAGGTGCGGGTCCACCCCGACGACCTGGGCAAGGTGATCGGCCGCAACGGCCGCACCGCCAAGGCGTTGCGGACCGTCATCGGTTCCCTTGCCGGGGGCCGCTACGTCCGTGTGGACCTGCTGGATCTTCACGAGGTGCGCTGACACGCCTCTCGGGGCGCCGCCCGCAAGGGGCGGCGCCCCGCTGCCATGCCCGGGGCCGTTTCCCGCGAGCCCCGGGCTCCGTCGTCCCGGACCTGAGCCGGGCCGGACACCAGGGAGGGGCACAGCCCCATGCTGCTCGTAGTGGGCCGGATCGGCCGTGCTCACGGGGTGCGCGGCGACGTGGTCGTCGACGTGCGCACCGACGACCCCCAGGAGCGGTTCGCCGTGGGCTCCGTACTCGCCACCGACCCGGCCGACCGGGGGCCGCTGACGGTCGCCGCGTTCCGCCGCCACAGCGGGAGGTCCCTCGCGCGCTTCGAGGGACACGCCGGCCGCGACGCCGCGGAGGCGCTGCGCGGTACCACCCTGCTGGTGGACTCCGCCGACATCGCGCCGACCGACGACCCCGACGAGTTCCACGACCACGAACTCATCGGCCTGGACGTGGTGACCACCCTCGGTGAGCCCGTCGGCCGGGTGTCGGACGTCCTCCATCTGGCGCAGGACGTCCTCGCCGTCGCTACCGGTGACGGGCGGGAGACGCTCGTGCCGTTCGTGGCCGCACTGGTCCCCGAGGTCGACGTGGCCGGGGGGCGGATCGTCATCGATCCGCCGCCCGGCCTGCTCGATCTCGCAGAGTGAGAAGGCGCGCATGCGCATCGACATCATCAGTATCTTCCCCGACTACTTCGCGCCCCTGGAACTGTCGCTGATCGGCAAGGCGCGCGTGGCCGGACTGCTCGACGTGCGCGTGCACGACCTGCGCTCCTGGACCCACGACCGGCACAACACCGTCGACGACACCCCCTGCGGCGGCGGACCGGGCATGGTGATGAAGCCGGAGCCGTGGGGTGAGGCGCTCGACGCGGTGGCGGGCGGCCCCGGGCAGGGGGAGGGCCGTCCGCCGCGGCTGGTCCTGCCGACCCCGAGCGGACGCCCCTTCCGCCAGGCCGACGCTGAACGCCTGGCGGGCGAGGGACACCTGGTCTTCGGGTGCGGGCGCTACGAGGGGATCGACGCGCGTGTGGCGGAGGAGGCCGCCCTGCGCATGCCGGTGGAGGAGTTGAGCATCGGCGACTACGTGCTCAACGGCGGGGAGTCCGCCACCCTGGTGATGGTCGAGGCGATCACCAGGCTGCTCCCCGGCGTGCTCGGCAACCGGGAGTCGGCGGTTCAGGACTCGTTCGCCTCCGGCGGGATGGAGCGCCTCGTCGAGGGCCCCGTCTACACCAAGCCCGCCCAGTGGCGCGGCCGCGCGGTCCCACCGGTCCTGCTGTCCGGTGACCACGGTGCCGTCGACCGCTGGCGGCGCGACCAGGCCCTGCGCAAGACCGCGCGCAACCGGCCCGACCTGGTGCGGGACACGCCCGAGGAGGCGTTCGACCGGCGTGACCGGGAGATTCTCGAAGAAGAGGGCGTTCGGGGCGGCCGCGGGGATGTGGCAGACTAGGTGAGTTCCCCCCTGGTGACCGGCCGCATCCGCATGCCGCCGGACCGACGTCGGCCTCTGTGACGGTCACCCGGGCGGTTCGACAGTCGGACTCCAGATCCAGAGTCCAGGGCCCCGCCCGCGTTCCCCTCCCCGGCGCCGTCCGGCGGGGCAGGACGCGGAGCGCTACCGATGAGGATGACAGATGCACACCGCCATTCAGGAGCTTGAGAAGGCTCAGCTCCGCACCGACGTCCCGGACTTCCGTCCCGGTGACACGCTCAACGTCCACGTGCGCGTGACCGAGGGCACCCGTACCCGTACCCAGGTCTTCAAGGGTGTCGTCATCCGCCGTCAGGGCGCGGCCAACCGCGAGACCTTCACCATCCGCAAGGTGAGCTATGGCGTGGGCGTGGAGCGCACCTTCCCCATCCACACGCCGGCCATCGAGAAGTACGAGGTCGTCTCCCGCGGCCGTGTCCGCCGGGCCAAGCTGTACTACCTGCGCGAGCTGCGCGGCAAGGCCGCCCGTATCCGCGAGCGCCGCGAGCCCGTCGGCAAGTGACCCGTCTCCGGCCCGTCGTCGTCGGACCTCACCGCCCCGGAAGGCCGCGCGGTATAGGCTTTCGGCGATGAGCAACGACGACGGCAGGGACCGCGCGGCGGACGAGGACCGGGATGGGCAGTCCCCCCGGTCCGGTCCCGAGGACGGCAGCTCCGAAACCGGCTCCCGAGTGCACGGGCACTCGGGAGCCGGTGCTGTGTCCGGGGGAGGCGGTCCGGGCCCGGAAGAGGGGGCGGGCAGTGAGATGAGCAAGTCCGAGAGCGCCGAGAAGGAGGGGTCGTTCTGGAAGGAACTGCCCATCCTCATCGCCATCGCCCTGGTGCTGACGTTCGTGATGAGGACCTGGGTGATACAGGCCTTCTACATCCCCTCCACTTCCATGGAGAACACCCTGCTGGTGGACGACAGGGTCCTCGTCAACAGGATCGTCTACGAGATCCGCGACGTCGAGCGCGGAGAGATCGTCGTCTTCAACGGTGAGGACTCCTGGGACGACGCCGACACCTTCGTGCCCAAGCCGACCAACCCGTTCTCCGCCGCGTTCACGTGGGTGCAGCAGCAGATGGGGGTCGCACCCACGGGCAAGGACTACATCAAGCGCGTGATCGGCCTGCCGGGCGACGTGGTGGAGTGCTGCGACGAGCAGAACAGGGTGACGGTCAACGGTGTACCGCTGGACGAGGAGGCCTACCTCCACCCGGGGGGCCTGGAGAGCCACGACCCGTTCGGCCCGATCACCGTGCCCGAGGAGCACCTGTGGGTCATGGGCGACAACCGCGCCATCTCCGGGGACTCGCGCGACCACCAGAACGACCCGGGCGGCGGCGCGGTGCCGATGGAGTACGTGGCGGGGCGGGCCTTCGTCATCATCTGGCCGCTCGACCAGGCCGGATGGCTGTCGGTGCCCGAGACCTTCGAGGACCTCGACAGCGCGCGGCAGTGAGCCCCGCTCCTGTCGCGGAGCGTGCCGGGAGGCGGCGCCGGGTCGGTGGAGCCGAGGAGAATATCCGCTCAGGGGGTCCACTGCGGCCCCTTCGTGACGCATGATGGAACCCGGGCCGCCTTCGTGTCCCCCCGGTTCACGGGGCCGCCCTCCCACCCGGGAGTCGGCGGCGTCGGCCGGAAGGGGGTCCGGAGGAGAGTGCGACGAAAGCGAGCACGTGATGAGTTCTGAGGACCTGGAGAAGTACGAGGCCGAGATGGAGCTCCAGCTCTATCGCGAGTACCGGGACGTCGTCGGCCTGTTCGGCTACGTGGTGGAGACCGAGCGCCGGTTCTACCTCACCAACCACGTGGACCTGCAACCGCGCTCCACCGAGAACGGGGAGATGTACTTCGAGGTCGTGATGGAGGACGCCTGGGTCTGGGACATGTACCGGCCCGCCAGGTTCGTGCGCAACGTGCGCGTGGTGACGTTCAAGGACGTCAACGTCGAGGAGATCGCCAAGTCTGACCTGGAGGTGCCGCCGCCGGACGGTGGCACGTCCTGAGGCCCGCATGGGCGGGGAGCCGGCGCCTGAGGTTGTCCACAGGCTGAGGAGATCCCTGGCGCGTTGACCGTCGATCACCGACCGTAGTAGCGGGAGGTGGTCGCCGATGGACACGTGGGCACAGTACCGCCGCCGGTTGGGCGGTGGCGGTGAGGAGCTGGCCGCGGTCTTCCTCGAACGTGCCGGTATGCGGGTGCTCGACCGCAACTGGCGGATCCCCGACGGTGAGATCGACATCGTGGCCAGGGACGGCCCCGTCCTGGTCGTGGCGGAGGTCAAGACGCGCACCTCCCTGCGCTACGGGCATCCGCTGGAGGCCCTCACCCCCGCCAAGCGGCGTCGCCTGCGCCGGCTCGGCACGGCGTGGGCGGGCCGCCACCGCGTCCCCGCGCGCCCGCTGCGCGTCGACGGCGTCGGCGTGCTGCTGGCCGGTGCCCGCGTGTTCGTCTCCCATGAGCGGGGGGTGGGCTGATGTCGCACGCGCGCACCCACTGCGTCACCCTCGTGGGGGTCCAGGGGCACGTCGTCGAGGTGGAGGTGCACCTGGGCGGCGGCAACCCGGGCGTGACCCTGGTGGGGCTGCCCGACGCCGCCCTGCGGGAGGCCCGGGACCGTATCCGCGCCGCCGTGGCCAACAGCGGTGAGCGCTGGCCCGGCGGCCAGGTCACCATCAGTCTCTCCCCGGCCGCCCTGCCCAAGTCCGGCAGCCTCTTCGACCTCGCCATCGCCGGGGCCGTCCTCGCTGCCTCCGGTGAGGTTCCGGTGGCCCGGCTGGCCCGCACGGTCCTCATCGGGGAACTGGGGCTGGACGGGCGGACCCGACCGGTCCAGGGCACTCTTCCCGCCGTGATCGCCGCCGCCGAACTCGGCTACGACCGCTTCGTGGTCGCCCATGGCAACGCGGCCGAGGCCCGCCTGGTCCCCGGCGTGGAGGTGCTCGCCACCGGCCACCTGGCCGACGTGTGCCACTGGCTGCGCGGCGGCGAAGCGCCCGAGGAGCCCGAGCAGGGGTCCGCCCCGCGGCGGCCGGACGGGGGCGACCGGAGGGAACCGGGCGTGGACCTGGCGGACGTCCTCGGCCAGCCGGTCGCACGCAGGGCGGTGGAGATCGCCGCCGCCGGGGGACACAACCTCTTCATGCTGGGCTCCCCCGGGACCGGGAAGAGCCTGCTCGCCGAACGGCTGCCCACGGTCCTGCCCCGGCTCACCCCGGCCGAGTCGCTGGAGTCCACGGCGATCCACTCCGTGGCGGGAACGCTGCGGCCGGGAGAGCCGCTGATCAGCACGCCCCCGTTCGCCGCCCCGCACCACTCCTCCAGCCGTGCCTCGATCATCGGCGGCGGCCCCGGCTACCCCGCGCCCGGATGGGCGTCCAAGGCCCACAACGGGGTCCTGTTCGTGGACGAGGCACCCCAGTTCGGGAGGGGTGTCCTGGACTCGCTGCGCGAACCCCTGGAACGGGGCGAGATCGCCCTGGCCCGCTCCGCGGCCACGGTGGTCTTCCCGGCGCGCTTCCAGTTGGTGATGGCCGCCAACCCCTGCCCCTGCGCCAAACCCGGCAGCCTGTGCGCCTGCCCGCCCGGCGACCGCCGCCGCTACCTCACCCGGCTGTCCGGGCCGCTGCTGGACCGCGTGGACCTCAAGGTGGAACTCCAGCCGGTGGCGCGCGCCGAACTCCTGGCAGACCGGGCCTTCGCGGAGTCCTCGGCGACCGTCGCCGCCCGGGTGGAGAAGGCCCGGTCACGGGCCGCCGACCGGCTGGCGGGCACACCGTGGCGGACCAACGCCCAGATCCCGGGGGCGCGCCTGCGGCGCGAGTTCCCCGTGGAGCCCGAGGCGCTGCGGGTCCTCGGGACGGCGATGGACCGGGGGCAGATCAGCGCCCGCGGTGTGGACCGGGCCCTGCGGGTCGCCTGGACACTGGCCGACCTGGGGGACCGGGACCGGCCGGGTGAGGAGGAGACCGCCTACGCCTTCGCCCTGTGGTCGGGTCGGGCGTGGTGAGCACGGTCCGAGGCCGGCCGGGTGCGGCCGCGGCACAGGACGGCGCGGCGGCGTCGCCGTTGGGGAGGCGGGCTCCGGTCGGTGGTCCCAGGCGGCCCGGCACTGGTCGGACCGCTGGGGCGGGGACGTCCCGGAAGGGACCAAGGCGGTGCGGGAACCGCTGCACGTGCGACAGCGCGGCCGTGGTGCGAGCCGGGTGGGAACGGGGAAGGCGCGGTGCCCGTACACCGTGCGGACGAAGGGAGGACCGGTGGTGTCGGAACGGGGTGTGGCGGAGGAGGCCGAGGCACGGGCACGGGCCTGCTTCACGGCGGCGGTGCCGCCGGGGGACCCGTGGGTGGCGGCGATGCTCGCCGAGCACGGCGCACAGCGGGTGTGGGGGCGGCTCTCCGGCGGCGCTCCGCCGCCAGGCACCGGCGGCCCGGAGCCCTCACCGGCGGAGGAGGGGCGCCTGGCGCGGCGCTGGCGGCAGTGGGGTGCCCGGGCCGCGCGGGTGGACGCCGACGCGCTGCTCGGGGCGTCGGCGGAGGCGGGGGTGCGCTTCGTCGCCCCCGGCGACCCGGAGTGGCCGGGGCGGCTCCTCGCCCTGGACCTGGACGGGGGGAGCCGTCCGCACGGCCTGTGGGTGCGCGGCCGCGGCGACCTGCGCAACCTCTGCCTGCGCTCGGTGGCCGTGGTGGGCGCGCGGGCGGCCACGGCCTACGGCCGGCACGTCGCCTCCGAACTCTCCTACGACCTTGCGGAGCGTTCGGTGGTGACCGTCTCCGGCGGCGCCTACGGGATCGACGGTGCCGCCCACCGGGCCGCGCTGGCCGTCGGCGGCACTGTGGCCGTGCTGGCCTGCGGACTGGACGTGGACTATCCGCGCGGGCACGCCGCGCTGTTCACCGACATCGCCAGGAGCGGGGTGCTGGTGAGCGAGCACCCGGTGGGTACCACGCCTCGCGCCCCGGACTTCCTGGTGCGCAACCGGCTCATCGCCGCGCTCACCCCCGGCACGGTGGTCGTGGAGGCCGGGCGGCGCAGCGGGGCTCTCAACACCGCCTCGCACGCGCTGGAGATGCACCGGGCCCTGATGGCGGTACCGGGCCCGGTCACCTCCGCGGCCTCGGTGGGCTGCCATGTACTCCTCCGGGACCGGCAGGCGGCGTGCGTCACCTGCGCCGAGGACGTGGTGGCCCACGTGACACCGCTCGGCGAGGCGCCGCCGAAGCACGGCCCGGGGCCGCTGCGGGTAGCGGCCGACCTCGCCCCGGAGACGGCACGCGTGCTGGAGGCCGTGCCCCGGGCCGGGGCCGGGACCGCGACGATCGCCGCGCGCAGCGGTGCCACCCTGGAGCAGGCCATGCGCTCCCTGGGGCTGCTGGCCGCGGCGGGCCGGGTGGAGCGCTGCACGGCCGGTTGGCGGGTACCGCGGTGAGGGGGCGGTGGCGCCGCCCGGTCGGGCCGGGGGGCAGGGCGTGCCCCAGGGCCGACCGGTGGCTCCGCGCGGGCGAGGATCGCCCCAGGGCGATATTTCAGGTCGACCTTCGCCGCAGGGAGAACCTCGGCACGCCCGGGACCGGTTCCGCCCCGCCCGTCTGGGTAGGTTCACGCCATGGCTGCCACCTACAGCGACGCCCTGCTGGCCGACGGCCCCCTCCTCTTCGTCTCCGGTCAACTCCCCCAGGCGCCCGACGGGAGCGTCGCCGGGACCGTCACCGGCCAGACCCGGCAGATCTTCCGCAACATGGAAGCGGTGCTGGCCCGGCACGGCGCCGACCTCACCCACCTGGTCAAGCTCACCTACTACCTGCGCCACATCACCGACCTCGACGAGTTCCGTCCCGCCCTCGTCTCCTGTCTGCCGGGCGACCTGCGTCCGGCGGGCACACTCGTGGAGGTGAACGGACTGGTCAACCCGCGGTTCCTGGTGGAGATCGACGCCGTCGCCTGCCTGCCCCGGAGGTGAGCGCGGTGCTGGAGGACTTCGCCGCCCACCTGACGGGCGAGCTGGGGCGGTCGCCGCACACCGTGCGCGGTTACCTGGCCGACCTGCGCTCCCTCCTGGCCCACCTGGAGGAGCACGGCCGCCCGATCGAGGAACTGGACGTGCCCCTGGTGCGCGCGTGGCTCTCCCGCGCCCGCGACGCGGGCGCGAGCCGGTCCACGATCGCGCGCCGGGTGGCCGCCGTCCGGGCACTCACCCGCTACCTGCATCGGGAAGGCGTCCTGGCGTCGGACCCCGGTTCGCGCCTGGCCTCTCCCCGACAGCGGCGGTCGCTGCCCACGGTGCTGGAGGAGCACCAGGCTGCCGAGGCGCTGTCCCGGACCCACGCGGGTTCGCCGCTGGAACTGCGCCGCCACGCCGTGGTGGAGGTGCTCTACGCCACCGGTGTGCGCGTGGCGGAGCTGTGCGCCCTCGATCTCGACGACGTGGACCGGGAGCGCGACACGGTGCGCGTCCTGGGCAAGGGCGCCAAGGAGCGCACGGTGCCCGTCGGGGCGCCCGCGCTGGAGGCGCTGGACGCCTGGCTCACCGGGGGGCGTCCCGAGTGGGCCGTGCCCTCCAGCGGCCCGGCGGTGTTCCTGGGTGCCCGGGGGCGGCGGCTCGGGGTGCGTCAGGCCCGTGAGGACGTCCACGCCCACCTGCGCGCCGCCGGAACGGATGGCGGTCCGCACAGTCTGCGGCACAGCGCCGCCACCCACCTGCTCAACGGGGGAGCGGACCTGCGCAGCGTCCAGGAGTTCCTGGGCCACGCCAGTCCGCGCAGCACCCAGGTGTACACCCACGTGTCGGTGGAGCGGCTGCGCGACACCTACCGCCGCGCCCACCCCCGCGCCTGATCATCGACGCCGTGGCACGGTCACTCGCCGCTCCGCTCCTCCTTGCGCCCGGCCGGAGAGGAGAGCTGCCTGCGGAAGAGGAAAGCGGTCATACCCACCGACCCCGCGATCGCCGTCGGCACTGCCACGATCACTGCCCCTCCGATGCGGGCTTGGCGTTTCAAGTCGCAGTACTCCCTGGTGAGGGATCCGGCTTCATCTGCGGGGAAATCCATGCCGTTTGAAGGGAACATGCCGGTGACAGGAAGGCAGAGGGCGGAGTTCTCCGATTCTAAGGAAAGGGAAGTCAAGAAGTGGGATGATCAGGACCATTCCTGCCAAGGGCAGGGCTAGGCATGTGAGAGCGATGAACCAAGGGTGGAATCCCGGTCGGTTGACCGGGGCAGTGGGAGAGGAGGGGGTGGGGGTGGCGCTTTCATTTTCCATGTTTTGGTTTCTGATTTCCTGGGAGAAGTTTTCTGTCATCGCCCCTACCATTTCGGCGATTTCCACTGGGAGTGGTGTCGGTTCGTTGAAGTCGGTGCCGAGTCCGATGAACCCCGTGGCGTACTCCTGGGCACCCGCTCCTGCCGCGTAGGCGTCCGAGGCGTTGACGCCGACCACGTGTGCCAAGGCGATCTCCTGATCTGTCGGGGGGATGAATCCCACGGGTGGAAGAGAGAGGTTCGCTGGGGTTCTAGAGCGGCCATTGTCGCTTTCGGTCACGAGAAAAGCATTGCCGCAGGTGGAGAAAGTGTGGCCGATTTCGGTCACGGGTGCTTTCACGAATGCGGAACGAGGGGGAGGAGGCGGACCTTTCCGAGGCCGAGGAGTCCCAGGGGGTCCAGGTAGGTCCGGCCGCGCAGCAGGCCCCAGTGCAGGCAGGGGCGGCCGGGGCAGTGCACCGGCTCCGCGGCGACGGTGCCGATCACCTCACCCGCGCCGACGGGGTCGCCCCGTCCGAGGGGGGACTCCACCGGCAGATAGGTGGTGCGCAGAGGGCCGTGTTTGAGGCTCACCAGCGGGGTTCCCGCGATCTCGCCGACGTAGTGCACGTGTCCGGGGCCTGGCGCGTGCACCGGTGCGCCGGCTTCGGCGGCCAGGTCGACGCCCCGGTGGCCGGGCAGCCACCGCTCCTCGGGCGGGTCGAAGGGGCGCAGTACCGGAGCGGGCGGTTCCACCGGCCACTCCCAGGGGCCCTCCGCGGCGGTTCGGTCGGGGACGAGGGGCAGCAGCAGAATCGAGGCGGTCACGAGCAGGCGGGGCAGGTACCGCGGGCGGGACGGGCTCATGGGTCAAGGGTCGGCCGCCGGGAGGTGGTGCGCCAGGGGTCGGGCGGAACTGTGGACAACCCTCCCTCTTGACAGAGCGCAGGTCCCGTGTATCCCCGACGGGCGATAGAATCATCCGTGGCCCACTGGGTCGACCACAATTCGCGCGTCCACGCGCCTCCTCCGGGAGGGGCCGCACCCACGGTCCGCACCGCTTCGGCGGGGCGGCGGTACGGCCGGGGCGTCAGGCACAACCGATGGCGGAGGAAGCCCTCCGCCCCCTCAAGGAGGACCGAGTCATGGCCACAGTCGTGACCATCCGCCAGCTCCTGGAGAGCGGCGTCCACTTCGGGCACCAGACCCGTCGCTGGAACCCCAAGATGAAGCGCTTCATCTTCACCGAGCGCAACGGCATCTACATCATCGACCTCCAGAAGTCGCTGGCCTACATCGACCGGGCCTACGAGTTCGTCAAGCAGACCGTCGCCCACGGCGGCACCATCCTGTTCGTCGGCACCAAGAAGCAGGCGCAGGAGGCCATCGACGAGCAGGCCCGCCGGGTCGGCATGCCCTTCGTCAACCAGCGCTGGCTGGGCGGCATGCTCACCAACTTCTCCACCGTCCACAAGCGGCTCCAGCGCCTCAAGGAGCTGGAGGAGATCGACTTCGACGACGTGGCCGGCTCCACGCTCACCAAGAAGGAGCTCCTCAACCTCCGCCGTGAGAAGGAGAAGCTGGAGCGCACCCTCGGCGGTATCCGCGACATGTCCCGCGTGCCCAGCGCGGTGTGGATCGTGGACACCAAGAAGGAGCACATCGCGATCAGCGAGGCCCGGAAGCTGAACATCCCGGTCGTCGCGATCCTGGACACCAACTGCGACCCCGACGAGGTCGACTACCCCATCCCGGGCAACGACGACGCGATCCGCAGTGTCAGCCTGCTCACCCGCGTCGTCGCCGACGCCGTGGCCGACGGTCTGCTGGTTCGCTCCGGTGCCTCCGGCGCCGAGGCGGCCGGTGGGGACAAGCCCGCCGAGGAGCCCCTCGCCGAGTGGGAGCGCGAGCTGCTCGAAGGCAAGGGCGAGGCCGCTGCCGAGGCTCCCGCCGAAGCCGCCGCTGAGGCCCCGGCGGAGGACAAGCCCGCCGAGGCTCCCGCCGAAGCCGCCGCTGAGGCCCCGGCCGAGGACAAGCCCGCCGAGGCCGCTGCCGACGCTCCGGCCGAGAAGCCCGCCGAGTAGGGCCCAGGGCCGTCACACCCCGCCGCCCCACCGCCTGCCGGTGGGGCGGCTCACGCGGGCAGCCCCGCGATTCCACGACACTCCACTCAAGGGAACTGGCGAGAACAGTCATGGCGAACTTCACCGCCGCGGACGTCAAGAAGCTGCGCGACATGACCGGCTCCGGCATGATGGCCTGCAAGAAGGCCCTCACCGAGGCCGACGGCGACTTCGAGAAGGCCGTCGAGGCCCTGCGTATCAAGGGCGCCAAGAAGCAGGCCGAGCGCGGCGAGCGCACCGCCGCCCAGGGCATGGTCGTCCTCAAGCAGGCCGGCGACGGCAAGGCCACGCTCATCGAGCTCAACTGCGAGACCGACTTCGTCGCCAAGAACGACCAGTTCATCGAGCTGGCCAACCAGGTCGCGGACTTCGCCGAGAACCAGGAGAGCGACGACCTCGCCGCCGTCGCCGCCGCCGAGATCGAGCCGGGCAAGACCCTGCAGACCTTCATCGAGGAGAAGGGCGCGGTCATCGGCGAGAAGCTCCAGCTCCGCCGCCTCGCCAAGTTCGAGGGCGCCTACGTCGCCAGCTACCTCCACAAGTCCGACCCCGACCTGCCCCCGAGCATGGGCGTCCTGGTCGAGCTGGACAAGGCCGACGCCGAGGTGGGCAAGGACGTCGCCCAGCAGATCGCCGCCCTGGCCCCGCAGTACGTCGGCAAGGACGACGTCCCCGCCGACGTGGTGGAGAAGGAGCGCGCCATCGCGGAGCAGACCACCCGCGAGGAGGGCAAGCCCGAACAGGCGATCCCCAAGATCGTGGAGGGCCGCCTCAACGGCTTCTTCAAGGACGTGACGCTGGTCGGCCAGCCGTTCGTCAAGGACAACAAGAAGACCGTGCAGAAGGTCCTCGACGAGGCCGGGGTGAGCGTCAAGCGCTTCGTCCGCTTCAAGGTGGGCCAGGCCTAGGTCTTTGACATGATGGAGGTGCCGGGGAGAGTGATCCCCCGGCACCTTCGGTGGATATGGGCGGGTTCGAGCGGGATGTGAGCGCCCGCTCCCCACCCGGCAGGAACAATCGGGGGACCCTGGGGCCACTCGGGGACACCAAGGGAGGCCAAGGGGCCGTGTCGGAGAACGAAACCATGAGCACCGAACCCGCAATGCACGATTCCGGCTGGAAACGCGTGATGCTCAAACTCTCCGGTGAGGCCTTCGCCGGCGGAGGCGGTCTGGGCATCGACCCCGAGATCGTCCAGTACGTCGCGGAGTCCATCGCCGAGGCCGTCTCCGAGGGCATCGAGGTCTCCGTGGTCGTCGGCGGCGGCAACATGTTCCGCGGCGCCCAGCTCACCGAGGGTGGGATCGAACGCGGCCGCGCCGACTACATGGGCATGCTCGGCACCGTCATCAACTGCCTCGCCCTCCAGGACTTCCTGGAGCGCCTGGGGGTGGAGACCCGCGTGCAGACCGCGATCCACATGAGCCAGGTCGCCGAGGCCTACATCCCGCGCCGGGCCGTCCGCCACCTGGAGAAGGGCCGTGTGGTCATCTTCGGCGCCGGTCTGGGCGCCCCCTTCTTCTCAACCGACACCACGGCCGCCCAGAGGGCGCTGGAGATCGGGGCACAGGCGGTCCTCAAGGGCACCCAGGTCGACGGGGTCTACGACTCCGACCCCCGGCGCAACCCGGACGCGGTCAAGTTCGACAAGCTCAACTACAACGAGGTCCTCACCCGCGGACTCAAGGTCATGGACGCCACCGCGGTCAGCCTGTGCATGGACAACGGGCTGCCCATCGTCGTCTTCGACCTGATGAGCCAGGGCAACATCCTGCGCGCGGTCCGCGGTGAGAAGATCGGCACCATCGTCGGACCGGCCTCCGCCTGAGGCGGCGCGGTCGGCAAGCCACGAACACCAGAGTCGAATCCGGGAGCGCTGACATGATCGAAGAGACCCTCCTCGAAGCAGAGGAGAAGATGGAGAAGGCCGTGGCGGTCACCAAGGAGGAGTTCGCGACGATCCGTACCGGACGCCCGACCCCCGCGACCTTCAACAAGATCACCGTGGACTACTACGGTGCCCGGACGCCGATCAACCAGCTCGCCTCCTTCTCGGTCCCCGAACCGCGGATGGTGGTCATCTCGCCGTTCGACGTCAACGCGCGGACCGAGATCATCAACGCCATCCGCAACAGCGACCTGGGCGTGAACCCCTCCGACGACGGCCAGGTCATCCGCGTGGTGTTCCCGGACCTGTCCGAGGAGCGCCGCAAGGAGTACGTGAAGGTCGTGCGGACCAAGGCCGAGGACGGCAAGGTCTCCATCCGCAACGTCCGCCGCCGTGCCAAGGACACCTTCGAGAAGGGCGTGAAGGCGGGGGAGATCGGTGAGGACGAGGCGCACCGCGCCCAGAGCGAGCTCGACGACCTCTCCCACAAGTACGTCGCGTCCATCGACGAGGTGCTCAAGCACAAGGAAACCGAACTGCTTGAGGTCTAGGTGACATCTCCTTCCACGGGCTCCGAGGGGAGCGACCCCTCGCACGAGCACAGACCCGACGCGGAGTCGCGCCCCGACTCCGACAAGGCCGAGGGACAGCGCTTCGTGCTGCACAAACCGGGGGGCGATCCGGTCAAGACCGGCCGCAACCTCCCGGTGGCCATCATCAGCGGGTGTGTCCTGGGCGCGCTCGTGCTGCTCACGATCTTCCCCTGGCCGCAGCTCTTCACGATCATCACCGTGGCCGGGGTGCTGATCGGGCTGCGGGAGGTCAACCGGGCGTTCGTCGGCAAGGGCGTGAAACCGGCCCTGGTGCCGCTGGCGGTGGGCGGTGTGCTCATGCAGCCGGCCGCCCACTTCGGCGGCGCCGAGTGGCTGGTGGGCGCGACCGCGCTGACCGCCGTCGCCTGCCTGGTGTGGCGGCTGCGCGGCGGCCAGGACGGTTTCGTGGCCGATGTGTCCGCCAACCTGTTCATCCTGGTCTACCTGCCGTTCCTGTTCGGTATCTGGCAGTTGCTCATCGCCCATCCAGAGGACGGCCAGTTCCGCCTCATCGCGTTCATCGTGGTGACGATCTCCAGCGACATCGGCGGCTACTTCGCCGGGATCCTGCTCGGCCGACACAAGATGGCCCCTGTGATCAGCCCGAACAAGACCTGGGAGGGCTTCGGCGGGTCCGTCGTCGCCTGCGCCGTCGCCGGTGCCCTGTGCGTCGCCCTGATGCTGGACGGCCCGTGGTGGGTCGGCGCGGTGCTGGGACTGGCGGTCGTCTTGGCCGCCACGGTCGGCGACCTGATCGAATCGCTGTTCAAGCGCGATCTCGGTGTGAAGGACATGGGCAGTTTCATGCCCGGCCACGGCGGCCTGATGGACCGGCTCGACTCCCTGCTCATCGCCAGCCCCGTGGCGTGGGTGGTGCTCAGCCTGCTGCTCTGACCGGGGTGGGGACCCGCGGGTCCCCACCCCGGTCCGGTCCGCCGGGGGACCGATACGCTCGCTTGCGTGGATGAACCGCTGATCGAACGCATGCGCTCCTACGGTGAGACGGTCTTCGCGGAGATGACCCGTCTGGCCGTCGAGACCGAATCCGTCAACCTCGGCCAGGGGTTCCCCGACACCGACGGGCCCCGGTCGTTGCTGGAGGCGGCTATCGGGCACATCCTGGAGGGGGTGAACCAGTACCCTCCGGGCCCGGGGCGCCCGGAACTGTGCGCGGCTGTGAGCCGCTACCGCTCGCGGGAGTACGGCATCGACCTGGATCCGGACACCGAGGTGTACGTGACGGTCGGGGCGACCGCGGGCATCGCCGCGGCACTGCTCGCCCTGGTCGAGCGGGGCGACGAGGTGGTCGTCTTCGAGCCGATGTACGACTCCTACGCGGCGATGATCTCCCTGGCCGGGGGTGTGCGCAGACCGGTGCCGCTGCGGCCCGATCCCGAGCGGGGCGCGTTCACCTTCGACCCCGACGAGCTGCGTGCGGCCGTGGGTCCTCGCACCCGGATGGTCATCGTCAACACCCCGCACAACCCGACGGGCACGGTGTTCACCGCCGACGAGCTGGAGATCATCGCCGATCTGTGCCGCGAGCACGATCTGATCGCCCTCACCGACGAGGTCTACGAGTTCCTGACCTTCGACGGTCGGCCGCACCTGCCGCTGGCCTCCCTGCCCGGGATGGGGGAGCGGACCCTGTCGGTCTCCTCCGTCGGCAAGATCTTCGCCGTCACCGGGTGGAAGCTCGGATGGGTCACCGGACCCGAACCGCTGGTGCGCGCGGTGCGCACGGTCAACCAGTTCCTCACCTTCTCCGCCAACGGCGCGCTGCAACTGGCGGTCGCCGACGCCCTCGACACCGAGCGGGCGTGGATCGAGGCCCAGCGCGCCTCGCTCCAGGACAAGCGGGATCGGCTGGCCGCCGGGCTGGCCGACGCCGGGTTCGGCGTGCACACGTGTGAGGGGACCTACTTCCTCATGGCCGACATCGGCCCCCTCGGTCACGACGACGGTGTCCAACTGGCGCTCGCCCTGCCCCGGGAGGCCGGGGTCGCGGCGGTCCCCGCCCAGGTCTTCTACGACCACCAGGAGGAGGGCGCGCACCTGCTGCGCTTCGCCTTCTGCAAGAGGGACGGGGTCCTCGACGAGGCGGTGCGGCGCCTGAAGGCCTGGCACCGCTCCTGACCGCGTCACGGGGGCCGGCGGGCACCGGCCCCCGCTTCCGGCTAGCCCTCGGGCTCGAACCAGACCGCACCCAGCGGCGGCAGGGTGATCTCGGCGGAGAACGGCTGTCCGTTCCACTCGCGCTCCTGTGCCTGTACGTGGGCCGGCCCCTCGTAGCCCGATCCGCCGAACCGGGGTTCGTCGGAGTCCAGAACCCGGTTCCACCGGCCGCCCGAGGGCAGGCCCACCCGCAGGCCCGGGCGCGGCACCGGGGAGAAGTTCACCCCGCACACCAGTGCGGAGCCGTCCTCACCGCGGCGCAGGTAGGTCACCGTGTTCCCCTGGTGGTCGCCCGCGTCCAGCCACTGGAAGCCCGCCGGGTCGGTGTCCAGCGACCACAGGGCCGGGCGCGGCCGGTAGAGGTCGTTGAGCGTGCGGACCAGCCGCTGCGCCCCGGCGTGGTGGTCGAACTGGAGCAGCCACCACGGCACCCCGGACTCGTGCCGCCACTCCTCGCCCTGGGCGATCTCCCCGCCCATGAACAGCAGTTGCTTGCCCGGGTGCGACCACATGAAGGCCAGCAGCGCCCGCACGGTGGCCGTGCGCTGCCACTCGTCGCCCGGCACCTTGTTCAGCAGCGACTGCTTGCCGTGCACGACCTCGTCGTGCGACAGCGGGAGCACGTAGTTCTCGCTGTAGGCGTACACCATCGCGAACGTCAGGTCGTTGTGGTGGTACTGGCGGTGGACCGGCTCCTTCTTGACGTACTCCAGGGTGTCGTGCATCCACCCCATGTTCCACTTCATCCCGAAGCCCAGGCCGCCCCGGTCCACGGGCGTGGTCACCCCGGTGTAGGCGGTGGACTCCTCGGCGATCATGGTGATGCCGGGGTTGCGCCGGTAGGCCGTGGCGTTGAGCTCCTTGAGGAAGTCGATCGCCTCCAGGTTCTCCCGCCCGCCGAACATGTTCGGCTCCCACTGGCCGGAGTCGCGCGAGTAGTCCAGGTAGATCATCGAGGCGACCGCGTCCACCCGCAGGCCGTCGATGTGGAACTCCTCCAGCCAGTACAGGGCGTTGGCCACCAGGAAGTTGCGGACCTCGGTGCGCCCGTAGTTGAAGATCAGGGTGCCCCAGTCGGGGTGCTCGCCCCGGCGCGGGTCGGGGTGCTCGTACAGCGCCGAGCCGTCGAACCGGGCCAGCGCCCACTCGTCCTTGGGGAAGTGCGCCGGGACCCAGTCCAGGAACACCCCGACGCCCGCCCGGTGCAGCGCGTCCACCAGGTGGCGGAACTCGTCCGGAGAACCGAACCGCGGCGTGGGCGCGTAGTACGACGTCACCTGGTAGCCCCACGAGCCGTCGAACGGATACCCCGCGACCGGCAGGAACTCCACGTGGGTGAAGCCCATGCCGGTGACGTACTCGACCAGTTGCTCGGCCAGTTCCGTGTAGCCCAGCCCCGGCCGCCACGACCCCAGGTGCACCTCGTACACGCTCATCGGCGCACGGTGCGCCTCCACGCCCTTGCGCTCGGCCATCCACTCCTGGTCGCCCCAGGTGTGGGAGGAGGTCGTCACCACCGACGCCGTCGCGGGGGGTATCTCGGTCCGGCGCGCCATCGGGTCGGCCTTGTCCCGCCAGTGGCCGTCACCGCCCAGCACCTGGAACTTGTAGAGCTCGCCGTCGCCCACACCGGGTACGAACAGTTCCCAGACGCCGCTGGAGCCCAGGCTCCGCATGGGGTGTCCGACCCCGTTCCAGTGGTTGAGGCCGCCGATCAGGCGGACGCCGCGCGCGTCCGGCGCCCACACCGCGAACCCGGTTCCCTCGACCTCGCCCATCGGGGTGTCGATCGTGCGGACGTGGGAGCCCAGGGCGCGCCACAGCTCCTCGTGCCGCCCCTCGGAGATCAGGTGCAGGTCCAGTTCGCCGAGGGTGGGCGTGAAGCGGTAGGGGTCGGCGGAGACCGTCTCCGGCCCGTCCTGGTAGCGCGTGGCGACCCGGTAGTCGGTCGCGGGGCCGACCCCCTCGGGGAGCGTTCCCGCGAACACCCCGCGGTGCAGGTGGTCGAGGGCGACCCGGGTGCCGTCGGGCAGGAGCAGGCCCACCTCCAGCGCCCCCGGGCGCAGGACGCGGACCGCGGTGCGCCCGGTGCCGTCGGGGTGGGCGCCGAGGAGGCCGTGCGGGTCGTGGTGGTGTCCGTCCACCACCCGGTCCAGCGCGGCGAGCAGGGCCGGATCGGCCGCCGCCGCGGGGCCGACCCGCTCGGCCTTCGGCTTGGGGGCCCGCCGGCGGGGGGCGGCCTTGGCGGTCGTCGTGGTGGAGCGCGTACGCGGTTTTCTGCTGGGCGTGGTCAAGGAGTCTCCGTCATCGTCGGATGGTCGGGGTGTCGGGGCCGGTGGTGGGCGGTCAGCCGGGTACGGGCGGTGCGGTGGCCGCGGCGGCGCCGGAGGTGGCCCAGCGGATCGAGTCGAGCGGGACCCGCAGCCAGTCCGGCCGGTTCCGTGCCTCGTAGAGCACTTCGTAGACGGCCTTGTCGAACTCGAAGGCCCGCAGCGCCGTCAGGTACTTGTCCGGGTCGGTGCCGCTCGCGTCCGCGTACCCCGCGCAGAACGCGGCGCGGCTGCGCCGGGCCCAGGAGCGGGCCGACCACTCCAGCCCCGTGTCGTCGGGACGGCGGACCAGCAGGTGACCGGCGGCGTAGTCGAAGGACCGGAGCATGCCGGCCACGTCGCGCAGCGGACTGGCGAGCTTCTGGCGCTCACTCACCGGCACGGTGGGCTCGCCCTCGAAGTCGAGCAGCACCCACCCCGAGGACGCGCGGATCGCCTGGCCCAGGTGGTAGTCGCCGTGGATGCGCTGGACCGGCAGCGGTTCGTCCGTCCGGGCGAAGTCGGTGTAGGCCGACATGACCCGCGGTGCGTGCCGGGCGAGTTCGGGCACCTCCGTGCTGGCGATGGCCAGGCGCTCTATCATGCCCTCGGCGAGCCCCGCCGCGTCCACGGGCGAGAGGACGTCGGTGGGCAGTTCACGGGCCAGGTCCTGGTGCACCTCGGCCGTGGTGCGGCCCAGCAGTTCCGCCTCGTCGGCGAAGGAGTTCTCGCCGTCGGGGCCGCCGTTGCCGGCCAGCGCGCCGATGCGGCCCGTGGCCAGGAGCCAGCCGTCCGTGGCCTGCGGGATGTAGGCCTGGAGCATGGCCAGCGTGGCCGGGGACCGGGACCCGGGCAGGTCCGCCTCGATCCATCCGCACGTGCGCGCCACCCGGGGCGAGCCGCTCAGCGCCGTGGTCAGCTCCAGGTCCGGGTTGTGTCCGGGCCAGAGCCTGCGGAAGGTCTTCAGGATGTAGTCCTGGCCGAAGACCAGGGAGGTGTTGGACTGTTCGCTGGTGAGGACGCGCCCGTGGGCGCCGACCCTGATCGGGCAGCCGGGCAGGGTCCGGAAGCGCACCTGCGTGTCGTCCCCCACCGCCGGGGGGTGGGCGAACCTCTGAAGGAGCAGTGCGGTCAGTTCCGTGTCGCGCGAGGCGTCGTAGACCGCGCGCGGACGGCTCCCCTTCAGGCGACACACGCCGATGGCCTCGTGCGCCAGGTCCGGCGGCAGGGACCGCGGCGGCCGGGAGCCGAGCAGGACCTGGTAGCGGGAGCCGGCCCCGCGCTGTTCGGTCTGGACGACCAGGACGTCGAGGCCGGGGCCGTCCGGCCGTGCGGGTACCAGTGTGTGGCGGCTCTCCACGCGCAGGCGCCGGATGGGGACGCCCTTGCCGGAGAACCAGCGCTGTCGGGGCAGCCAGGAGGCGAGCAGTTCTTCGAGTGTCGACATATCAGTCCGGCCTGTTTCCCTTCCCGCCGCCACCCCGGTCCGAGCGTTCCGCGACCGGGTCGGGCAACCCGGGAGCGGCGGTCCGGGGAGCGGACGCGGCGTCGCCGAACGCGGCGGCGCGGTCCGCCGGGGTGCCGGGCGTCGTGGTGGCTGTGCTGTACCGGTCGGTGTCGCGGAGTGCGGGCGCGGACACGTGCCCCCTCGCGGCGGCGTCGGCCGTGCGGACGCGGACCCCGGCCGCGGGCAGGCCGTAGGTCGGGGCCCCCTCGGCCCGGTCGGCCCCTCCGACGGCCGGTGCGGGCAGTTGGAACCAGTAGAAGCCGTGCCCGGGCAGGGTGAGCAGGTAGGGCAGCTCACCGATCTCGGGGAAGCGCGCGCCGCCGACGCACTCCACCGGGCTGATCCCCGCGTAGCGCGTCAGGTCCAGCTCCACCGGCTGCGGGTGCCGGGAGAGGTTGTTGACGCACAGCATGCGGTCGTCGCCCTGGGCGCGGATGAACGCCAGCACGCTGGGGTTGGTGGCGTTGAGTTCGGTGAACTCCCCGGTCCCGAATACGGGGTGCTGTTTGCGGACGTGGATCATCCGCCGGGTCCAGTGCAGCAGCGAACCGGGGTTGTCGCGCTGGGACTCCACGTTGATCGCCTGGTAGCCGTAGACCGGGTCCATGATCAGCGGCAGGTACAGGCGTCCGGGGTCGCCCCGGGAGAACCCGGCGTTGCGGTCCGCGCTCCACTGCATGGGTGTGCGCACCGCGTCGCGGTCGCCCAGCCAGATGTTGTCGCCCATACCGATCTCGTCGCCGTAGTAGAGCACGGGCGACCCCGGCAGGGAGAGCAGCAGGGCGGTGAACAGTTCGATCTGGTCGCGGTCGTTGTCCAGCAGGGGGGCGAGTCGCCGACGGATCCCCACGTTCGCGCGCATGCGGGGGTCCTTGGCGTACTCGGAGTACATGTAGTCGCGCTCCTCGTCGGTGACCATCTCCAGGGTCAGCTCGTCGTGGTTGCGCAGGAAGATCGCCCACTGGCAGTCGCGGGGGATCTTCGGCGTCTGGGCGAGGATCTCCGAGATCGGGAACCGCTGCTCCTGGCGCACCGCCATGAACATCCGCGGCATGAGCGGGAAGTGGAAGTTCATGTGGCACTCGTCGCCGCCGGACTCGAAGTCGCCGAAGTAGTGGACGACGTCGGAGGGCCACTGGTTGGCCTCGCTCAGCAGGACGCGGTCGGGGTAGAGGCGGTCGACCTCGGCCCGGACCCGCTTGAGGAACTCGTGGGTCTCCTTGAGGTTCTCGCAGTTGGTGCCCTCGCGCTCGTACAGGTAGGGCACCGCGTCCAGGCGGAAGCCGTCGATGCCCAGGTCGAGCCAGTAGCGCAGGACCTCCAGGATCGCCTCCTGGACGGCGGGGTTCTCGAAGTTGAGGTCGGGCTGGTGGGAGAAGAACCTGTGCCAGTAGTACTGGCCCCGGACCTCGTCGTAGGCCCAGTTGGACGTCTCGGTGTCGACGAAGATGATGCGGGCGTCCTCGTAGCGGTCGTCGGTGTCCGACCACACGTAGAAGTCGCCGAAGGGGCCGTCCGGATCGGTGCGGGAGGCCTGGAACCACGGGTGCTGGTCGCTGGTGTGGTTCATGACGAGGTCGGTGATGACGCGGATGCCGCGCCGGTGCGCCTCGTCCAGCAGCGCCACGAAGTCGGCGGTGTTGCCGAACTCCGGGAGGATCTTGAAGTAGTCGGAGATGTCGTATCCGCCGTCGCGCAGAGGGGACTCGTACATCGGCAGCAGCCAGATGCAGTCGATGCCCAGCCACTGGAGGTAGTCCAGTTTGCGCACCAGGCCCGCGAGGTCGCCGGTGCCGTCGCCGTTGGAGTCGAAGAAGCCCCGGGCGAGTACCTCGTAGAAGACGGCGTGCTTGTACCAGTGGGGGTCACTGGTGCCACCGGAGGACATGAGCGGTCCGGTGGCGGCCCCGGTGGCCGGGGCGAGCGGACCGTGCTCGGCGTGGCCGCGCGGTCCGGGCTCCTCTTTGCTCATCTGCTGCTCCCCACCAAGAAGGGTTCGACGTCGGATCAACGGGCGTTTCGGACGGGGGGCCGACGCGTGCGCACGTCGGCCCCGCTGGTGTCCGGAGCGCGCTATCTGCCGGTGGTGGTGAAGACGTGGGCGGGCGCGGCCGCCGGGTCGAGTCGGACGTAGTTGTCCGCTCGCCAGGTGTGTGTCTGGCCGGACAGCGCGTCGGTCACCGTGAGTTCCTCCTCCCAGGTGCGGCCGATGGACGGCAGGTCCAGGTGCACCGTCGCCTCGTGGGCGCGGTGCGGGTCGAGGTTGACGACGACGATGACGAGGTCGTCGGGGTCGCCGGGGCGGTCACCGGGCCGGTGCTTGGAGAAGCAGAGCAGTTCCGGACGGTCGACGTGGTGGAAGCGCAGGTTGCGCAGCTCCCGCAGGGCGGGGTGCTCCCGGCGCAGCCGGTTGAGCGTGGTGAGGAGACCGCTGAGGGTCTCGCCCGACGCCTCTGCCGCGGCCCAGTCCCGGGGCCGGTACTGGTACTTCTCGGAGTGCAGGTACTCCTCGCTCCCGGGGGCCGCGGGCGTGTTCTCGCACAGTTCGAACCCCGAGTAGATCCCCCAGGTGGGGGAGAGCAGCGAGGCGAGGACGGCCCGGACCGCGAACGCGGGGCGCCCGCCGTGCTGGAGGTAGGCGTGCAGGATGTCCGGCGTGTTGGCGAAGAGGTTGGGCCGCAGGTAGTGGGCGGTCTCGGTGGAGAGCTCGGTGAGGTAGTCCTGGATCTCCTCCTTGCCGTTGCGCCAGGTGAAGTAGGTGTAGGACTGGTGGAAGCCGACCTTGGCCAGGGTGCGCATCATGGCGGGGCGGGTGAAGGCCTCGGCCAGGAACAGCACGTCCGGGTGCTCGTCGGCCACGTCGGAGAGCAGGCGCTCCCAGAAGGCCACCGGCTTGGTGTGCGGGTTGTCGACCCGGAAGATGCGCACGCCGTGGTCGATCCAGTGGCGCACCACGCGCAGGACCTCGGCGTACAGGCCCTCGGGGTCGGTGTCGAAGTGCAGCGGGTAGATGTCCTGGTACTGCTTGGGCGGGTTCTCGGCGTGGGCGATGGACCCGTCCGCGCGGTGGACGAACCACTCGGGGTGCTCGGTGACCCACGGGTGGTCGGGCGAGCACTGCAGTGCCAGGTCCAGCGCGATCTCCAGGCCGTGCTCGGCGGCCTCGGCGACGAAGGCGTCGAAGTCGGCGAGGGTGCCCAGGTCGGGGTGGACGGCGTCGTGGCCACCGTCGGCCGACCCGATGGCCCAGACGGAGCCGGGCTCGCCCGGTCCCGCGGTCAGGGAGTTGTCGGCGCCCTTGCGGTGCGTGGTCCCCACGGGGTGGATGGGCGGCAGGTACACCACGTCGAAGCCCATGTCGGCGATGGCGGGCAGCCGTTTGGCCGCGCTGGCGAAGGTCCCCGACCGCTCCTGGCCGGGAGCGGTGCCCAGCTCGGCCCCCTCGGAGCGGGGGAAGAACTCGTACCAGGAGCCGACGAGGGCGCGTTCGCGGTGGACCGCGACCGGGGTGCGCTTGGAGCGGGTGACGAGTTCGCGGAGCGGGTGGGCCGCCATCGCGGAGAGGACCTCGGCGGTCAGGGCGGCCTCCAGGCGCTCCACGGGCGGGAGGGCGGCGTCGCGCAGGACCTTGGCGGCCTTGGACAGGGCCGGGTTGCGCGGGACCCTGCGGGCGGCGCGGGCGAGGAGCCGGGCGCCCTCTTCCAGCACGGGGCCGGTGTCCTGCCCGAGCGGCAGTTTGATCCGGGCCGTGCGGTGCCAGGTGGCGAAGGGGTCGGTCCAGGCCTCGACCGAGAACGCCCACCGGCCCTCGCGGGGCAGGGAGACCTCGGCTTCGTGGCGGTCGGTTCCGGGCGCGCGTTCGCGCATGGGGACGAGCGCTTCGCGCCGGCCTTCCGGGGAGTGCAGGACGACGCCTGCCGCGAGGGAGTCGTGGCCCTCCCGGATGACCGTGGCGCTCACGGTGAAGCGTTCGCCGGGGACGGCTTTCACCGGTCCCAGGCCGTTGTCTGGAGAGATGTCGAGTATGGGCAGGCGACCGATCACTGGCTACACCGTCATTGTCATGGTTCGGGCGTTGTGGACTTCGGGCGGTGGGTTCTCTGAAAAATTACGCGAACGTCATCCAAGGAAAGGCGCGCGTAACGAAGTGTCGGGAAAAAGCTGTCCGGATTGCGGCTTCAGGGCACTCCGCTGTCTATCGTCTGCCCTCTTGTGGGGTTTGGCTGAGTGTCGAGGCCGGATCATTTATGTGATCCTTATCACACTGTCCTTGATGGCATTTGTTTGATATTAAGCCGCTTTGACCTGGACAAACCTCTCAAACGGTACATAAGGAAGAGCTAGCTGCAGCCCTCTCTGAGGAGGTTTTCAGGGCTTTTGTAGAGAGAAGTTGGAATGATCCCCTCACATGTTGGGCGCGCCGTGGATGTGGGTAGGGATGGTCGAATGCGGTCCTGGTTTGCAGTCTCCTATTGCGGACATCCCCTCGCGTTCGGAGTGCGTGAAAGGAGTTGTTTGCATCCGTTTTGGAGCGATGTGCCGAACGCGGTTCGCTTCGTGGCAGATTCCTCTTGATATCGAGATGTGTGGACGTGCTCCACGGCGTCCGTCGGGCCTGTCTTTGTTATGCGGCTTATGAGTGATCTATGTGTTTTGCCATGGGTTGGGGAAGTTTTTCGATGACACGTCCCTCGCCGCCGGGGTCCGTCCGCAGCGGCCCTGCGAGTGTGGGCTCCGAGAGCTGTCTTTGAACGCGGCTGTGAGGGGGGCCTGTGACTGGGGCTGGCGGCAAGGGGACAGGAGCGCTCTGGCGAAGGCACGACCTCGCCCGGCTCGCGGGGACCGCGGCACTGGCCGGGCTGCTGGTGGCCGCCCTCGTCCTGCCGTGGGCCGGTGTCCTGGGCCTCATGGGCCGCGACACCGCACGGGCCTTCATGGCGATGCCCGACGAACTGGAGATGCCCCACCTGTCACAGCGGGTCCTGCTCACGGACGTCGAGGGGGAGCGGATCGCGGAGGTCGCCGAACGCGAGCGCGAGGTGGTCACCCTCGACCGCATGGGCACTTGGGCGCCCGCGGCCCTGATGGCGATCGAGGACGCCCGCTTCTACGAGCACAACGGCTTCGACCTCCAGGGCTTCGTGCGGGCCGCGGTGCGCACCCTCCAGGGCGACACCCAGGGCGGCTCCACCATCACCCAGCAGTTCGTGAAGAACGCGCTCATCGAGTCCGCCGTCACCGACGAGGAGGTGGCCCTGGCCCAGGAGCGCACCCTGTCCCGCAAGGTGGTCGAACTGCGCTACGCCCTCGGCATCGAGGAGCGGATGACCAAGGACGAGATCCTGGAGGGCTACCTGAACCTCGCCTACTTCGGCGCGGGCGCGCACGGGATCGAGGTGGCCGCCCAGCGGTACTTCTCCGTGCCCGCCGCCGAACTGGACCCGGGCCAGGCCGCGCTGCTGGCCGGGCTCGTGCGGGCGCCCTCCTACTACGACCCCCTGAGCAACCCGGAGGCGGCCCGGGCCCGGCGCGACCTCGTCCTGGACCGGATGGTCGCCGTGGGGGAGCTGGGTGAGGCCGAGGCGGCGCGCTACGCCGCCGAGGACCTGAATCTGGAACCGACCCCGCGCGGGGGGAGCTGCTACTCCAGTGACCACCCGTTCTTCTGCGACTACGTCATCCGCTGGCTCTCGCGCACGGACGTCCTGGGCGAGACGGAGGAGGAGCGCCTGCAACTGATGCGGCACGGCGGCCTGACCGTGCGCACGACGCTGGACAGCGGCATGCAGGCCGCAGCCAAGGCGGCCGTCGACGACCGCGTGCCGAGCGAGGGGTCGGCGAAGTTCGCCGTGCAGGCCCTGGTCGAGCCCGGTACCGGGGAGGTGCGGGCGATGGCCCAGAACCTGCGGTACGGGTTCGACGAGTCGGACCCCGGCACCACCTCCATCAACCTCGCGGTGGACCGGATCGACGGGGGTGGCAACGGCTACCAGGCGGGATCGACGTTCAAGGCGTTCACCCTCGCCGCCGCGCTCGACGCCGGGCTGGGGTACGGGACGAGTTTCTCCTCGCCCAAGGAGCTGGAGGTGAAGGGCCTGACCAACTGTGACGGCGGACAGATGGCGCCCTGGGAGGTGCGCAACGCCGGGGAGAGCAGCGCGGGCTCGCACAACATGCTCAGCGGGACCCGGGGCTCGGTGAACACCTACTTCGCGCAGCTCCAGCGCAAGGTGGGCCTGTGCGAGACCGCGCGGATGGCCGAGCGGCTGGGCGTGCACCGCGCCGACGGGGCGCCGCTGGGGGTGTGGAGCTCCTTCACCCTGGGGGACCAGGAGGTCTCGCCGCTGACCATGGCCGCCGCCTACGCCACCTTCGCGGCCCGGGGCGTGTACTGCGAGCCCCTGCCGGTGCGCTCCATCACCGCCGGCCGGCCCGAGAGCGAGTCCTACCGGGAGATCCCGGTGGAGTCCGAATGCGAGCAGGTCATCGACCAGCACGTGGCCGACGGTGTCAACCACCTGCTCCAGGAGCCCCTCAACGGCGGGACCGCCGCCGGGCTGGGGATCGGACGCGCCGCCGCGGGCAAGACGGGGACGACCGACAGCGCCGCCTACGCGTGGTTCGCCGGTTACACGCCGGGCCTGGCCGGAGCCGTGGCCGTCGGCGACATCCGCGGTGGTGAGAGCCACCCCCTGGAGGGGGTGACCATCGGCGGGCGCTACTACGGCATCGTCTACGGCGGGACCCTGCCCGGTCCGATCTGGAGCGACACCATGAGCCGGGCGACCGCGTCGCTGCCCGCGAACGGTTTCGCGAGTTCGCCCAAGGTCTTCGGAAACCCCGACGCGGAGCCGGAGGACGACGACGGGGACGACGGCGGCGGGGACGGGACCCAGGCCGAAGAATAGGGCCCCTTGTCAGATACGCCGCCTTATGGCACATAATGGATGCCGACCGACAGGGGAGCGCATGAGCGCTGAGAGTGCGGCACCGAGGCCGCAGACCCTTACACACCTGATCTGGGTCATGCCAGCGAAGGAAGTCGTAGGAACCGTCACCGGTGGCGTGTGTCCCGCGCACCGGTTCCCGGCGCGCGCGGCGCCGCGCTGCCCGGGGGCGCTCTTGGCCGCATGAGCCCTCGTCACACCGGCGAAGGGACACCGATGAGCAACGACACCCGTACGACGGGAGCCTGGAAGGAAACCGTCGGCAGGGCACGCGAGTGGCGCACCGTCGACGTCGTGGTGGCCGCCGTCATCGGCGTCGCCGTCGGCGCCGTGTTCTGGCTGTGGAACATCCTGTGGACCGTCACCACGCCGCTGTTCGTGGCCTTCCCGCCCGGACAGGCCGTCATCTACGGCATGTGGATGATCTCCGGCGTGCTGGGCGGGCTGATCATCCGCAAGCCCGGGGCCGCCCTGCTCACCTCGGTCGCCGCCGCTTCGGTGTCGGCCGTGCTGGGCACCCAGTGGGGGATCATGGTGATCCTCGACGGCACCCTCCAGGGGATCCTGCCCGAACTGGTCTTCCTCCTCCTGGGCTACCGTCGCTGGGGCATGGGCGCGGCCGTCCTCGCCGCCGCGGTCGCCGGGATCTCTCCCGCCATTCGCGACAACGTCTTCTACAACGTCACCTGGCCGCTGGGCTACCAGATCGCCTACGGCCTCATCGTCATCGCCAGCTCGGCGGCCATCGCCGGGGTGGGTGCCCGCCTGCTGACCACCGCCCTGGCCAAGGCGGGCGCGCTGGCCCCCTTCCCCTCGGCCCGGGGCTGAGTCGGCGACCCGACCGTCGAACCCGGTGGTCGGGTCCTCCGGGGAGGGCAGGCCTGCACTCCTGCACGCACCGGCCGGTCATCCGGCACGAGCAACGAGGCGAGGTAGCACCTCTTGTTGTCATACATGACGATCTCTAACGCATAATGGGTGCCGATCGACAGGGGAGCGCATGAGCGCTGAGAGTGCGGCACCGAGGCCGCAGACCCTTACACACCTGATCTGGGTCATGTCGGCGAAGGAAGTCGTAGGAACCGTCACCGGTGGCGTGCGTTCCGCGCGCCGGTTTCCGGCGTGCGGTGCCGCGCTGCCCGGGGGCGCTTTTGGCCGCGTGAGCCCTTGTCACACCGGCGAAGGGACACCGATGAGCAACGACACCCCCTCCTCCCAGGAACGGAGAGACACCGTCGACAGGGTATGGGGCTGGCATGCGGCCGACCTTGTGGCCGTTGCCGTGATCGGGGTCGCCGTCGGCGCCGTGTTCTGGCTGTGGAACATCCTGTGGACCGTCACCACGCCGCTGTTCGTGGCCTTCCCGCCCGGACAGGCCGTCATCTACGGCATGTGGATGATCTCCGGCGTGCTGGGCGGGCTGATCATCCGCAAGCCCGGGGCCGCCCTGCTCACCTCGGTCGTCGCCGCCTCGGTGTCGGCCGTGCTGGGCAACCATTGGGAGATCATCGTCCTCTTCCACGGTGCCCTCCAGGGGATCCTGCCCGAACTGGTCTTCCTCCTCCTGGGCTACCGCCGCTGGGGCATGGGCGCGGCCGTCCTCGCCGCCGCGGTCGCCGGACTCTCTCCCGCCATTCGCGACAACGTCTTCTACAACCTCACCTGGCCGCTGGGCTACCAGATCGCCTACGCCCTCATCGCCGTCGCCAGCTCGGCGGCCATCGCCGGGGTGGGTGCCCGCCTGCTGACCACCGCCCTGGCCAAGGCGGGCGCGCTGGCCCCCTTCCCCTCGGCCCGGGGCTGAGCCCGGTGGGCAGCACCACAGGTCCCTGCGGAGCGCGCGTCGAGCTCTCCGGCTGGGGATGGAAGCACTCCGGACGCACCGCCCACGCCCTGCGCGGCGTGGACCTGACCGTCGAACCCGGTGAGCGGGTCCTGCTGTTGGGGGCCTCCGGCGCGGGCAAGTCGACGCTCCTGCACGCGCTGGCCGGGCTCACCGGCCCCGACGGCGCCATCGCTGGAGACCAGGAGGGCACCCTCCTGGTGGACGGTGCCCCGGCCGACCGGCGCCGGGGCGCGGTCGGCCTCGTCGGCCAGGACCCCGAGACCCAGCTCGTGATGGCGCGCGCGGGCGACGACGTGGCCTTCGGCCCGGAGAACCTGGGTGTGGCCCCCGAGCTGATCTGGCCGCGCGTCGACGCCGCCCTGGCTGCGGTGGGCTTCCCCTACGGGCGGAGCCATCCCACCGGTGCCCTGTCCGGAGGGGAGAAGCAGCGCCTGGCGCTCGCCGGGGCGCTGGCCATGCGCCCCCGCCTGCTGCTGCTGGACGAGCCCACGGCCAACCTCGACCCGGAGGGCGCCGCACTCGTCCGGGGCGTGCTCTCGACCCTGTTGGCGGAGACCGAGGCGACACTGGTGCTGGTCGAGCACCGGGTGGCCGACGTCGTGGACCTGGTGGACCGCGTCGTGGTCCTGGAACCGGGTGGCGGTGTGGCCGCCGACGGGCCGCCCGGCTCCGTCTTCGCCGAGCACGGCGCGGCCCTCGCCGGACAGGGGGTGTGGATCCCCGGCGCCGAACCCGCGCCCGTGGTGCCCGCCGCCCCCGGCGGGCCGGTGCTCGCCGAGGCGGCCGGGGTCGCCGCACGCACTCCGAGGGAGCCGGGGGTGCGCGCCGCGCCGCCGCGCACGGTGCTCTCGGACGTGGACCTGGCGGTGGCGGCCGGTACCGCCACTGCCCTGACCGGTCCCAACGGCGCGGGCAAGTCCACGCTGCTGATGATGCTCGCGGGGCTGACCCGGCCCCACCGGGGCGTGGTGCTGCCGCGCGGCCCGTTGGCCGGGGCCGACCGGCGTCCGCTGCGCCGCTGGCCCGCCCGGCGCCTGGCACGGCACGTGGGCACGGTCTTCCAGCACGCCGAGGACCAGTTCGTGACGGGGACGGTCCGCGACGAACTGCTCTTCGCGCCGCTGCGGGCGGGGGCCGCGCGGGCCGAGGCCGAGGGGTGGGTCGGTGAACTCCTGGAGCGGCTGCGCCTGACCGCGCTGGCCGACGTGCACCCCTACACGCTCTCGGGGGGCGAGAAGCGTCGGCTGTCCGTGGCCACGGCGCTCAGTTCCGGCCCTCTGCATGCCCCGGACGTCCTGGTGCTGGACGAGCCGACCTTCGGGCAGGACACGCGCACGTGGCGGGAGCTGGTGGAGCTGCTGGGGGCGCTGCGCGCCGAGGGGCGTGCCGTGGTCATGGCCACCCACGACGAGCCGCTCCTGCGCTCCCTGGCGGACGTGCGGGTACGGGTGGCCGACGGGCGGACCGAGGTGTGCGCGGACGGCCCGGAGCGGGCGGGGCCACGGCCGGAGAGGGACGGTGGGTGAGCGTGGGCGACATGCTGACACTGGAGGTGCCCCGCGGCGGCGCCCGCCACTGGCTGGCCGCGCGCAACCCGGCTGCCAAGCTCCTGGCAGCCCTGGTCCTGGGACTCGGGCTGGTCCCGGCGGTGGACGCGGTCACCGGCGGGGTGGTGCTGGCGGTCGTGCTGGCGTCGGTGCCCTTCAGCGGGATCGACCGCCGGACCCTGCTGGTGCTGGGCGGCCCGTTCGTCCTCATGGGCCTGTCCAGCGGACTGGTCAACTACCTCTACGGCGAGCACGGCGCGGAGGGGGCGGTGGGCGCCGCGGTCCGGCTGCTGGCGATCGCCCTGCCCGGGCTGCTGGCCGCAGCGGGCAGCGACCCCACCGAGATGTCGGACGGCCTGGTCCAGCGGCTTCGGGTGCCCGAGCGCCCCGCGATGGCGGTGCTCGCGGCGCTGCGGCTCATCCCGCTGCTCGTCGCCCAGTGGCGCACGGTCACGCTCGCCCGGAGGGCGCGCGGACTGGCGGCGGGGTACGACCCGATCCGAGGGGCGGGCCTGTTCTTCGGGCGGCTGTTCGCCCTGCTGGTGCGTGCCATTCGTGCGGGGACGCTGATGGCCACGGCCATGGACGCCCGTGGGTTCGGCACCGGTCCCCGGACCCGGGCGAGGACGAGCCGCTGGGTACACGCGGACACCCTCCTGATCGCGGGGGCGTGCTGCGTGCTGGCGGTCGCCTACACGGTGTCGGCGAGGCTGGGCACTCTGGTGCTCCTCTTCTCATGACACCTCGCGGGGAGGGGGCCGCCTGGGCCTACCCTGGGTGCGCAAAGCTCCGATAGGGGACTGAATCATGACGTGTCCGTGTTCGGACACCGTAAGTGGGCTTCGCGGAACCGGCCGGGCGGTTTTTCCGTCATACTCGTGGTGGTCTCTTCCACGGCCCGTACAGCAGACGCAGGACCCCTGCCGCATCGGCGGAAGGAAAGCAGACCGCAACGGGCCCGAGCCGGGCCGTACAAGCCGAAGGTGACCCATCCCCCGGCCGATAAGCTGGACGCGGTGGTATGTGGTCTTGTGAGGGGATGAGTTCTCGATGGCAATGTCGGCAGGTTTCCCCATGGGTGAGGAGCTGCCGGAGCGCATCGGCCACTACGTGATCCGCCGCCGTATCGGGCAGGGCGGCATGGGCGTGGTCTACCAGGCCGAGGATCCCCGGACCGAGCAGTTCGTCGCGGTGAAGGTCCTCAAGCCCGAGGTGGCGGGGGACCATATCGCGCGTGCGCGCCTGCACCGCGAGGTCGAGACGATGCGCCGTGTGCAGAGCCCCAACGTCGCCGAGGTCATCGACGCCGACACCCAGGCGGAGCTGCCGTGGGTGGTCACCGAGTACATCCCGGGGCCCACGCTGGACGCGACGGTGACCGACCACGGGCCGCTCCGGGGCCGGGCGCTGACCCGGTTCGTCACCGGGCTGGCGCGGGCGATCAAGGACATCCACGCGATCGACGTCATCCACCGGGACCTCAAGCCCGGCAACGTCATCATCTCCAACGGAGAGCCGATCGTCATCGACTTCGGTATCGCGCACGCGGTGGACGGGGCCAAGCTGACCCAGACCGGCACCTTCGTCGGCACCCCCAGCTACCTCTCGCCCGAGGTCATCGAGGGCACCGACCTGGGTTCGGCCACCGACATCCACGCCTGGGGCGGCACGGTCGCGTTCGCCTCCACTGGGCGGCCGCCCTACGGGGCGGGCACCTTCGAGGTGATCTTCTACCGCATCCTCAACGGCGAGATCGACCTCGACGGCATGCACGAGGCGCTGATGCCGCTGGTCAAGGCGGCCGTCACGCGGGACATGGCCCGCCGTCCCAGCGCGGACCAGTTGGTCGCCGAGACGAGCCGGCTCAACCTCGACCTGCCCTGGGACGGGAACGCCTCGTCGCCCGGGTTCGGCGGCGGCGCCGTCCTGGGCGGCGTGGCCGAGGTCGAGGAGGCCCACCTGTGGCAGCCCGCGGACGGGGGTCACGACGACGGCGCGGCGGGCGACCGCGGCGGCGAGGAGGAGGCCCTCCCGGTGGCCGCCCACGAGTCCGGTGGTGTCCAGGGCACGCGGTACCTGGACCCGGTGGACCCCGAGCCGCAGCGGGCGCAGGACCCGTCGGGCACCATGATGATGCCTCCGCAGGGGCGGGACGCCGAGGAGGTGTCCACCTACGAGGCGCCGCCGAGCGACGCGCCCCAGACGCAGTTCTTCAACACTCCGCTCGCCAAGGGTGACTTTTCCGACATCCTCCCACCGGTGGGGCAGGACCAGCGGTCCCCCGGCCACACCCAGGAGTTCGACGAGGACGACTACGACGACGGCGGGGGCGGCTTCATGGGCCGGTTCCGCCGAGGCCGCAGCGACCGGCTGGGGGACTACTTCAGCGGCGGGGAGGCGGACTCCTACGACGACGGGGAGTACTACGACGACCACCCCGGCTACCGGATGCACCCGCTGATGCTCCTGCCGCTCATGGTGGCCCTGGCCGGTACGGCCCTGTGGTTCCCGTGGTTCGGCTACGCGCTCGGCGTCCTGGTGATCGCCGGACTGGGCGCACTGGACGTGGTCAAGGCCGAGCACGAGCGACGGCTCCAGACGCGCGGCCCGCGCGGTTCCGACGGCATGGTGGTGGCGCTGAGCTTCCCCTGGGCCTTCGGGCGGATGCTGGTACGCACGGTCCTGTTCGGCCTGGTCTACCTGATCGGCGGCATCCTGGTCGGACTGGTGTATTCACAGATAGTGGAGACCGGCAGCGAAGGTGCAAACTATACGGGCGGCTTCGCGATCTTCGTGGCGGTGCTCCTCGGCTACATCATGCCGAGCGGGCGGGAGGCCCGCCACCAGGCGGTGTGGGCGGTTCGGCGGGCCAGGTTCCGCAACATCTACCTGTTCGTCGGCCTGAACGTCGCCGTCGTCCTGCTGATGATGTTCATCCTGTCCATCGGCCTGAGCGCCGCACCGGAGTGGACACCCTTCGGGGGGCCCTCGGACTGGTTCTCCGAGTGATCCGCGGCCGCGGATGAGCCCTGCGCGCCCTCCTCCCCGAGCGGGACGGAGGGCGCGCCCGTGTCCGCGGCCGGTCGCCGGGGGCGCTGGCCATAGGGTGGTGACCGGGACGCCGGAGCCGCGTGCCCGTGCCGATGCACGGGCGGTGGGCCGCCGTTACAGGGCCCCGGGCGCTGCGCTCCCGAGCTTGTGAGGTATTCCTTACTTGACCCGGGGTTCGCAGGTTGGTCCTGAGGCTACTAGCCAGTAACATCTGGGCATCGGTACACAGCGGGACGGGTGGAGGAGAACACCGGACCCCGCCGTCGGATGACCGAACGGCGTTCGACATTGTTGGCAGTACGGGGCGCGCCAGCGTCCGCTCCGCCAGACGGCGGATCATGGAGTGCAGGGAGGTCGGCCACCGGCCATGAATATTGTCGTTTTGGTCAAGCAGGTCCCGGACACGGCGACCGAACGGAAGCTCAGCGACGCTGACAACACGCTGGACCGTGCAGCGTCCGACGGCGTCATCAACGAGCTCGACGAGTACGCCATCGAAGAGGCGCTTCAGCTCAAGGAGAAGCACGGTGGCGAGGTCACCGTCCTGACCATGGGCCCGGACCAGGCCACGGACTCGATCCGCAAGGCCCTGTCCATGGGCGCCGACAAGGCCGTCTTCGTCAACGATGACGCCCTTCACGGCTCGGACGCCCTCCAGACCGCCTACGCGCTCGCGCAGGCCCTGGGCACCATCGAGTACGACCTGGTCGTCCTCGGCTCCGAGTCCACCGACGCGCGCACCGGCGTCGTGGGCGCCGCGCTCGCCGAGTACCTCGGCCTGCCGCAGCTCACCTTCGCGGGCAAGGTCGACGTCGACGGTGGCGTCGTCAGGATCCAGCGCCAGACCGACTACGGCTACGACGTCGTCGAGGCCCAGATGCCCGCCGTCGTCTCCGTGGTCGAGAAGATCAACGAGCCGCGCTACCCGTCCTTCAAGCTGATCATGCAGGCGAAGAAGAAGCCGGTCGACAAGAAGTCGGCCGCCGACGCCGGTATCGACACCGGCAAGGTGGGGCTGGCCAACGCCACCACCGAGACCGTCGACTTCGCCGCCGCGCCGCCGCGCGCCGCGGGCACGATCGTCACGGACGAGGGCGACGGCGGTGCGAAGATCGCCGACTTCCTCTCCGAGAAGAAGTTCGTGTAGGCCAGGCGAGAGACTCAGGGAAGGTTCAAGGATTATGGCTGAGGTCCTCGTCCTCGTCGACCACGTCGACGGACAGGTCAAGAAGGTCACCACCGAGCTGCTGACCGCGGCCCGCCGTATCGGTGAGCCCGCCGCGGTGTGGATCGGCGACGGCGCGGAGTCGGGCAAGGCCGGGCTGGCCGAGTTCGGCGCGGAGAAGGTCTACGTCGCCTCGTCGGAGCTGAACGACTACGTCGTGGCCCCCAAGGCCGAGCTGCTGGCGAAACTGGCCCAGGAGAAGTCCGCCGCCGCGATCCTGGTCTCGGCCACGCCCGAGAACAAGGAGATCGCCGGCCGGACCGCCGTCAAGCTGGGCTCCGGTGTGCTCACCGACGTCGTCGACGTCACGGCCGAGCTGGTCGCCGAGCACAGCATCTTCGGCGGCGCCACCATCGCCCACGCCCGCGTGAGGACCGGCGTGCCGGTCGTCGCGGTCCGCCCGAACTCCATCCCGGCCGAGCCCGCCACCGGTGCGGCCGCCGAGGAGGCGGTCTCCGTGGAGGTCTCCGACGCAGCCAAGGGCGCCAAGGTCGTCGAGCGCGTCGCGCAGGAGAAGGGCGACCGCCCCGAGCTCACCGAGGCCGCCATCGTGGTCTCCGGTGGCCGCGGTGTGGGCTCGGAGGACTTCACGGTCGTCGAGCAGCTCGCCGACGCGCTCGGTGCCGCCGTCGGCGCCTCCCGCGCCGCCGTGGACGCCGGCTGGTACCCGAACCAGTTCCAGGTCGGCCAGACCGGTAAGACGGTCAGCCCGAACCTGTACGTGGCGCTGGGCATCTCCGGTGCCATCCAGCACCGCGCGGGCATGCAGACCTCGAAGAACATCGTCGCGGTCAACAAGGACCCCGAGGCGCCGATCTTCGAGCTCGCCGACTACGGCGTGGTGGGCGACCTGCACACGGTCGCCCCGCAGCTCACCGAGGAGATCAACAAGCGCAAGTAGCGCGTTCCCGGTTCCAGTGCCCGGCCGGGGTCCCTGGCCGGGCACTCGCGCGTCCGGGGCCTGGAGCCCCTGGGGACCGGGCCGCCGCCCCTGCCGGGCGACCGCCTACTCCGCGGCTTCGGGTGTGCGCTCCTGGCCGGGGGCGGGCACACGCGTGTCCGTACCGGGGATCTCCACGGTCGCCATGCCGTGGGGGACCGGGCAGCCCCGGGGGAAGGTCCCGATCCGGGACGGGTCGTGGCCGTGCGGGTAGCTGCGGATGTTGGGGCTCTGCGCGGGCATGCGCGGTTCCTCGCGCGGCCGCATCCGGCGCACCGCCTTGGCGCGCAGCCGCAGGGCGGTGCGGGAGAGCGTCCGCCAGGTACGGGAGGGCACGGGGTAGCCGAAGGCCTCGATGAGGTGGTCGTCCAGGAGCGCCCTGGTGAACGGCCGGATCAGCGGGCGCTGCCAGGCGGGGTAGAAGGTGGTCATGAGGTCGAGGGTGGCGTCGGAGACCGCCCGGCCGCCGTCGGTGTAGGAGAAGTGCTCGCGCTCGTAGGAGTCGAAGAGCTCGCGGAACCCGGCGTAGGTCTCGGGGATGTCCCTGATCCCCATGTGCCGGCCGAGCTTGCGGTAGTAGTTCGTCTGCGCGGCGATCTCGTGGTCCGACAGGCGCCGCCACCCGTAGCCGAGGTCGTTGAGCCAGCGGACGGGCATGACGACGAAGGTGCTGAGGACGTAGCGGTAGTCGTCGTTGCCGATCCCGTAGGAGCGGTGCATCTGGTTCATGCGGCGCAGTGCGTCACGGCCCCGGCCCGGGCCGAACCCGTGCTCCAGGATGTCGCTCAGGATCAGGGCGGTGTCGTCGTAGCGGTACTGGGTACGGGTGGTGAACTCCTTGGTCCGGGCCAGGAGCTCACCGATGCTGGGCACCGCGTAGGTGCGGTACAGGGCCAGCCCCAGCGCCTGTTCGATGTCCCAGGGGAACTCGTGGCCGCTCAGAATGCGGACGATCCGCTCGCAGTCGCGCTCGGCGTCCAGGGCGTGGATCCGCTCATACCACTCGAACCGTTTCAAGACCTACTCCAGCCGCTTCGGGACCGCGCGGGCAGACTCGGGACCGGACGCGGGCGGCACCACGGCGGTGCCGCCTCCCCACCGGAACTTTGCCTGAACGGCCCTCGTGTAAACAGGGATGCGGTGCCAGCCCCGAGGCCGTGCGCCGGTGTCAGGCCGCCACGTTGCTCACCACGTGGTTGATCAGGCAGAGCAGGACCGCCTTGGAGGACTCCCGTTCGCGTGCGTCGCCGATGACGACCGGGATCGACGGGTCCAGGCTCAGCGCCGAGCGCACCTCCTCCTGCTCGTAGTGGTGGGAGCCCTCGAAGTGGTTCACCGCCACCACGAACGGGATCCCCCGCCGCTCGAAGAAGTCCACCGCCGCGAAACAGGTCTCCAGGCGGCGGGTGTCGGCGACGACGATCGCCCCCAGGGCGCCCTCCGACAGCTCCTCCCACATGAACCAGAAGCGCTCCTGTCCGGGGGTGCCGAACAGGTACAGCACGAGCTGCGGGTTGATGGTGATGCGGCCGAAGTCCAGCGCCACGGTCGTGGTGGACTTGGCCTCCACCCCCGACAGGTCGTCGACGCCCATACTGGCCTCGGTCATCAACTCCTCGGTGCTGAGCGGGCTGATCTCGCTGACCGAACCGACCATCGTGGTCTTGCCCGCTCCGAAGCCGCCCGCGATGAGGATCTTCAGCGCGGACGGGACCGATTCCTGGGTGGGGTCAGAGTTTCTGGATGCCATCGAGTACCGCCTGGAGGACGTCCCGGTTCACCGGGCTCTTGGACGTGTAGGGGGCGCGTGCCAGGGCCAGGCCGCGGTTGAGGAGGTCGCTGAGCAGGGCCTTGACGACGCCGACCGGGATGTCCAGGTGCGCGGACACCTCGGCCACCGACTGGGGGCGGCGGCACAGTTCGAGGATGCGGAGCTGCTCCGGTTCGAGGGCCACCTCGTCCACCTCGACACGCTTCGCCGCGATGACGACGCTGATCATGTCCAACTGGACGGTGTCCGAGCGGCCGCGGCCCTGCGCGATCACGTACGGGCGGACCAGGGGCTCCTCGGACGCCTCACCGGGGCCGTACTCGCTGTGTTCTCGCATGAACGTCCCCTACCGTGCGGCTTCACCGGACGCGTCCGCCTGCCTGGGCGCGGCTTCCATGTACCGGCCGACCTGTTCGACCAGCACGTTCATCTCGTAGGCGATGAGGCCGACGTCCGCGCTCTCCTCAGCGATGACGGCCAGCCGGGCGCCCCGGCCCGCACCCGTGACGAACAGGTAGGCCCGCTCCATCTCCACGATGCTCTGGAGGACCTGGCCGCCGCCGAAGCGCTGGCTGGTGCCCCGGGCCAGGCTCTGGAAGGCGGAGGCCACCGCCGCCAGGTGCTCTCCGTCCTCCTCCGTCAGGTCCTGCGAGCGGCCGATCAGCAGACCGTCGGCCGACAGCACGATCGCGCTGCGCGATCCGACCGCCCGGTCGAGAAGCTCGTCCAGGAGCCAGTCGATGTTCTTCTTGTCCGCGCCACTGCCGTTGTCGAGTTCTGCGCTGTCAGGAGTGCTCGTCACGTTAGGCGTCCTTGTCGGTGTCGTGGATCTGCTGTCTGCCGTCGCGCCGTCCGCGGTCCGTTCCCTTCTGGAACGCGGACATGTTCCGGCGCAGGCGTGCCAGCCGCTCCGCGCCGTCGGGGGAGCCGTCCGAGGGGCCGGTGGCACCGGCGCTCCCGGCGGGTTCGGTTCGCCCCGCACCGGAGGGGGCCGCGGCCAACTGCGGGGCCAGGTTCTCCTGTGGACGCCGTTTGGGCAGCGAAGGCCGTTCGTCCACGGCCTCAGCGGAGGGGATGTTGTCCGTTGCCGCGGTCCCACCGGGTCTGCGGCTCGGCAGGGCGGGGCGGTCGTCGTGTGGGGCGGGGCCCTCCACCGGTTCAGGTGCGGTGGTGATCGTCGCCTCGGTGTGCGTCGGCGCCTCGTCCTCCGGCTCTTCGGAGACGGGGGCGGCGACCGGCGCCAGGGCCGGCTTCGCACCGTTGCCGGAGTCCGAGGCGAGGCCGGGGACACCGTGTTCGGTGAGCTCGCGTACCTGCCACGTGTCCCTCCGGAGGTCCCCGGTCTCACCGGAACGCGTCCCGGTCTCCGTGATCAGGCTCTGGGGCAGCAGCACGATCGCCTGCACGCCCCCGTAGGGGGAGGAACGCAGGTGCACCTTGATGTCGTGGCGGTGCGCCAGGTGCGAGACCACGAACAGGCCCAGGCGCATCTTCTCGTTCAGCCGCATGACGTCGAACTCGGGCGGGTCCGTCAGCAGCGCGTTCGCGTCGGCGAGTTCACCGTTGGTCATTCCCAGACCTCGGTCCTCGATCTCGATCGTCGCGCCGTGGGGGACCTCCTCGCTGCTGATCCGAACCTGGGTGTGGGGCGGGGAGAACATCGCCGCGTTGTCGATCAGCTCGGCTACCAGGTGGATCACGTCGGCGACGGCGGGTCCGTGCAGGTTGACCCGGGCGATGCGCTCGCGCTTGACACGCGTGTAGTCACCGGACTCCGAGATCGCACCGCGCAGCACGTCGATCAGCGGCATCGGCCGGTGCCAGGTGCGGCCGGGAGCCTCGCCGCCCAGGATGAGAAGGTTCTCCGCGTTGCGCCGGGAGCGGGTGGCCAGGTGGTCGAGCTTGAACAGTTGGGCCAACTGCTCCGGGTCCTCCTGCTCGCGCTCCATGGTGTCCAGCAGACGCAGTTGGCGGTGGACCAGCGTCTGGCTGCGGTGCGCGATGTTGAGGAACACGCGGTTGACGCCGTGGCGCAGCTCGGTCTGCTGCACCGCCTCCTCCACGGCGGCGCGCTGCGCGGTGTTGAACGCCTTGGCGACGTCACCGATCTCGTCGTCGCCGGTGGCCAGTTCCGGCAGGGACGAGTGCGTGTCCACGCGCTCGCCCTGGTGCACGCGGCGCATGAGGTCGGGCAGCCGGTTCTCGGCCAGGTCCCGGGAGTCGTCGCGCAGGCGCAGCAGACGTGTGGTCAGCCTCTCGGAGCCCCGTCGGGCCAGGAAGAACGCCGCACCGACCACGGCCGCGACACCGAGGCTGGTGCCGATGGCGGCGAGGACCTTCGACCACGCCTCGTTGCCGGTGAGCTCGGCGGAGTGCAGGGCCTCGTCGGTGCCGATCCCGATCAGTTCCGTGAGCGTGTGCTCGTAGGGGGCGGCCCAGGCGTCGCGTTCGATCGGCATGGAGAGGTCCTCGACGACCTCCTGCTGGAAGGTGGTCGGGTTCGTCTCGATCGCTGTGGGGGGCACCCGGTCGATGACCGTCTGCTGCATCTGGAGCAGTTGCGCGTACTCGGGGCCGTTGACGAGGGCCTCGTAGCGCTCCTGCTGCCCCTCGCCCTCCAGGTACTGGGCGTTGGACTCCATGAGGTGCTGGTAGGAGCCGACCAGTTCCGTGAACTCCCGCTGGTCCTCGCGGCTGAGCTCCCCGGTGGCGAAGGCGTAGGAGAGCAGGGTGTCGGTGCGGGCGAACAGGTCGATGGCGCGGAACATGTAGGTGGCGGTGAACCCCGGGTTGACGGAGGCGGCCTCGCTGGCCAGGCGGGCCTGTGTGTCGAAGACGTCCGCGCCGGCGGTCATCAGGGTGTCGTAGTACTCGAGCGCCTCGTCGTGGGTGGCTGTGCCGGAGTCGACCGAGGCGCGGATGCCGTCGATCTCCTCGTACTGTTCGTACAGGGTCTCGATCATCTTCGCGGACAGGCCCGGTGAGACGTCGGTGATGCCCATGAGGTCCTCGATGGCCACCCCCAGGGTGGCGTCGGACTCCTCGCGCGACTCCATGAGCCGCTCCTCCAGCTCGGGGTCCCGGGGGTCCTCGATGTAGGCGATGGTGGCGGAGCGTTCGTACATCACGTTCACCATGCCCTCGGCCGCCGGGACGATCATGTTGTCGACCGCCCGGGCCCGCAGGAGCTGGTAGACGCCGTCCCACGCCATGGAGAACGTGATGACCAGCCAGATCGCTATCAGGGCGGAGGTGGGGATCATGACCAGGGAACGGATGCGGGCGGCGATTGTCCGCCCGCGTCGCTTCTGTACTGCTTGCACGGTTCTCCTGTCGGTCCGCGTCGAATCTGGGGGCCTCGAGGCGGAGCGTTTCCACCGGCCGGCGCGGCGGTGGTCCGTGGCGACGGGGGCACCGCACAGACCTGGTCTTCGATTGCGCTCTGTCGCCGAAGGCGGTGTGGAACCTGCTGAGGAGCGGCCACAGAGTGCCTTTCCACGTCGAAGGACGGTGTGGGGGGCCGTCTGTCGAGCGGGTGGGTTCGAGGCAGGGGAGGGGCTGCGGCGCTGATCAGCCGTTACACCGGTGCTGCGTCTCTTTTCTCCGCGGATTCCTGTGACGAAGGTTGGCTTGTGTTAAAGGCTTGACTTGCGAGCCAAACCAGGACATCAGTGCTATGGGACGTTATCAGGGGATAAGGGCGTTTGGAACTCCATAGAACACTGGTCAGGGAACATGTGCGCAGAGGACGGGACTACCGCCACGCCAGGTAACCGAGCAACAGTCCGATGGCCACCAGAAGAACGCCGAGTGAACCGAAGAGTCCGCGGACCCAGTGGCTCAGCCACGGCGCCGAGACGATCCGGGCGATCTCCGGAAGGTTCGGATCATAGGAGACGGTGACGATCTCTCCGGCCCGTGAGGCCGTCCAACCGGTGTTCTCGTGCTCGGCGTGCACCTCCTCGCCCTCCTCGGTGCGGAACTGCACGATCATCCGGGAGGCGGACGAGGTCTCGTGGTAACCGATCACCCGCCCCTTGGCCCGCACACCGTGCCGCGCCAGGCGCAGGTCCAGTCGGGTGTTGCGGGTCACCGTCCAGAGTGTGATCAGTCCCGCGACGACGGGGAGCAGGGGGTACAGGTCGGCCATCGCGGAGCCCTCTCTGCGCTTGTGTCGGCCGGGACATGCCCGTGGCACGCACACAACGATGCACGATCAGGCGACTCGCGCAACCACTCTGGCCGGGTTCGGACGCTATTTCTACGTTCCGGCCGGTGACGCGTGCACGGTTGGATGTGAGAAGAACACGCAAGCGTGAGGACGGAGGCGGACATGCCGGAGATCGCCGCACGGGTCGAACAGGTCCTGGACGAGGCGGAGCTGTGGCCCCGCGATCCGAGCGAGGCCGTCGCGCTGCAACGGCGCATGGCGGGCCGGGTGCGCGAGGAGCCACTGGACGCGGACACGGTGCGCCTGGTCGCCGGACTGGACGTCAGCTACGCCAGGGACGACTCCCTGCTCTCGGCCGCCGCCGTCGTCCTGGACGCACGGACACTGGAGGTGGTCGACTCGGCCGTCATCTCCGCCGAACCGGAATTCCCCTACGTCCCGGGGCTGTTCTCCTTCCGTGAGCTTCCCCCGGTGCTGAGGGCTCTGGCGGAGCTCACGGCCACCCCCGACGTGTACCTGTGCGACGGCTTCGGACTGGCCCACCCCCGGCGGTTCGGTGTCGCCTCCCACCTGGGGGTGCTGCTCGACCTGCCGGTCGTGGGATCGGCCAAGTCGGTCCTGTACGGCAAGCACAGCGTCCCGGGGCCGGAGCGGGGGGCGTGGACACCCATGGTCGCCGGGCGCTCGGAGACGGTGCCTGACTCGGTGGCCCTCGCCGAGCGGGGCGCGGAGGTCGTCGGGCGCGTGCTGCGCACCCGGGCGGGCGTCAAGCCCGTCTACGTCTCGGCCGGGCATAGGGTGGACCTGCCCGGGGCGGCCGACCTGGTGCTGCGCCTGTCACCGAAGTACCGGATCCCCGAGCCGGTCCGCCACGCCGACCGATTGTGCGGCGAACACCGCAAGGCGCTGTCCGCCGCACCCCCCTCTACCAGTTGGTCGGAACCGGACGCCCCTCCTGATAGCCGGCGGCGCTCTGCACACCCACGACGGCGCGCTCGCGGAACTCGGTGAGCGAGGCGGCGCCCGCGTAGGTCATGGAGCTGCGCACACCGGCGACGATCTGGTCGATGAGATCCTCGACGCCCGGGCGCTCGGGGTCGAGGTACATCCGGCCGGTGGAGATGCCCTCCTCGAACAGGGCCTTGCGGGCCCGGTCGAACGGGGAGTCGTCGGCGGTGCGGAGCCTGACCGCGCGCGCCGACGCCATGCCGAAGCTCTCCTTGTACTGCGCACCCTCGGCGTCGCGCATGACGTCGCCGGGCGACTCGTAGGTGCCCGCGAACCAGGAGCCCACCATGACGTTGGAGGCGCCCGCCGCCAGGGCGAGGGCGACGTCGCGCGGGTGGCGCACGCCGCCGTCCGCCCACACGTGCCCGCCGAGTTCGCGGGCGGCGTCGGCGCACTCCAGGACGGCGGAGAACTGCGGGCGGCCCACCGCGGTCATCATGCGGGTGGTGCACATCGCGCCGGGGCCCACGCCGACCTTGACGATGTCGGCGCCCGCCTCGATGAGGTCCCGGGTGCCCCGGGCGGTGACGACGTTCCCGGCGACGACCGGGACGCCGGGCTCCAGCGCGCGCACCTTGGCGATCGCCGAGAGCATCTTCTCCTGGTGGCCGTGCGCGGTGTCGATCACCAGCGCGTCGGCCCCGGCCGACACCAGTTCGGCGGCCTTGCCCGCCACGTCGCCGTTGATGCCCACGGCGGCGGCTACCCGCAGCCGGCCGCGGGCGTCCACCGCGGGCGTGTACAGCGTGGAGCGCAGCGCGCCGGTCCGGGTCAGGACGCCCACCAGCGCGCCCTCGCCGTCGACCACCGGCGCGAGCCGGTGCCGGGCGTCGTGCAGGACCCCGAACGCCTCCCGGGGCTCGGTGCCCGAGGTGATGGTCAGCACCTCGGTGGTCATCACCTCGCGCAGTTGGGAGAAGCGGTCGACGCCGGAGCAGTCGGCCTCGGTGACCACGCCGAGGGGGCGGCGGGCACCGTCGACCACGACGACCGCGTTGTGCGCCCGCTTGGGAAGCAGGTTGAGCGCCTCGCCTACCGTGCTCGACGGGTTCAGGGTGATGGCCGTGTCGTAGACCAGGTGCCGCTCCTTGGTCCAGGAGACGACGTCGGCGACCACTTCGAGCGGGATGTCCTGCGGGATGACGGTGATACCGCCGCGCCTGGCGACCGTCTCGGCCATCCGCCGCCCGGCCACCGCGGTCATGTTCGCCACGACCAGCGGGATGGTGGTTCCTGTGCCGTCCGGGGACGACAGGTCCACGCTCAGCCGGGAGCCGACGTCGCTGCGGCCCGGGACCATGAACACGTCGCTGTAGGTGAGGTCCTGCTGGGGAGCCTGGTCGTTGAGAAAACGCAAGTGTCTACCTCGGTCGAGACCGAAGGGGGTGGACCACTCCGCCGCTCGCGCGGACGGCACCCTGTTGATCCCCCTCTTACCGGTCAATTATGCAGCGGAAGGGCCGGTGGCACCAAAGCCATCTGGGATGATGGGCCGGTTCACCCCTGCCATACCCCCGCTCGGACGGTACGCCCCCCGGCGCTTCGGCCGGGCCGGGACGGGCCCGTTGGGAAGTAGAAGTAGACCGCATGCCCAGATTCACACTCGACCACGTCAAAGAGACCTACAAGGCCAGGGACGCCTGGTGGACGGTCTTCCTCGTCGATCCCCTGGCCGGACGCCTGGTGGTTTGGACCGCGAACCGGACCTCGCTCACCCCGAACCAGCTCACCCTGGGCGCCGGTCTCCTCGGACTGTTCTCGGCGGTCTGCTTCGCGGTCCCGGCGTGGGCCGGCGCGGCGGGCTGGGCCTGGCTCCTGGCCGGTGCCCTGCTGTTCCACCTGAGTTTCGTACTGGACTGCATGGACGGCAAGATCGCCCGCCTGAAGGGCACCGGTTCGATCTTCGGGGCCTGGGTCGACTTCGTCTTCGACCGCATCCGCTTCTTCGGCTGCGTGATGGCGCTGCTGGTCGGCCAGTGGGCGGCCACGGGCAGCACCGCCTATCTGATCGCCGCGCCAGTCGTGGTCTTCTTCGACCTGCTGCGCTACCTCAACGCCTCACAGGTCGCCAAGACCCGCCGGGCCCTGAAGCGTGCCCTGGCGGAGGTGGCCGGGGAACCCGAGCCGGTCCGTGCCGGCACCGAAGACGATCCGGAGGGGGAGGGGGCCGAGGAGGCCCCGGGGGAGGCCGCTCCCGCTCCGCGGGGCCTGTACGCGAAGGTCCGTGCGTCCCTCCTGCGGCACCGGGTGCGCCCACACCTGTTCAGCGGTATCGAGTTCGAGATGTTCCTGTGCATCGTCGCCCCCGCGTCCGCGCTGGTCTCCCTGGCCACCCCCCTGGACAGCCTGATCCTCCCGATCGCGGTCCTCTCGTGCGCGGCACTGGGCTTTTTCGAGGCGGTCCTGGTCGGGCGGCTGTGGAAGGAGTCCCGCAGGGTCCAGGCGCGACTGCGGCCCGCGGACGGCCGCTGAGCACCGCCCGGTGGCCGGCCGCCCGTCCCCGGGGCCCGCGGGCCCCGGGAGGGCCTCAGCCGGTGCCCGCGCCGGATCCGGCCTTGCCGCGGCGCAGCGGGGAGTCCTCGGGCAGGAACCACGTCGGCTGCGGTTCGACCGCCCACCGCATGCACCATCGCACCCACGGGGCGCACAGCAGCAGTGTGACGGCCGCCGCGAGCGCGATGTTGACCGCCGTTCCCACGGCGCCCCCCGTGAGGTCGTACCAGGGTGTGGCCTTGAGGACCTTGTAGAAGACGGCGTGCCCCAGGTACACGTACAGCGTGTAGGCGCCCAGGGCCGTCATCCAGGTGCGGCGCTTGGGAGTGAGGGCGAGGACGGCCACCGTCATCGCCAGGGCCAGGGCCATGAACGCGAGCCTGATGCCGATGCTGGGCGTCAGGGGGTCGATGTCGCGGTCGGTGAGGCTGTTCCGCCAGAACAGCCACTCCCGGCTCAGGTCGCCGGACATCGGCACGGCGAGGACGGCCGTCCCCGCCAGGACCGCGGCCGAGCAGACGCGCACCCAGACGCGGTCCAGGAACGCGAAGTGCTCCCGGCGCAGGCACAGGCCCAGGACGAAGAACGGCAGGAGGCTGAGCACGCGGCCCAGCGACAGGGTCGAGCCGAGGTCGGCCGTGGCGGCGAACAACGAGACGACCACGGCGACGGCCACGGGCCACCGCAGCCGCTTCCAGACGGGAACGCTGAGCCGCCACAGGAAGAGGGCGACCAGGAACCACAGCGTCCAGGTCGGCTTGAGGACCGACAGGGAGTCGGGGAGGCCGCCGCGTGCCGCCGTGGAGATCGCCTGGTGGATCGTCCAGAAGACGAGGTAGGGGACCACCAGGGACAGGAACAGCTTCTCCACACGCTTGGACGAGCCGTCGAAGGACCGTGAGAGGTACCCGCTGATCACGATGAACGCGGGCATGTGGAAGAGGTAGATCCAGAAGTACAGAGCCCTGGTCGGTTCGTAGGAGCCGGTCAGGGGTTCGATCCCGTGGCCGAGGACCACCAGGGCGATGAGGAGGAACTTGGCGTTGTCCAGGCGCGCGTCCCGGTCGGGTGCGGACACCGGAGCAGAGGCGTGGGAGGAGGACGCGCCCTGCTCTTCCCCCGGGCGGCCGTGTTGCGGACTGGTCGTGGATGAGGCCACGTACGGACTCCGAATGCGTGATGGGTGGGACGGGTCCACGGCTCTGCCGCCGCACGCGGGAGCGGCGGCGGACAGGCGGGGCCGTGGCGGAATCGGGGTCGGCCTGCGGTGTGCCGTGGGCGGATGCGTCGCGGGTTGGTGCGGCGCGGGACCCACGGGCGGGAGGCGTCCGGGCGTTGCGGATCGCGTGGAGCGCGAGGGGGAGACCCGGATGTTCACGACCCCTTCCAATGGGCGTTACCTTACTGAGACGTACGGCGATATGCCAACGGGTGACGCCGTATCGCGCGGGATTTCGTGCCCGATCGCCGTGTACGGCCGACCCGGGGCGGTGACGCCGGTCGACACGTCGGTGTGAGCCGGTCACGGCTGCGCAGATAGGGTGAACCCTGGCAGGTGCCCGCAGGCAGCGCCGACCAGGTCCGGAACGAAGAAGGCGGTGGAAACCGTGCCGCACGCGGTGGATCCCAACCGTGCCGCTCAGCACGGAAGTGTGGTGATGCGACTCCTCGACGAGCTGTTCCCGCTCGTGGAGGGGTTCTACGTCGACCTGCACAAGAACCCCGAGCTGTCCCACGCCGAGCACCGCACCGCCAGCGGCGTCGCCGAGTGGCTGAACCGCACCGGCTACGAGGTCCACACGGGCGTCGGCGGCACCGGGGTGGTCGGACTCCTGCGCAACGGGCCCGGGCCGACCGTGATGCTACGCGCCGACATGGACGCCCTCCCCCTGGCCGAGCGGACCGGACTGCCCTACGCCAGCACGGCACGCGAGGCCGGCGACGACGGTGCCGAGGTCCCCGTCATGCACGCCTGCGGGCACGACGCGCACACGGCCTGCCTGGTGGGCGCGGCCGACCTGCTCTCCGAGACCCGCGAGGAGTGGTCCGGCACCGTCATGGTCGTCGCCCAGCCGGGCGAGGAGACCACCGACGGCGCCAAGCGGATGCTCGACGACGGCCTGTTCGAGCGCTTCGGCCGCCCCGACGTCATCCTCGCCCAGAACCTGGGGCCGCAGCCCGCCGGACTGATCTCGCACCGCTCCGGCGTCGTCATGGGCGCCACCCGCTCCTACCGGGTGCGCGTGTTCGGCGAGGGCGGCCACGCGGCCATGCCGCACACCGCGATCGACCCCGTGCTCATCGCGGCCAACATCGTCACCCGCCTCCAGGGCGTCGTCGCCCGCGAGGTCAGCCCGGGCGAGATGGCGGTGCTCACGGTCGGCAGGATCCGCGCCGGGACCAGGGCCAACGTCATCCCGGACGAGGCCTACCTGGAGATCAGCACCAGAGCGATCAACGACGGCGTCATCGCCCAGTTGGAGGAGGCCCTCGGCCGGATCGTGCGCGCCGAGGCCGCCGCCTCCGGCGCCACCCGCGAGCCCGTGGTCGAGGCGTTCCGGGGCGTGGGCATCACCCGCAACGACCCCGAGAGCACCGAGGCGGTCTCCGCCGCGCACCTCGCCTACTTCGGCGAGGACTACGTCATCCACCTGCCCGACCCCTCGCCGGGCAGCGAGGACATCGGCCTGTTCGGCCTGCCGGACGACCCCCAGCCGATCCCCTACGTACTGTGGTTCGTCGGCGCCACCCCGCACGACGTGTGGGAGGCGGCCCCCGGCTCCACCCCCTACGAGAAGATGGCGAACGTGCCCAGCCCGCACTCGCCGTTCTTCGCCCCCGCGCGCGAGCCCACCCTGCGCGCGGGGCTCGCGGCGATCACCGTGGCAGCGCTGTCCTACCTGGGCAGTGACAAGCCGGCCCCCTTCGGAGGGACGGACGCGCGCTCCCACGAACCGCTCACCTCGGACACGCCCGGCCCCCTCTCCCAGAGCGCTGCCGACGGTCTGGCACCGACGGGCGGAGCGGTCCCCGGACCGCCCCCGGCGGAGTCCCCGGGGCACTTCCCCGATCCCGCCCCGGCTTCACGGCCGGGCGGCGGATCCTACGAGAGCGACGCCTACGACAGCGCATTCCTGTCCTCGTGGCCGGCCCCCGTCGCGGAGGACCGCCCCGGCGGTGCCCGGGACGAGGAGCGGCCCTCGGAGAAGAAGGCGGACGAGGACGAGGCCACACTCTCCGCGGACATGTCTCCCTACCTCGACGACGACCTGCCGCTGGGGCCGCCGCCTGCGCAGGAGCCCCCGTCCGGACCGGCCTTCTCCGGGCCGCCCCCGGAGAGCGGTTCGGACGAGGACCGGACCGGTCCGGGGTACGGTCGCTGACCGCGCATGGGATCCGCCTGGCAATGGGGTGATCCCCGTGTGCGCAGGCGGCTCCGCCACCCCCGGGAGAACCGCATCCTGGTGGCGTGCGGGGCGGTGACGCTCCTCGCGGTCGTGGGCGCGGTCAGCAGGGCCGTCTCGGGCGACCCGGAGGAGCCCCTCCTGCTGCTCAGCATCCCCGCGCTCGTGTACTTCGTGCGGGGCCAGCTCTACGCCCGCCAGCGCGTCAACGGGGTGCGCATCACCGAGGACCAGTTCCCCGAGGCCCACCGGATGGTCGCCGAGGCGGCCGCCGCCTTCAACATGCGCCGGGTGCCCGAGGCCTACGTCGTGCTGGGCAACGGCGTCCTCAACGCCTTCGCCTCCGGACACGGTATGCGCAGGTACGTGGCGGTCAACAGCGACCTGTTCGAGGTGGGCGGCAGGCTCGCCGACCCCGACGCGCTGCGTTTCGTGATCGGCCACGAGGTCGGGCACATCGCTGCGGGCCACACCTCCTTCTGGCGGCACTTCTGCGTTTCCGTGGCCCAGGTGATCCCCGGAGTGGGCTCCACACTGGGGCGCGCCCAGGAGTACACCGCGGACAACCACGCCTACGCCTACTGCCCCGAGGGCATGTACGGGATGCGGGCGCTCGCGGCGGGCAAGTACCTCTACCGGGACGTGGACTTCCACGCCGTCGCCGCGCGCGCCGCCACCGACACCGGGTTCTTCGTCCTGCTGGTGAACCTGCTCTCCAGCCACCCGGTGAACACGTTCCGCTTCGCCGCCCTAGCCGACCGGAGCCGTCCGGGCCGGGTGCTTTAACCGACGCCTGTGGCGCGGTCCTCCCTGGCCCGTCTCCCGCCACCACCCTCAATCGACGGCCCCTGGCCGCAGCTCTCTCTCTGCCCGTCTCCCGCCACCGCCCTCAATCGACGGCCCCTGGCCGTGGCCTTCCCTGTCGGCCGGCCGCCGTCAGGCGGTCCCCTGGCGGGGGAGGCGGGCCGCCACCCGAGGGGGCAGCGGCTCATGGCGCAGGTAGGAGCGGGTGAGCACCCCCGTGCCGTGTGCCAGGGAGCGCAGCTCCACCGCGTAGCGGGTGATCTCCAGCTCGGGCACCTCGGCGCGGATCACCGTCCGGCCGCCCGGGGCGGGCTCCGTGCCCACCACCCGGCCCCGGCGGGCGGCCAGATCGCCCATCACGGCTCCGAGACAGGCCTCGTCCACCTCCACGGACACCGCGTCCACCGGCTCAAGCTTCGCGAGCCGACCGGAGCCGGCGGCGTCCTTGAGCGCCAGCCGCCCCGCCTTCTGGAAGGCCATGTCCGATGAGTCCACCGAGTGCGCCCTGCCGTCGTAGAGGGTGACGCGCAGGTCCACGAGCGGGTACCCGGCCTCCACGCCCTCCGCCATCTGGGCGCGCACCCCCTTCTCCACGGACGGGACGAACTGCCGGGGCACCACCCCGCCCACGATCTCGTCGACGAACTCCAGACCCGCCCCCGACTCCAGCGGCTCCACCCTGATCCGGCAGACGCCGTACTCGCCGTGGCCGCCGCTCTGCTTGACGTTGCGGCCCAGACCCTCGGCGGGGCCCGCGAAGGTCTCGCGCAGCGGGATCCGCACCCCGCCGGTCTCCACGCTCACCCCGTACCGGTGCTCCAGGTGGTCCAGCGCGGCGTCTAGGTGCGCCTCGCCCAGGGTCCACAGGACCATCTGGTGCGTCTCCGGATCGACCTCGACGCGCACCGACGGGTCCTCGGCGACCAGCCGTGCGACGGCGTGCGACAGTTTGTCCTCGTCGGTGTCGGAGGCCGCCCGGACGGACACCGGGTGGATCGGCTGCGGGAACGCCCAGGGCGCGACACGCAGGGGGCGGCCGAGGCCGGACAGCGTGTCCCCGGTCCGCGCGCCGGGCACCCTGCCCACCAGGCACAGGTCGCCGGCGACCACTTCGGACACGGGCAGTGCGCCCCCCGGGGTCGGGATCGAGAGCGGCCCCAGCCGCTCGTCGTCGCCCGTGCGGTCGAGGCGTTCGTCCCCGGTGCGGCCGGTGGGCACACCGTGCCCGTGCAGGTGCACCCCGGAGTCGGCGCGCAGCGTCCCGGAGAACACGCGGACCAGGCTCGTGCGGCCCACGTACGGGTCGCTCGTGGTGCTGAGCACCTCGGCCACCAGGGGGCCGTCGGGGTCGCAGGACAGGCCCTCCACCGGGCGTCCGTCGGGGCCGATCACCTCCGGCAGTGCGCGGCGCTCCGGCCCCGGGCACGCCAGCGGCAGTTCGTGCAGCAGTTCGCGCACCCCCACCCCGGTCGTGCCACTGACCGCCAGGACCGGGTGGAACCCGCCCGCCGCCACCGTCCGCTTGAGGTCGGCGACCAGGCGGTCGGTGTCGAGCGCGCCGCCCTCGGTGTAGCGGTCCATGAGGTCCTCGTCCTCGCTCTCGGTGATGACTTCCTCCACGAGGACGCGTCGCAGTGGCCCGGCCGCCTCGCGCAGCCACTCCGGTGCCTGCCGGGGTTCGGGGGCGGGCCCGGAGGAGTAGTCGTAGTAGCGCTCGGACACGAGCCCCCAGACACCGACGACGCGGCGCGCATCGCCCTCGCCCTCCACCGCGGGGACGTAGGCGGGGTGCACGCCCCCGCCGAAGGCCTCCTGGCACTGGGCGACCACCCGGTCGTAGTCGGCGCGCGGGTGGTCGATGCCGGTGACGGCCACTGCACGGGGCATGCCCACCGCGGCGCACTCCTCCCACAGCACGCGGGTCCGCCCGTCCACCCCCTCCAGCGCGGAGACGACGAAGAGGGCGGCGTCGGCGCCGCGCAGGCCCGCGCGCACCGCCCCGATGAAGTCGGCATAGCCCGGTGTGTCCAGCAGGTTGACCTTGACGCCGTCCACCGCCACCGGGTTGAGGGTCAGGTTCACGGAGCGCTTCTGGCGGATCTCGACCCCGTCGCCGTCGCTGACCGTCGTACCCTCCTCCACACGCCCGGCGTGGTCCAACCGGCCGGCGGCGAGGAGCAGGGCCTCGACGAGGCTCGTCTTCCCGGAGCCGGACGGCCCGACCAGCACCACGTTGCGGATGTCCTCGGGCCGTCCGGCCCCGGCTACCACTGCGGTTCGATCCGCCATCCCTCTCCACCCTTCCGGGGTCGCCGGCCGTGCCGGAGCCGGTGGTCACCGACCCAGGTGCGTCCCGTCATACTCTCTACGTTCGCGTGTCATGCCCTCTGCCACAAGAAGTCACCCTTATGGTCTGGTATGTGTTGTGTGCGATAAGTGACAAGTTGTGTCACGATCCAGGAGATCAAGGCGTTTGTGAGGTGAAGCACGCTTTAAGCTGACACCGTGCCTTGGTCCGACACCCTCCCCCAGTTCAGCCTCGTCGGGACCCTCCTGACGGTCGCGCTCCTGCTCTTCGCGGCGGTCGGCGAGCCCCTCCTCGGCCGCCGGGCGCTCTCCTGGCTGCGGCGCCGCCGCGACGGCGACACGCGCGCCCTGACCCTCCTGCACTGCTCCACCATGGCGGTCCACGGCCTCTGGGGGGTCGCGGTGGTGGTGGTCCTGTCCCTGTCACCCGGCCTCACCGCCGCCGACCTGGGGCTGCGGTCCCCGCAGGCGTGGTCCCCGGTCGTCGGGGGTGCCGTCGGCGGGCTGCTGGCACTGGCCGCCCTCCACGTCCTGGTCCACGGGGTTCCCGAGTGGGCGCTGCGGTGGACACCCCGGGGAATCCGCACCGCGCAGGGGCGCGGCGGCCGACGCGGCCACCGCAGGCGCCCTCCGGCGGCCGGGGCCGCACCCCTTCCGGAACCGGGCAGGGTGCCCCAGTGGGTGCTCGCCCCCGACACGCCCCGGGAGCGCGCCGCCGCAGCGGGTGCGGCCGTCACCGGGGGCGTGTTCGGGGAACTGCTCTACCGGGGGCTGTTCATCGTCCTGGTGGCGGGGATGGGCGCGCCCCTGTGGGCCGCGGCCGTGCTGTCCGTGCTCCTGTTCTCCGTCGCGCACCTGTACCAGGGGTGGTGGGGGCTGGTCGGGGCCGGAGCCTCCGGCGCCCTGTTCACGGTCCTGTACCTGGGCACGGGGAGCCTGTGGGTGCCGATCGCCGTGCACACGGCGCTGAACCTGCGGTCGCTGGTCTTCCCGCCCGTCGCCCGCCACCACCCTCAACAGACGCCTACGGCGCAGTTCCTGCCAACCGTCGCCCGCCACCACCCTCAACAGACGCCTACGGCGCAGTTCCCGCCAACCGTCGCCCGCCACCACCCTCAACAGACGCCTACGGCGCAGTTCCCGCCCGCCTCGGCGCGTGACGAGCCCGACCCCGAGTACGCCCCAGCCGCAGCCGCCCCCGGCGGCCGCAGGGGACGCCGGGGCCGCCGCGGACGGCCCTCCCGGCTCCAGCCGCCCCGGCTCCGCACCGACGGCCGCAGAGGCGGCGGCCGGTGGGAGGGATGACACACGGGGCGGACTCCCCAGGTCCGGACCGATGGGGCACGATGGTCTGGTGACTGACGCGATCGACCGCCCGAAGTCCCCGATCCACCTCCAGCGGCACCGGCTGGTCACCTCCGACGGAGTCCCGCTCGACGCCGCCCTGCGCCGCTCCGACGCCCACCGCACCACCGCCGTCGTCCTCGCCAACGGCTTCACCGGCACCCACAACGGTTCCGACACCCGCGCCATCGCCGAAGGGCTCATGCCAGTCGGGGACGTGCTGACCTTCGACTTCCGGGGCCACTTCGACTCCGGCGGGCGCAGCACGGTCGGCAACGCCGAGATCCACGACCTAGAGGCGGCCGTCGCCCACCTCAGAGGGCAGGGCTACACCTCAGTGGCTACCGTCGGCTTCTCCATGGGCGCAGCGGTCGCCGTCCGCCACGCAGCCGCCTTCGGGGGTGTCAGCGCCGTGGTGTCCGTCAGCGGACCCAGCCGCTGGTACTACCGGGGAACGCGGCGGATGCGCCTGCTGCACTTCGGTGTCCACGGCTCCCTGGGGCGCGCCTTCCTCCGGTACGCCCGCAAGGTGCGGGTGACCGACCAGGAGTGGACCGACCTGCCCGCCGAGCCCCGCGCGGTGGCCGGGGACATCGCCCCGGTCCCGCTGCTGGTCGTCCACGGCGACGCCGACGCCTACTTCCCCGTATCCCACGCCGTGGCGATCCACGACGCGGCCAGGGAGCCCCGGGAACTGTGGGTCGTGCCGGGGATGAAGCACGCGGAACGCGGTGTCACCCCCGAACTGACGATCCGGCTCCGGGACTGGCTCCTGACACGGGTCACCGCACACCAGGGATAGCGCGCGGCCCGACCGTCCGAGAGAATCGGCTAAAAAGGAATGATGGCAAGAAACCGCCCATCATCCTCGGCGCGTGCACCCGAAGCGACCGGCCTTCCCGGACTCCGAGGCCGGGGGTTCGCCCTGCTGCTCGCGGCCACCGCCGTCGGGTTCTGCGGCTTCGCTGCCGTGCTCCCCCTCGTCCCCCTGTGGGCGACGCGGGGAGGCGCGGGCGAGTTCGGCGCCGGGAGCACCACGACCGCGTTCATGCTCACCACCGTGGCCACCCAGATCTTCATGCCCCGGCTCCTGGAGCGGTGCGGATACCGGTGGATTCTGCCCGTCGGCTGCCTGGTCATGGGCGCCCCCACCCCTCTGTTCGCGCTCACCGACGACCTGGCGCCGCTGATCGCCGTCTCGGCCGTGCGCGGCGTCGGGTTCGGGATGGTCACGGTCGCCGGAACCGCTCTGGCCGCGCGGTTGGTGCCCCCGGCGCAGGTGGGGCGGGCCACGAGTTACTACGGGCTGGCGCTCGGCCTGCCCCAGGTCCTCATCCTGCCCGGCGGTGTGGGACTGGCCCTCGCCTTCGGGTTCGACACCGCCTTCTGGATCACCGGTCTGTGCTCGGTGGCGGGTGCCGTGTTCTCCGTGGGCATCTGGTACGCCGACGGCGGCCGCAACCGGGCGGTGCTCACAGGCCGCACACGGACGCGGGTCGCCGCCCCCGCGCCGCCGGTTCCACTGCCACTCCTGGCCGCACCGCTGGTCCTCATGCTCCTGACCGCCTCGGCGGGCGCCGCCGTCAGCACCTTCCTGGCGATCCCCTTCGAGGGGGCCGCGTGGACCGTGGCCGGAGCCCTCGCCGGGTACGCGCTGGGCGTCGTCATCGGCCGGGGCGCGGCCGGGAATCTCTATGACCGCTTCGGACGGACCGTACTGCTGGTGCCGGGCACCGTGGCGGCGGCGGTGGGCGTGTGCCTCGTCGCCGCCGCTCTGTGGTCCGGCGGGGACGGGGCGGCGCCCGGGGCCGCGGCGGTCCTCCTCGTCCTGGCCGGGACCGCCCTGCTCGGGCTCGGGTTCGGCGCGGTACAGAACGAGACGCTCACCGTCATGCTGGACCGCGCTGGCCCGGCCGGGGTAGGCCGGGCCAGCGCGGTGTGGAACATGGGCTACGACGGGGGCACCGGCGCCGGGGCGATGGTGATCGGGATGCTCATCCAGATGCTCGGCTACGGGCCGGCCTTCGCACTGGCCGCCGCCGCGCTGGTGGCCGCCCTGCCACTGGCCCGGACCCGTTCCCGCAGCAGAACCGCGCCGTAGGTGTCCGTTGAGGGTGGTGGCGGGTGACGGTTGGTGGGGGCTGCGCCGTAGGTGTCCGTTGAGGGTGGTGGCGGGTGACGGGCGGGACGTGTCGTAGCCCGCCCATCAGTACGAGCTGATGTGCACGTGGTCGTAGTGGTTGGCGGTGGTGCTGCCGCGGTCGTTCATGAACACCCACGACGGGTTGGTCTGCTGCCAGATCCGCTGCTTCCAGATGACGTAGTCCACACCGAGCCGGGAGGCGTTGTCGATGGCGTACTGGGCGATCTGGTCGCCCAGCGCGTTGTTGGCGTCCGAGGGCCAAGCGCCGCCGGAGCTCATCATGAAGTCGCAGGCGCGTCCGTCGCCGTGGTCGTCCGCGGTGTTGCGCCAGCAGCCCACCGGGTAGGGGGCGCCGTGGACCCGGATGATCTCGTCGCGGATCGCCGCCATACGGGGCGTGGTGGAACTCCAGCCGCCGCCCTGGGCGCTCGCCGGGACCGTGCCGTTGCCCCGGGTCTCGGGGACCTGCTCGGCCTCGTACTCGGCGATCTGCTCCTCGACCTCTTCCTTCTGCTCCTCCAGGTGGTCGATGAGCTCTTCGGCCTCGGCCAGCTCGTCGTTCAGGTCCTCCAGGATCTGCTCCCGCTCCTCGTGCGTCCGGACGAGACCGCTGATCTGCCCGGCCTGGCTCTCACCGATGTAGTCGACGGCCGCCGCGTCGGCGAACATCGACTCGGGGTCGCTGGAGAACACGATCTGGAGTGCGGGGTCCATCCCGGTGTTCCTGTACCGCGAGTGCGCGATGACGGAGACGCCGCCCCGTGAGGCCTCCAGCTCCTCCTCGATCTCGGCCAGGTCCTCCTCGGCCTCCTCGGCGCGGTCGCGGATCTCGGTGAACTGGAGGAGTTCGCCGTTGTAGGACTCCTCCAGCTCCTCCGCGCGCTCGGTGAGCTCGTCGATGTCGACGTCCTCGGGGTCGGCGTACGCCGAGGCCGCCGCAGCGACCACGAGGGCCGAGGCGAGGGCGGTGATCGTGAGGACCGTGCGCCCGCGGCGCGGGGCGGTGGGGCCGGGAGAGGGTGGCATCGTGCTGACTCCGTACCTGGTCCGGCCGCGCGCTTCCTGCCGCGGCGGGTGGGAGGTGCCGTGGCTGGGGAGCGCGGGACGGACTCTACGAGATCTCGGTTGCGGTGTGTCGACTCAAGAGACGTCGGGGGAGTGTGCGGGGATGTGTCCTGAAAGATACCCGGAGTTGGGCACAGGATGGGCAGCGGATGGTGATCCGCCTCAGCCCGCACCGCCGAAGGCGCTCGGAAGGGACGGCGACGGGGCGGGGGAGGGCGCCGCGTCCGGCAGGAACCAGGAGGAGCGGCGGATGTCGCGCATCGCCCGCTTGCGTGTGTCGGGGTCGAGCCGTTCGATGTAGAGCATGCCGTCGAGGTGGTCCGTCTCGTGTTGCAGGCAGCGCGCCATGAGCCCCGCCCCCTCCACCGTGACCGGCTCGTTGCGCAGGTCCACCCCGGTGACGACGGCGCGCTGGGCGCGGCGTGTGGGATACCACAGTTCGGGGACCGACAGGCAGCCCTCGTCGCCCTCCTGCGTCTCCGCGGACCGCTCCGCGATCCGCGGGTTGATGACGTACCCGATGCGTCCGTCGACGTTGTAACTGAACACCCGCATCCCCACCCCGATCTGGGTGGCGGCCACCCCGGCGCGGCCCGGCGCGTCCACCGTGTCCAAGAGGTCGCGCACCAGGGCCTCGGTGCGCTGGCCGAAACGGGTGACGGGGGTGGTCGGGGTGACGAGGACGGGGTCGCCGAAACGGACGATGGGGTGCATGGCCATGCCCCACAGATTAGGACATGAGCGGTTCACCGGGGACCCGGATCCGTGCTGCCCTCCCCACGGCGGTGTGGGGCCCGTACGGGTGCTCAGACGGCCAGACCGGGGCGCAGGGCGTCGTCCAGCACCATCTCGATGTAGTCCAGGGCCGCGCGGCGGCGGGCCAGGGCGTTCTCGTACAGGGACGGGGCCTGGCCGCCGCGGCGTACGCGCAGGCACTCGTTGAGGATGCGCTGCCAGCGTTCGGGGAAGGCGTGCAGGGCGTAGGCGCCCGCCCCCGACTTGGAGGTGATCTCCCCCGTCTTGAGGGTGAAGTGCAGCCGGCTGACGCTCAGGACGCTCCAGGAGGGGGCCAGGGACCCGAGCACGGCCAGACCGCGCGGGGTGACCAGGCGCCCGGCCTTCTCACGCCACCGGCTCCAGTGCTCGTCCAGCGACCCGAGGGACCACGCGCGCAGACTGCCGGGCTCGTCCCACACGTCCAGTTCGAGCGGGTGGGGCCCGCGCACGGTCACGCCGTGCTCGGCCAGGACGTGCCAGGTGACGGGGTTGACGTCGTTGCGGGACCGGGCGTGGAACCGCCCGCCGACCACCGAGGCGACCGGGCCGCAGGAGGCCGGGTCCCGGGTGAGGTCGTCCCAGGTGAGGTGGATTCCGTTGAACTGCGGCTGCGGCACGTCGGCCCGGGTGAGCGCGTGGACGCGGCGCAGCAGGTGCGGTTCCGGAGCGCGGGAGGTGACGATGACGAAGTCGACGTCGCTGGTGTGGGGCCGGAAGTCGCCGAGTGCGACGGAACCCGTCAGATAGAGGCCTTCGACCAGCCCGGGGGCGGTCCGGTCCGCGTGCGCGAGGAAGGCTTGGGCCAGCGTCTGCACCCGTGGGTGGACGGCCATGCTCACTCCAGTCTGAGAGGTTCGTCGGCTCCGCCGAAGGGCGGGGACCGGGACGCGGTGCGCGTCCGACAATCAAGTCTGGACAGAGCGGGGGCGCGATAGCAAGTGATCACGCCGTACTCGCACCCTGGTCTCCCCACGTCAGGTGGTGCGCGGCTAGCCCGGAAGGGGAGAGCGCACCCTTGACAGGTGTCATCCGCTTGTGGCAGGGCAGGGCAGGGCAGGGTTGGCTCCGGTGGCGGTACGGGGCCGGGAACCCGGTCCGGGGAGCGCTGGAAGAAGCATGTGCATATGTTTGATGCATATGCATGGGAATTTCTTTGTGCCACCTTTCCGGGGGTCGAGTTCATCGGTCTTCCCGAACCCTCCTCCGCGTATTCACGTGAAGTTCTCCAGCCCCATCGGAGATCACTTTCACCATTTTTCGAAGTATTGTCGCAGATCGGGGTGGATATGGTGGTCGCGCCCACAAGGAACCCCGGATCGTTATGGTTCACCAAGGCAGCATCCGGAGATAACCATCACAGCCATTGTCCGATGTTTTCCTCGGCGTAACACGCGTGCACGCCCCCGAAACGGGGTCGCTTTACGCTCGGGGCAACGGCAGATCTCCACAGCGATCCCAAGGAGCCGTACATGGTCCCCACAATGGTCCTCGTGGCCGACGATTCCCGTGACGCCCACCGGAGGGACGCCCTGTGCGGCCTGGCCGAGGCCGTAGCCGAACGCGGTGAGGCCCCCGTGGCCCCGGCCTTCGGAAGCCCGGACGAGGTGGCCTCCGCCATCGCCTCCGTGAAGGGGCCCAAGGTGGTCGTCCCCGCCTACGTCGCGGGAGGGGACGTGGCCAGCGCCAACCTGCTCTCCCGGCTCGACCTCTCCAGCATGGGCGACGCCTGCCGGACCACCCCGCTGGGCGCGGTCCCCTCCATCGTCGCCGACCTGGCCGGCCGCCTCACCGAGTCCGGGTGGAGCACCGACGACGGCGTGGTCCTCGCCGCCGACGGCACCACCGGTTCGGACGAGCGCCAGGTGGTCACGGACGTCGCCCGCATGCTCAGCCGACGCCTCGGAGCCCCGGTCCAGGTCGGCTACCTGCGCACATGGGCGCCGTCGGTCTTCGACGCGGTCGACCGGCTGCGCCGCGACGGCCGCGAGCGCGTGGCCGTGGCCGCCTGGCGCCTGGTGGACGGGCCCGACTTCGACCTCCTCCGCGGACTCGACGTCACCGCCCTCACCGCACCGCTCTGGCCGTCCGAGCTCGTCGTGGACACCCTGCTCGCCCAGCACAGGGCGGCCAAGGGCCGCCTCGCCTGAGGCGGCGACGGTTGCCCGGGAGGTCCGACTGTGGCGAAACCGTTACCGGAGTCCCCCGGATGGGTATGTGCCCAAGGGGTGGGAAAACCCGCACCCACACGACCGTACGGCTCCGTACCGCAGGGAAGCGGCGCGGGACGGGCCGGACATGGTCCCGCCCAGGCCAAGCGCCCCTCACGTCGCAGCGGAGGGCCCCCGCAGCAGTCCCCGGCCACGGCGGACCGCAGGGACGCGCCCGTGCGCCCCGCCACGGTGTCCGGACCGCGACGGCGCCGACGTCAGCGAACCGAAGGTGGACGTATGAACGACATCACGGCGCAGTTCGTCGATGATCGGCAGTTGCGGCGGCTCAAACGCCGCTTCGGAGGCCATGTGGTCGACTGGCTGTCCGAACTCCCCGCCGTGGTGGACAAGCTCGCGGCGGAGTGGCGGCTGACCGTCGACGGGCCCGCCACGCACGGACGCACGTCCGTGGTCCTCTACGCCACCCTCGCCGACGGCAGGAAGGGCGTCCTCAAACTGACCCCCGACAGCGGCCTGGCCGTCTCCGAGGCCGCCATGCTCCGCATGTGGAGACCCACGGGCCGGGTACCGCGGGTGTGGGCACTGGACTCCGGTCACGGCGCCATCCTCATGGAGCGGATCGAACGCGACGCCACCATCGCCGAGACCGGAGTGGTCCCACCGATGGCCACCATCGGCACCCTCGTCTCCCAGCTCCACGGCGTCGACGTACCGCGCCGACGGCTCATGGAGCTGCGCCCGCTCATGGCCCGCGTCCAGTTCGTCTTCGACCTCTGGTCCCGCGAACGCAACGAGGGGCCCGCCGTGGACATCGTCTCCCCCACGGCCATGCACCAGGGCTACAACAGGGCCCGCGCCCTCGCCGTCGGCGAGCTCGACCTCGCCCCCCTGCACGGCGACCTGCACCCGGGCAACGTCCTCGACGGGGGGCCGCGGGGACTGGTCGCCGTCGACCCGCGCGCCTGCTACGGAGACGGGGCGGTGGACGCCGTGGACTGGGCCGTGTGGAAGGCCGCGAGCGTCACCGAGGTCGAGCGCAGGGTGGCCGAGCTCTCCCGCACCATGGGTGTGGACGGCGAACGGATGATGGAGTGGGTCCGGGCCTTCGCCCCCTGCATGGCCGTGGCCATGGTCAACCGGGCCCAGGGCCACACCGACCAGTTCGCCACCCTCATGGAGCTGATGGAGGACACCCTCGTCACCGGCCGCGCCCACGCCAGGTGACCCGGTAGGGGTCAGGCCGACCCCTCCGGTGTCTCGAACCGGTACCCTCGGCCCGCCTCGGTGATGAGGTACCGCGGGCACGCCGGGTCCGGCTCCAGCTTCCGGCGCAGTTGCGCCATGTACACCCGCAGGTAGTTGGTCTCGCTCTGGTACGCCGGCCCCCACACCTCCTGGAGCAGGCGGCGCTGGCTCACCAGATGCCCCGAGCAGCGCGCCAGGATCTCCAGGATGTGCCACTCCGTCGGGGTCAACCGCACCTCCTCCCCCTCCTTGAGCACGCGCTTGGCCCCCAGGTCGACGGTGAAACAGGGCGTACGCACCACCGGTGCCTCCGCCGAGCGCACCGACCTGCGCTCGGCGGCGCGCATCCGCGCCAGCAGTTCGTCCATCCCGAACGGCTTCGTGACGTAGTCGTCCGCCCCCGAGTCCAGGCAGCGCACCTTCTCACCCGCCGAGTGGCGCGCCGACAGCACGATGATCGGCACCTGCGACCAACCGCGCAGCCGCTGGATGACCTCCATGCCCTCCATGTCCGGCAACCCCAGGTCCAGCAGCACCACGTCCGGATGGTGCTCGGCCGCCAGCCGCAGGGCCGCCGCCCCGTCGGGCGCCGTGTCCACGTCGTGGCCGCGCGCCCGCAGGTTGATACGCATGGCACGGATGATCTGCATGTCGTCGTCAACGACCAGGACCCGCATCGGCGCCCCTCTCCCGTGTCTCGTCCTCCGTGCCCGGACCCTCGGCCCTGAGGTCGAACACCATCGTCAGTCCCCCGCCCGGAGTGTCCTCCGGGGTGAGCGTGCCGTGCACCGCCTCCACGAAACCACGCGCGACCGCCAGCCCCAGACCCACCCCGGTGCCCTGCGGAGCGTCCCCCAACCGCTGGAACGCCTCGAACATCCGCTGCTTCCCCTCGTCGGAGACGCCCGGCCCCCGGTCCACCACCCGCAACTGCACACGGTCGCCGTGCGAGCTCGCCGCGACGAGGACCGGCACGTCCGGATCGGGGTTGTGGCGTACCGCGTTCGACACCACGTTGGCCACCGCCCGCTCCAGCAGGCCCGCGTCGGCGCTGACCCGGGGCAGCCCGTCGGGGACGTCCACCGTGACCGCGCCGCCCGGCAGGCCGATCAGCGTGGCCGCCACGACCTCCTCCAGACCGATCGGCCGGATCTTGGGCCGCACACTGTCCGTCTGCACCCGGCTCATGTCCAGAAGGTTGTCGATCAGGCGGTTGAGCCGGTCCGCGGACTCCTCCACGGTCTCCAGCAGGGCGTCCCGGTCCTCCGGAGCGAGCTCGATGTCGGTGGCGCGCAGACTCTCCGTGCTCGCCTTGATCGAGGTGAGCGGCGTGCGCAGATCGTGCGAGACCGCGGCCAGCAGCGCGGTGCGGATACGGTTGCCCGCCACCTTGCGCTGGGCCTCGGCCGCGTCCCACTCCAGCCGCTGGTGCTCCAGGGCGATACCCAGGTGGGCGGCGAACGCCCACAGCACCCCCCGGTCGGCGGCGGGCAGCACGTGGCCGCGCAGCGCCAGCGCCAGGGAGTCGGAGATCGTCACCAGCGCGTCCGCGTCGTCGGGGGCCTCGCACGCGGGGGCGCCCACACTGTGCACCGCCCGCCACCGGTCGCCCTCCACCCGCTCCAACAGGGTCGCCGACCGCTGGCCGAACGTCTTGCGGATCCGCCGCAGCAGCGCCTGGAGCGGCTCGTTCCCCGCCAGGACGCTCCCCGCCAGCAGGGCGATCATGTCGGCCTCCGCGCGGCCCCGCGCCGCCTGCACCGAGCGCCGGGCGGCCATCTCCGCCACCACCGCCACCAGCACCCCCACCGACAGGAAAGCGGTCAGGGCCACCGCGTTGTCCAGCGACACCGGAGGCCGCCCGTGGTAAGGGGACAGCACGAGGATGAGCAGCAGCGCGCTCCAGAACGCCGAGGCCAGCGCGGGCCACAGACCGCCGACGGCCGCCGCCGCGACCGTCGCCAGCATCAGGAACATCGCGTCCGAGGACAGCCCCACACCCTGGAACGGCGGCAGCAGCAACAGCATCGCCATCACGGCGGGCGCCACGCCGGCCAGCCCCCAGCCGGTCACCCTGCGGTGCTCGCCCACCCCGCGCCCGGGGCGGGGGAGCAGCCACATCCCGCTCCCCACCTGCTCGTGGGTGACGATGTGCACGTCGATGTCGCCCGACTCCCGGGCGACGATCGCGCCCACCCCCGGACCGAACACGTACTGCCACGGCCGGCGGCGCGACGACCCCAGCACGATCTGGGTGGCGTGCACACCCCGGGCGAAGTCCAGCAGCCCCTTGGGCACGTCGGAGCCGATCACCTGGTGGTAGGTGCCGCCCAGCTCCGCGAGCAGCTTGCGTTGCCGCACCAGGTCCTCCGTGAGCGGCCGCCCGATGGCCTCCGGCCCCACCACGTGCACCGCCAGCAGGTGGCTGGGCTGTGGGCGCCCCCCGCGCGAACGCGCCGCCACCCGCGCCGCCCGGCGGATCAGGGTCTCCCCCTCCGGCCCCCCGGTGAGCGCCACCACGACACGCTCACGCGCCTCCCAGGTACTGCGGATCTCGTGCTCGCCGCGGTAGCGGGACAGCCCCTCCTCCACGTTGTCGGCGGTCCACAGCAGCGCCAGTTCGCGCAGCGCCGCCAGGTTGCCCTCCCGGTAGTAGGACGACAGGGCCGCGTCCACGCGCTCGGCGGGGTGGATGTCGCCGTGCGCCATGCGCCGCCGCAGCTCCTGCGGCGTGACGTCGACGAGTTCGACCTCGGCCGCGCGCCGCACCACCTGGTCGGGGACGGTCTCCTCGGGGCGCACGCCGGTGATCTGCTTCACGACGTCGTTGAGCGACTCCAGGTGGTGGACGCCCACGGTGGAGACGACGTCGATCCCCGCGTCCAGCAGTTCCTCCACGTCCTGCCAGCGGGCCTCGTTGGCCGATCGGCCCCCGTTGGTGTGGGCGAGGTGGTCCACGACGACCACCTGCGGGGACCGGGCCAGGACGGCGGCGGTGTCCACCGCCCCGGAGGGGAGCGGAGGAACCGTTTCGAGCCCCTCCAACAGGGCGAGCGTCCCCTCCCGGTGACGGGTGTGCACGGCCGCGACGACCACGTCGCCCCCGTCCGCTGCCCTGCGCCTGGCGTCGGCCAGCGCGCTGTGCGTGGTGCCCGCGCCCGGGGCCGGGCCCAGGTAGACGCGGAGTTTTCCTCGTGTCACGTCCCCATTGTCCCGGACGCCTGTGCAGGGGGCACCCGAGCGGCACCGCTGAGGGGAAACGGGGCGTTCGCCATAGCCGCATCCCCTGTTACGCAGGGCTTCGATCGCGTAAGGTCGTAGCCGGTCCCGACCCGTCCCCCACACGGTCCCGGACTCTTGGCAGCCCCCTGCCACGGTTCCCTCCTCGCCCGCAGAACCGCCCCTAAGGAGCCCTCCATGCCCACGCTCGTTCCCGTGCCCGCCCTCGCCGAGGACACCCAGTCCGTCCTGGCGGGTGTACCGGACGAGTACCGGCACTACTTCAACCGCCGCCCCCCGGTCCCCTACACCAAGCGGCACTGGGAGTTCCCCGGCCAGGCCAGGAGCATGCCCCTGGTCCGTTCCTTCCTGGACACGTGCGCGGCCGCGCGCGAGGGCGACTACCGCTACCTGTTCACTCTGCTGGGCACGGAACTGGCGACCAACGCACTGCGGCACAGCCGCTCGGGCGAGGAGGGGCAGACCTTCGTCCTCAAGGTGACCCGGGCCGCGAACGGGCTGACGCTCGTGTGCAGGGACAACGGGCGTCCGACCCGTTCGCTTCCCGACGGGGGAGGCCTTCTCTCGGCCGAGGTGCCGACCGGCGACCGGCTGACCGCCGAGAGCGGCAGGGGGCTCGCCCTGGTCGACAGCTTCGCCACCGCCTGGGGCGACAACGGGCACCCCAGCATCCGCAAGGTCTGGTTCCACCTGGCCTATGACATGACCGGGAGTTCGTGGCCCGCCGCGTGAGGACCGGGGAAGGTCACTCCTCCCCGTCGTCCCCCTCCTTCTCGTCGTCCTTGGTCAGGGCGTCGACGGCCACCGCCACGGAGATCACCAGGGCGGGGTCGCCGCCGACGTCGTCGCGGTGGGTGTTGACGTCCACCGCGTAGGCGTCGCGGACGACGGTGAGCAGCTTGCGCGAGATGTGGGCGACGGTGCCGTTCTCGTCGCTGATCACGTACTCCTTGCCGAGGAAGTCGCCGGTGATCTCCCAGTCGGGGGCGTCGTCGACCTCCACGACGATCTTCTCGCGCAGGGGGTCGAACAGGCGCTCGCGCACGGTGGCGGAGGGGCCGTTCTCGCGCTTGATGTGCACCGTGTCGCGGATCTTGAACATCTTCTCGCGGATGGTCGCCAGGACCTCGCCCTCGGTGTCCTTGAGTTCGAAGGTCGTGCGCAGCCGCAGGGCCTTGCCGTCGACGAGGTAGACCTTCTCGTCGTTCTCGTCGAGGACCCAGTAGTCGTCACCGATGTCGAAGATGCGTTCACGTACCAGGAATTTCATGAAAAGAACGCTAGGGCACCCAGGGGCACCGCACCAGAGCCAGCCGACAAATCCGTTGAAAACGGTGCGGCTTCTCCTGGTTTCCGGTAAGCACCGGCGATCTTCCAGAGCGCTCGGTCCCAGAGCGGTGCCAAAGTGTAGTGGTCGGGCCGCCCCCTCGGTGCCCGCCTTCCTCCTCGGGGTGAGCGCTTGTGGTCGTTCGACCGGCCTTCGTCGACCGGGCTGCGGAGAGCAGAGGGAAACGTCAGAGACGCGTGGGAGGTCTTCCTTCCCGAAAACGCGCTGATTCGAGGGGCCGTGAGGATCGGACTCCGGTCCGATCCCCGTGCATACGGGGAGGGTCCGGACCGCCGAGTGCGGCGGTCCGGACCCGGGCGCTTACAGCGGGGTGCCGAGCACCTTCTCCGCCTCCGCCACGAGCGACGCCAGGTACTTCCCGGCGCCCGCCCCGGAGGCCAGCGCGGCGGCCTGCCCCGACCACAGGTTGAGCCGGTCCTCCCGCCCCGACGCCGCGGCGGCCGCCCGGATCGGCATCATCAGGTTGTTCTGCGCCGGGTAGGCCGGTACCCGGTCCTCGGCGTCGGCCATCCCGCGCACCAGACCGTTGGCGATACCCCGGGCCGGACGCCCCGAGAAGAGCCGGGTCAGCACGGTGGTCCGGGCCCGCTCGGAGGCCAGCGCCTCGCGGTGGACCGGGCTCGCCCCAGATTCCGGGGTCCGCAGGAAACCGGTGCCCACCTGCACCCCGTCCGCGCCCAGCGTCAGCGCGGCGGCGACCCCGCGCCCGTCGGCGATGCCGCCCGCCGCGACCACCGGCACGGACACGGCGTCGCGCACCTGCGGAACCAGCGAGAACGTGCCCACCAGCGACTCGCGCACCGGCCCCAGGAAGGACCCCCGGTGCCCGCCCGCGTCGCTCCCCGAGGCCACGACCACGTCGCAGCCCGCCTCTTCGAGCGCGCGGGCCTCGGCCACCGTCGTGGCCGTGCCCACCAGCGGAGCCCCGATACCCCGCGCGCCCTCGACCAGCCGAGGTGGAGGCGTCCCCATCACGATGCTGATCACCGGCGGGCGGGCCGCCAGGACGGCGTCGACCTGCGCGTCGAAGTCCTTGCGCGCGTTGGCCTCCTCCAGGCTCGGCGGGGTGAGGCCGGACTCGGCGTAGTACGGGGCCAGCCGGTCGGTGTGCGCGGCCAGCGCGCCCTCGTCCGGGATCGGGCGCTCCTCGCCGGCGCGCGGTATCCACAGGTTGACGGCGAAGGGGGCGGAGGTGGCCGCCCGGATCTCCTCCACCAGGGGGCCGATGCGGTCGGCGGCCATGGCGTGGACACCGTAGGAGCCCAGACCGCCCGCCTCCGAGACGGCCGCGGCCAGCGCGACCGTGGACAGCCCGCCGCCGAACGGGCCCTGGACGACGGGCAGGCGGATGCCCAGCGCCTCGGTGAGCGCGCTGCCGGGACGCGCGGTCATGCCGCCACCTCCGCGTGCCCGCGAGCGAACCGCAGCGCCGCCCCGGCCACCTGGGAGCCCAGGTGTTCGGCGGTGCGCAGGTCGCTGTCGATGGGTGTGGTGTCGGGGCCCAGATCGGAGGAGGACTGGGCCATGGCGCCGGTGAAGCCGCCGAGCCGGTTGAGGTCGTCGCGGCTGCCGCCGCTGGTGTATTCGCCCCCGGGGAGCAGCCCGAGCGGCACCCAGAGCATCCCGTGCTGGGCGGCTAGCACCGAGAGCGCGGTGAGCGCGTTGTCCTTGTTGCCGTTGGCGCCCGCGGAGTTGGTGAACCCGGCGGCGAGCTTGCCCTGCCACCCCCGCCGTAGCCAGATGGGGGCGCTGGCCTCGGCGAACGCCTGGAAGACGGCGGAGGGGGTGCCCATGTAGGTGGGGGCGCCGAACACGATGGCGTCGGCCGCGTCGAGTGCCGACCACAGCCCGTCCTCCAGCGCGGTGACGTCGTGCAGTGAGGAACTGGCACCGTCGATGTCTTCGGCGCCCCGGGCCACGGCCTCGGCCTGGCGGGCGGTGTGGCCGAAGCCGCTGTGGAAGGCGACGGCGATACGAACGTCGGGCATGGGTTTCCTGCTTTCACATCAGTGGTGAGGGCACCTGGGAGGTTCCAGTGGAAACAACATAGACGACCGGTCAACTATTTGGCAAGCCGCTGGCCTCGTAGGGGATCTCACAAGTAGTTGACCGTCCGTATATCCTCAGCGCATGGGACGTACCAGCGACGCCAGGGACCGCATCCTCGACTCCTCGCGCAGGCTCATGCGCACCCGCGGCTACACCGCCCTCGGGGTCGCCGAGATCTGCGCCGACGCCGGCGTGCGCAAGGGCAGCTTCTATCATTTCTTCGACTCGAAGCAGGCGCTGACCCTGGAGATGCTGGAGAGCCGCTGGGCCGAGGAGCGCCGTTCGCTGGAAGCGGTCCTCGACCGCGCCGACACCCCTCTGGAGCGGCTCCGGAACCTGGTCGAATGCCTGATCAGCGCCCAGCGCGCCGACTACGGCGAGGAAGGGGCCATCCACGGCTGCGTGTACGGCAACCTCGCCCTGGAGCTGAGCGGGCGGGAACCCGAGGTGAGCGCACGGCTGGTCGGTGTGTTCGACGAGCAGGCCGACATGGTCGCCCGTCTGGTCGCCGAGGCCCGAGAGGCGGGTGTGGTCGGGGAAGAACGCGAGGTGCACGCCCTCGCCCGCTCGGTGGTCGCCCAGATCGAAGGCGGGGTGCTGCTGGCTCGGGTGCGCAACGACCCGGGCCTGCTGGACGAGGTCTGGCCCAGCGTCCAGCGGCTGCTGGGGATCGCCTGAGTCCACCGTGTGCGGCGCCCGCCGCTCGTCGGCCCTCCAGGTGGCCGGGGGAAGAAGTCGGCCGGTGAAGTTCGCCGATTCTCCTGACAGACCGTCTCGGCCCCGCTACTCTCTTAGTCGAACACAGTAGCGAAATCAGGGTGGGGAAGTGCTGCGGCGTGCATCCGGGGCGGTGATCGCGAGTGCTTCCTTCGAACGATAGGGAGGTTCTGTCATGGCCAAGTTCGTCGCCATCGGATACGGGGACCGGGACGGCTACGATCGCACCGATGCGGCGGTCCGGGACGAGGCGCACGCGCATGACGCCCTCCTGCGTGAGGCCGGGGCCCTCATGGGCGTCGCCGACGCACCTGTACAGGTGAGCAACCACGGCGGCGCTGGTGCCACGGTGGGGCATGGCCCCTTCATGTCCTCGGCCCTCCCGGTAGCCGGGTTCACGGTCATCGAGACCGCGACCGTCGAGGAAGCCGCCGAACTCGTGTCGAAGACCCCGTGCGCGGTCGCACAGGGCGTGGTCGAGGTCTGGCCGTTGCGGGAATCGTCGTAGAGCGTTTGGGTCTTATGTCGTTTGGAGGGTGCGGATGCGTGAGGTGTCTGTTTCTCGGCAGCTTGCATATTCGAGGGGTGCACGCGGATAGAGTCGCAGCTCAGAAAGCTGCTCCCCGCGCACGCGGGGATGGGGTTGACCCCTGCACTGGTGCAGGGGTCGGCGTGTGTGGGCTCCGCCCCCGGGCGGGGGAGTGCTCGGGGCCGGAGCGGCCTGTCACACGTCCCGGCGGCACCTTTGGGCGAGTCGGGCTCGGAGTGTGGCGGTGTCGGGCGCGGTGGTCTCCTCGAACGCGTCGCCGGGGTCGGACCAGCCCGGTGGGCGGTGGGCCACGTAGGTGACGGTGCCGTCGTCGGCGGTGCGGGTGGTGAGCACCCACCGGCCCTCCAGCACTTCGCCCAGGGCCCTGTCCAGGCTCACGTCACCGCCTCCAGGTGTTCCAGGGGCGAGGTCCACACCAGCGGCGGCCGGTGCGGGTCGGGCCTCTCCGTCACCGCCACCCGGGTGAGGTGGCCCCGGGGCGCGGCGTAGACCGCCCGCCCCTCCAGGTTCGGCCCCAGGTAGCGCAGCCCCGCGCCGTGCCCGCGCGCCCACGCTGCGAGCTCGGCCAGGGTGGGCAGTTCGGCGATGTCGCACACACGCCTCATGTCAGACCACCCGCCGGATGGAGCCGGAGGCTCGCTTCCCCGAGGTCTGCGGCTTCCCGGAGGACGGGGGCTCGGCGGCGTAGGCCACCGGCAGGCGCGAGAGCGCCCCCTCCACCATGTCCAGCGCCCCGAGCAGGTCCCCGCTCGCGGCGGCGAGCAGGCCGCCTGTGGTGATGTCGATCCTGCGGCGGCCCCCTGGAGGGTGAGCAGGCGGGCGATGGCCTGGGCGAGCGGTGCGAGGTCCCCAACGGGGTGGGCGTAGAAGCGCACTCGGCGGGCGCGGCGCGGGCGGCGCGGGGGCGGGACGGTGGCCGCGAGCCGCCACGCCGGGCGGGGTTCGTGGTGTCGCAGGTAGCGCAAAGCGCACACCTCCAGGGGCCGTGCGGTCCGGCGGGATAGGTCATCAGGACGTACACCACATGTCTGTGCCCGGGTGGTGAGGACATGCGGTGTCGCGCTCGGGCCGAGCGGCCTCGGGAACACTGGATCCGTGGCCGTCAACCGCTCTATCGCCTACTGCTGGTCGACGCCGAGGCGCTGACTTTATAGGGGCTAAACCTTCGCGTGTGACGACGGTAACCCACCCTTTCGCCATCCGCAATAGGGGGGCTAAAGTTTGCCGTGTGGAGTACCTGGAGATGAGGATTCGCCATGGATGCAAGGACATTGCACGACATCGCAGCTATGACCGACCCGTTGGAAAGAGCGCGGGCGGCATCCGCCGCCATGGCCAGCTTGCAGGGACAGAGTGTTGAGCTGTCCCGTATCCGGCGTGGCGCCATCATCGAGGCCCAGCAGTCCGGACTGCTCCAGGAGGACATCGCCCGGCATCTCGGTGTATCCCCTGGCCGCGTGTCCCAGATGAAGAAGGCGGGCGCGGACGGCTCCGCCCACAGGTCACCGACCGGGCCGGTGGAGCCCCGCCCCCGGGTACTGGTCCAGCGGGCGCTGCCAACGCCTCCGTCCACGCGGGGATCGAAATCTCTCTACCTGACCGAGGCCGAACAGCAGGGACTCGCCCCGGAGCGCAAAATGCTGTTCGTTGGCCAAGAACCCGCGAACGAGCACGTAGCCCTCGGGCTACGGGTGGAGCCGGGGGACTCCGTCATCGCTCGGCGCAAAATGTTCTGGGCCAATTCGGTGCCGGTTCGCATCAGTACGTCCTATTTTCGGGTGGACGTCGGCGAGAACACCCGGCTCGACGGTGACGGGTTCGTCCTGCCTACTCTCCAGGCCGCCATCGAGGACCTGGGGCACGAGTTCGGGCACGCCACCGAAACCCTGACCGCACGACCGCCGACACCGTATGAGGCCGACCTTCTCGACATCCCCGGTGAGTGGGTCGTCCAGGTGCTGCGTGTCAGCTACTCCACCGAGGACGTACCGATCCATGCGCTGGAAACGATCTGCGCCGCCTCCCGGCACAGTTTCCCCATCGGCCAGGCGGTCGGCGCCGACCAGTTCTGACGCTGCCGAGAGAAACGGCCCCGGTGAGTGCCGGGGCCGCTCTACGTCCTGATGACGTTTCCCGAGCGCACCCTATCCCAGGACGGTAGGTGAGCCCCGCGCACGTGGGGATGGACCATGGTCGGAATCGATGGCTTTGTCGCGGGCTCCTGATATCCATGTGGCCAGTCCCGTCCCCTCCACGTACGAGGTGCTTCCCATGCGACGTCCCCCGCTTCCCTCCCTTCCCTTCTCTGGCACGAGCGAGGAGGCACCCCCGGGCCTCTTGGTGGTGCGCACGGCCTTCGACGATCAGGACGCGTGGCGGGAGACCCTTGCGCACCTGATCGACCTGCCCGGTGTGTATCCGTCCCCCCGTAAGAGTGGGGACGACGGGATCGCTCACACACGGGAAGACAGGATCTTGGTCCTGGTCGACGATCCCGCCTGGCGGGACGCCACCACCGCCGAGATCGCCTCGGCATTGGAACAGGCCGGCCCCTGGCGCCCGGAACTGGTGCTGCTGGCCGACGGCCGCACGATGGACGATCCCGTGCACCGACCCCTCCTCGCCTTCATGTTCTCTCCCGAGGACGACGAGCCACGAGAGGAACCTTTCGTCTCCTACGAGAGTGTGATGCGGATCGGAACCCGCCAGGCGGCGATGCTCTACCTGGTGCTCTCTTCCGGGACGACAGGGCTGGACGCCGACAGGGCCACACTGCCCCGGGAACCTGACCAGGTGTTCGGCGCCGAATTGGACCTACTGTCCGCCCCTCCCCGCTATCGCCCCTGCACAGGACATCCGTCTCGGCTCCCCGTGAGCGAGAACCCGCTGGTCGTACGTACTCACCACGGTGACGACGAGGTATGGGACATGGTCATAGGGGCTGTGCGATTTCCCGTCTTCGACGAGGGCGCCGAACCGCTTGAGGACGACCCGGGCGCGCCCCAGGCACACGTCGACACAGTGGACGACACCAGCCACAGTGGCCTGACCTTTGAACAGCTCATGGCCCTGACACCCTGTGACTCCCACTCGTTCCTGATGGTCGCGGATGAACTGACCATGCGCGACCCCCGGCATCCGCTGCTGGTGGTGGACCTGTGGGATCGGCCCGGAAGATCCTTCCGGGCGGCTCCGGGCGCGATCCAGGCGATCGAGAACAACCTGTCCCTCGCCAACATGGACTTCGAGGACTTCGACTGCGGTGAGGGATTCATCCAGTACTGGGATGTGGAGCACGAACCCGGTCGCGACGTCCTGTGAGGCTGCCCGCTCCCCGGGGGAGCGGGCCCGGGTCAGGGCCGGAAGGTCTGGCCGGTGATGCGCTCGTAGGCCTCGACGTAGCGGGCACGGGTGATCCGGACGACCTCGTCGGGGATCTCCGGGCCGGGCGGGGTGCGGTCCCAACCGGGGACGGTGCTGGACCAGTCGCGGACGAACTGCTTGTCGAAGGCGTGCTGGGGTCGTCCGGGCTCCCAGTCGTCGGCGGGCCAGAACCGGGAGGAATCGGAGGTCAGGACCTCGTCGGCGAGCATGAGCGTGCCGTCGGGGGCCCGGCCGAACTCCAGCTTGGTGTCGGCGATGACGATGCCGCGCTCGGCGGCGATCTCGGCACCCCGACGGTAGATCTCCAGGGTGGTCTCGCGCAGGCGGTCGGCGGTCTCGCGGCCGATCTCGTCGACGACGTCGTCGAAGGTGATGAACTCGTCGTGTCCCTCGGTGGCCTTGGTGGTGGGGGTGAAGATCGGCTCGGGCAGCCTGGACGCCTCCACCAGGCCCGGGGGCAGGGAGACGCCGGAGACGGTGCCCTGCTTCTGGTACTCCTTCAGGCCCAGGCCGGCGAGGTAGCCGCGGGCGATCCACTCCACGGGGAGCATGGTGAGCCTGCGGCAGCGCACGGCTCGTCCGGCCCACTGTTCGGGCACGTCGGTGGCGGAGACGACGTGGTTGGGGATGATGTCGCTGATCTGGTCGAACCACCACAGGGAGAGCTGCGTGAGGACCTTGCCCTTGTCCGGGACGGGGGTGGGCAGGACGACGTCGTAGACGCTGACCCGGTCCGAGGCGACCAGGATGAGGTCGTCGTCGTCGGCGTAGACGTCCCGGACCTTGCCGGAGTGCACCAGTTCCATATGGTTTCCACCCTTTGTGTCTTCTGCGCCCTGACCACGGCCTGACCACGCAAGCTCGGGGAACACGGGGGAAGGTAACGCGAACCGACACACGAAAGGCGCCCCGAAGGACGCCGTATCGCCTGGTCAGCACTGCTGTGGTACTGGTCCGCGTTGGAGTGCCCCCTGCAGGATTCGAACCTGCGCACACGGCTCCGGAGGCCGTTGCTCTATCCCCTGAGCTAAGGGGGCCCGTTCGCGAGAACAACTCTAGCAGGGGCCCCGCGCGCTTCGTCCAACGGGAAAACGGCGCTCCGGGCCGCGGATCGCCCCCGCCCGCTGGTGCACCGTCACCCCGCGGGGATAGTGTCGCGTCCGTGAACGCCCTACCCGCACGGGTTCTCGTCGTCGAGGACGACGAGGTGATCCGGGAACTCATCCGCCTCAACCTCGAACTGGAGGGGTTCGAGGTCTTCACCGCGGTCGACGGCCAGGACTGCCTCGACCGGGTCGGGTACATCGACCCCCACATCGTCACCCTCGACGTCATGATGCCGCGCGTCGACGGCTGGACCGTGGCCGAGCGCCTGCGCGCGGACCGGGCCCGGCGCGACTGCCGGATCGTCCTGGTGACGGCCCGGGCGCAGGAGGACGACCGGCTGCGGGGCGAGCACCTCGGCGTCGACGCCTACGTCACCAAGCCCTTCGACCCCGACGCCCTGGTCGACCTCATCCGCAGCTTCGTCGACGGCGCCGGGGAAGGGCCGTGACCCCCTGGGTACTCGAATCCGTGGTGCGCCGGGCCGCCGCAGAAGCGCTCTCCCTGGACCCCGGCGACATCCCCCTGGTGTGGCCGCGCGGCACCGGTGCCGCCGACGGCGCCGACGCGGCCAGCGCGCTGCCGCCGAGGCTGGTCCGCCTGGCGGGGGAGCGCAGCCGCGGGCCCGAACCCGATGTGAGGGTGGCGGAGCGGGTCGCGGCCCGTCTGGGCGCGATGCGCGAGGAGGGCCTGGCCGATTCGGTGTCGGCCGCGGCTGACGCGCGCGGGTTCGTCAGCGCCGTCTTCACCGCCGAGCAGCGCGCCGCACTGCTCGCCGCCGCCGCAGACGGTCCCCGCTTCCTCACCGGCCGCCCCTGGGACGGGGCGGGCCGGTGGCCGCTCTCCCCCCTGCACGAGGCCGGGCCGGTGGCCCAGGCGCGCCGCCTGGCCAGGGCGGACGCCCGGCTGCGGCTCGCCGCGGCCGTGGGCGGACCGGCCCCTCCGCCCGGCCCCGGGGACGCCGAGGTCCTCTGGAGCGACCCCTACCTCGACGGCGCGGCCGTGGAGCCGCCGACCCCCGCCGCGCGCGTGCTCGGGGCGATCGGGGAGGCCGCCGCCCGGATCGCGTTCTGCCGCTCGGTCCCCGAACGCCCCCGGGAGGCCGAGACCACCGGCAGCGGCCTACCCGTGCTGCCCTCCGCCGAGCACCCCGGCGCGTGGGTGCGGCTGACCGACGACAACCCCGCCTTCCTGCTGCGCAGGGTCCACGCGCACGCGGTGAGCCGGGTCCGCTGGAGGGCGGAGGGGGCGCCCGCCCGCAGCGCCTGCGCCGGGCACGCCGCCGCGGTGCGGGGGCTGCTGTTCGACGGGACCAGCGCGGTGGACGCCGCCGCGCGCCGAGAGGAACCCCATATCCTGGTCAGATACCTGGAAGCGCTGGCCCGTGCCTACGATGAGTGGTGGTCCTGTCCCGCCGCCGGAACCGACGCGGCGGAGGCCGCCTCGGATCCGGCGCTGCCAGCCGCCGTCGCCGGGGTCCTCCGCACCGGGCTCTTCCTGCTCGGCGTGTCGGCGCCCACGAGGCTGTAGACCTCCGGACCGCCCGCGCACGGGTGGCACCGGCCCCCGCGCCACAGCGGTGACGGGCAGGCCAGCCCCAGTACAAGCCGTATCCCAGTCGAAAGTCCGCCATGAGCCGCTACGCCCACCCCGCCGGATCCCGCCACGCGGAGATCCTGCCCGAGGACAACCCGCCGATGCCCCCCGAGGACCTCAACGCCCTCGACCCGCGGGTGTGGCCCGCCACCGCGCGCCGCGACGGCGGTGAGGTCAGCGTCGGCGGTATCGGTGTGCGCGAGCTCGCCGCCGCCCACGGGACGCCGCTCTTCGTCATGGACGAGGAGGACTTCCGCAGGCGCGCCCGCGACTTCAGCCAGGCCTTCGCCGACGCCGACGTCTACTACGCGGGCAAGGCACTGCTGAACAAGGCCGTCGCCCGCTGGGTGGTCGAGGAGGGGCTCAAGCTCGACGTGTGCTCCGGTGGCGAGCTTGCGGTCGCCCTGGCGGCGGGCGTCCCGGTGGAGCGCATCGGCATGCACGGCAACAACAAGTCCGAGCGGGAGCTGCACCGCGCGGTCGAGGCCGGTGTCGGGCGGATCATCATCGACTCCTTCGACGAGATCGAGCGGCTGGAGGCCGTGGCGGCCGGGCTCGACCGCCGTCCCAAGGTGCTCATCCGGGTCACCACCGGGGTGGAGGCCCACACCCACGAGTTCGTCGCCACCGCGCACGACGACCAGAAGTTCGGCTTCGCGCTGAGCACGGGCGCCGCCGGCGGAGCCGTCCGAGCGGTGCTCGACGCGCCCCATCTGGAGCTGGTCGGCCTGCACTCGCACATCGGCTCGCAGATCTTCGACACCTCCGGCTTCGAGGTCGCCGCCCGCCGGGTGGCCCGCTTCCTCACCGGGATCCACCAGGAGCTGGGGGTCACCCTCGACGAACTCGACCTCGGCGGAGGCCTGGGCATCGCCTACACCTCCGGGGACGACCCCCTGGACACCAAGAGTATCGCCGAGAGCCTTACCGCCATCGTGCGCCGCGAGTGCGAGGAGGGCGGCCTGCCCATGCCCCGCATCGCCGTCGAACCCGGGCGCGCCATCGCCGGGCCGGCTGGGATCACCCTCTACGAGGTGGGCACGGTCAAGGACGTCGAGGGCATCCGCACCTACGTGAGCGTCGACGGCGGCATGAGCGACAACATCCGCACCGCGCTCTACGGGTCCGAGTACACCAGCCAGATGGTCTCCCGGGAGAGCAGCGCCGGGCCGATGCTCTCCCGCCTGGTCGGCAAGCACTGCGAGAGCGGTGACATCATCGTGCACGACCTCTACCTGCCGGCCGACCTGAGGCCGGGCGACCTGGTGGCGGTCGCCGCCACCGGCGCCTACTGCTACTCCATGGCGAGCAACTACAACCACCTGCCCCGCCCCGCCATGGTGGCGGTCCGGGAGGGGCGGGCGAGGACCATCGTCCGCAGGGAGACGGAGGAGGACCTCCTGCGTCTGGACGTAGGCTGAACCGGCGCTGGGCACAGGCGCACCGTGTGGTGGTAGGAGACGAGAGAACTGGAGTCGGGCCCCAATGGCGATGAAGGTGGCGCTGCTCGGATGCGGCGTGGTGGGTGCGGAGGCCGTCCGCCTGATCGATGAGCAGTCCGATGAGCTGGCCGCGCGGCTGGGCACGCCGATCGAGGTCGGCGGGATCGCCGTGCGGCGGATGGACCGGGACCGCGGTGTCGATCCGGCGCTGCTGACCACCGACGCCATGTCCCTGGTGACCCGGCCCGACATCGACATCGTGGTGGAGGTGATCGGCGGGATCGAACCGGCCCGCTCGCTCATCCTCGCCGCGATCAAGGCCGGCAAGTCCGTGGTGACCGCGAACAAGGCGCTGCTGGCGGAGGACGGCCAGACGCTGCACGCCGCGGCCCGCGAGGCCGGGGTGGACCTGTACTACGAGGCCTCCGTGGCGGGGGCGATCCCGCTGCTGCGGCCGCTACGCGACTCGCTGGCGGGCGACCGCGTCAACCGGGTGCTGGGCATCGTCAACGGCACGACCAACTACGTCCTGGACCGCATGGACTCCCTGGGCTCGGGGTTCACCGAGTCCCTGGAGGAGGCCCAGGCGCTGGGGTACGCGGAGGCCGACCCCACCGCCGACGTGGAGGGCTTCGACGCCGCCGCGAAGGCGGCGATCCTGGCCCGACTGGCGTTCCACACGCAGCGCGTCACCGCGGCCGACGTGCACCGCGAGGGGATCACCTCGGTGTCGGCGGCCGACATCGCCAGCGCGCGCGACATGGGCTGTGTGGTCAAGCTCCTGGCGATCTGCCAGCGCTCGGAGGACGGGGCCTCGGTGGGGGTGCGCGTCCACCCGGTGATGCTGCCGGTCGAGCACCCGCTGGCCGGGGTCAAGGAGGCCTACAACGCGGTCTTCGTGGAGGCCGAGTCGGCCGGGCGGCTGATGTTCTACGGCGCCGGCGCGGGGGGCACCCCCACCGCGAGCGCGGTCCTGGGCGACGTGGTGGCCGTGGCGCGCAACCGCCTCGCGGGCACCTTCGTGGCCGAGGGGGCGCACGACACCGGCCTGCCCGTGCATGACATGGGTCACACCATCACCAGCTACCACGTCGCCCTGGACGTGGCCGACCGGCCCGGCGTGCTCTCGAAGGTGGCCGAGGTCTTCGCCGACCACGGGGTATCCATCAAGAACGTGCGCCAGGAGGGCAGCGGCGAGGACGCCCAGCTCGTGCTGGTCAGCCATCCGGCGCCGGACGCCGCGCTGAGCAGCACGGTCGAACGGCTGCGCGAGCACGAGCTGGTCCGCGAGGTCGCCAGCGTCATGCGTGTGGAGACCTTCGCCGACTGACCCGCCGCGGACGGCCGCCGCACCCCGAGTGCGGGCCCGTGATACGGCCGACCCCGGCCGGGGCCATAGACTCGTACCAGGTGGGGCGGTCGACCGCCCGCCCATCCGCGCGTCAAGCGAAATCGCATTCACCCGAAAAGGACACACTCGTGAGCATGGCACGGGCGTGGCGAGGGGTCGTCGAGGAGTACCGCGACCGCCTCCCCGTCAACGAGAACACCCCGGTCGTCACCCTCCAGGAGGGGGGAACCCCCCTGCTCCCGGCCACGCGCGTGTCCGAGTTGACGGGCTGCGAGGTCTTCCTCAAGGTCGAGGGGCTCAACCCCACGGGATCCTTCAAGGACCGGGGGATGACCATGGCCATCACCAAGGCGGCCGAGGACGGCGCAAAGGCCGTCATCTGCGCCTCCACCGGAAACACCAGCGCCAGCGCCGCCGCCTACGCCATCCGCGCGGGTATGGCCTGCGCGGTTCTGGTGCCCCAGGGCAAGATCGCCATGGGCAAGCTCGCCCAGGCGCTGGTGCACGGCGCCCGGCTGCTCCAGGTGGACGGCAACTTCGACGACTGCCTCGAACTCGCCCGCAAGCTCAGCGTCGACTACCCCGTCGCCCTGGTGAACTCGGTCAACCCGTACCGCCTCCAGGGGCAGAAGACCGCGGCCTTCGAGATCGTGGACGCCCTCGGCGACGCCCCCGACATCCACTGCGTCCCGGTGGGCAACGCGGGCAACATCACCGCCTACTGGATGGGCTACACCGAGTACGCCAAGGACGGGGTCTCCACCCGCTCCCCGCGCATGTTCGGCTTCCAGGCCAGCGGCGCGGCGCCGATCGTCGACGGTGCCCCCGTCACCGGGCCGAGCACGATCGCCACGGCCATCCGCATCGGGAACCCGGCCTCCTGGAAGTTCGCCGAGCAGGCCAGGGACGACTCCGGCGGCCTCATCGACAAGGTGACCGACCGCCAGATCATGGCCGCCTACCGGCTCCTGGCCGCGGAGGAGGGCGTGTTCGTCGAACTCGCCTCCGCCGCCAGCGTCGCCGGCCTCCTCCAGGCCGCCGAGGCCGGACTCGTGGAGCGCGGCAGCCGCGTGGTCTGCACCGTCACCGGCAACGGGCTCAAGGACCCGGACTGGGCCCTGGCCGGGGCCGCCGCGGCCACCACGGTCCCGGTCGACGCCCGCGCCGCGGCCCAGGCCCTGGATCTGGCCTGACCCCCGGGCACGGGACCCCCTGGACTAGGAAGACCGCCATGACCCCACAGCGCCCCTCGCGGGTGTCCGTCCGGGCACCCGCGACCAGCGCCAACCTCGGCCCGGGCTATGACGCCCTCGGGCTCGCGGTAGGGCTGTACAACCGGTTCGACGTCGCCGTGCGCGACGACGACCGGGTCCGTGTCGAGGTCACCGGGCAGGGCGCGGGGGAGGTGCCCCTCGACGGGCGCCACCTCGTCGTGCGCGCCCTGCGCGAGGCGTTCGAGCGCGCCGGGGAGCGGCCGCCCGGCCTCGACCTGTCGTGTGAGAACGGCGTGCCGCACGCCCGCGGCCTCGGATCGTCCTCCTCGGCGATCGTCGGTGGTGTGGCCGCGGCGGCCGCCCTGCTGGGGCGGACGGGGCCCGACGGCGGGCCGGACCGGGACTGGATCTACCGGATCGCCGCGGACGTCGAGGGCCACCCGGACAACGTGGCGCCCTGCGTGTACGGCGGCTACACCGTCGCCTACCGGGACTCCGAAGGGTGGGGGGCCCTCTCCCTCGCACCGGATCCGAGGATCCTCCCGGTGCTGTGCGTTCCCGGCTGGCGCCTGTCCACCGAACGCGCGCGGGGGCTGATCCCGGACACGGTCCCCCATGCCGACGCGGCCTTCGGCGCCGGACGCGCCGCTCTCATGACGGCGGCGGTGTGCGGACGTCCGGAGGCCCTGTACCCGGCGACGGAGGACCGGCTGCACCAGCCCTACCGGGAGCCCGCGATGCCCCGAACCCTGGACCTGGTCGGACGGCTGCGTGACGCGGGCCTGCCCGCCGTCGTCTCCGGTGCCGGACCCACGGTGCTCGTGTTCTGCACGGTGAAGGAGGGGCGTGCGGACACCGATTCACCGGAAATCATGTGGCACATTGATTTGATCCGCCGTAGCGCGGGTAATGATTGGGACGTACGCCCCTTGCAGATCGAGCCGGCGGGGGTGCGGACCCCATCTCCCCATTCGTAGCACCTGTGTTGAGGAATAGCCGTGGCCTCCGGTGATGTTAGGCTAGGTGAAGCACCAGGCGCCCCGCCCGCGGGGCGAGTGTTCATCCGCCACAGCGGCCTCCGCGAACTTTCGTTCCGGCCGTCGGTCTCACGACCGTCCGGAAGCGGTGGTCGGTGTGTCGATTCCGCGGATATCCCGCGACTGTGCCTACGTCACCGAAGCCAACCCCTCCCCGGATGAGCGGGTACCGCGGTTGACGGGCATCACCACCAAGCCATCCGTCCTGACGTCTGGCTGTACTCAGCCCGCCGCGATCGGGTGGGGGACCGTCGAGCCGTCGGTTTCCAACATCCACGTGGGGCACGCCCTACCCGGCCCTGCCGGTTCGCAACACCGGGCCGGCCGTCACAGCACCCGCTGACGGCCGAAGCCCGCTCCTTGGGAAGGACCCTTAGTGAGCGACACCACCGATCTCCACACGGACGCGGCGGTCGAAAGCGCAACCACCACCGGCGCCTCCGGAACGGAGGCCGACGGCTCGCCGCCTTCGGAGGCACCGGCGCCGTCGCGGTCCCGAGCGGCCGCGCGCGGGACCGGGCTCGCCGCCCAGAAGCTGCCCGAGCTGCAAAAGCTCGCGTCGAGCATGGGCATCACCGGCACGGGGCGCATGCGCAAGAGCGACGTGATCGCCGCGATCGAAGCGAAGCAGGGCGGCCCCGTCGAGGGGCCGGTGCGGGCCAAAACGGCGAAGAAAGCCGAAGCGGAGCCGACAACAGGTAAGGTCGGGTCCACCGGCGGTCCGGACCAGACCACGACCCCCGCGGGCTCGGACGCCGGTGACTCCGCACGGACGGGCGCGGGTGAGCGACCGTCGAACCAGGCCGTGGCCGAATCCCGGGGTGGCCGGGGCGACAAGCAGCCGGCCCAGAACCGCCGTTCGTCCCGCAAGCGCGGTGACGACTCCGGCGACCAGCCCCGATCGGTGGACGGCGCCGACCCTTCTACCTCCGCGAGCAGCGTGACCAAGACATCGAGTACCTCCCAGAAGAACGGCTCCGATAACTCTGAGGACCGTGATCACAGGTCCGGGCAGGGTCGAGAGCGCCAGCGCAACCGTCGCAACCGCAGCCGCGGTGGTGGCGGCGACGACCAGAACACGGGTGGCAGCGCCCAGCAGGGCGGTGGCGGCCAGAACCAGAACCAGGGCCGTGGCGGCGGTGGCGGTGACGACGACTTCGGCGGCGGCCGCCGCAGAGGCCGCCGCCGGGACCGCAGGGACCGCCGGGGCCGCGGCGGCGGCCAGGAGCAGGAGCCGGTGATCGGCGACGACGACGTCCTGCTGCCGGTCGCGGGCATCCTCGACATCCTGGACAACTACGCCTTCGTGCGGACCACCGGCTACCTGCCCGGTTCGAGCGACGTGTACGTCTCCCTCGCCCAGGTGCGCAAGCACGGGCTGCGCAAGGGCGACCACATCGTCGGCGCGGTCCGCCAGCCCAAGGACGGCGAGCGCAGGGAGAAGTTCAACGCCCTGGTGCGCCTGGACTCGGTCAACGGGATGTCCCCCGACCAGGCCAAGGGCCGTCAGGAGTTCTCCAAGCTGGTTCCGCTCTACCCCCAGGAGCGGCTGCGCCTGGAGACCGAGCCGAACGTGCTCACCACGCGCATCATCGACCTCGTCGCCCCCATCGGCAAGGGCCAGCGCGGGCTCATCGTCTCCCCGCCCAAGGCGGGCAAGACGATGGTGATGCAGGCGATCGCCAACGCGATCACCGAGAACAACCCCGAGTGCTACCTGATGGTGATCCTGGTCGACGAGCGGCCCGAGGAAGTCACCGACATGCAGCGCACGGTCAAGGGCGAGGTCATCCACTCCACCTTCGACCGCCCGGCCGAGGACCACACGGTCGTCGCCGACCTGGCGATCGAACGGGCCAAGCGCCTGGTGGAGATGGGCATGGACGTCGTCGTCCTCCTCGACTCGATCACCCGTCTGGGCCGCGCCTACAACCTGGCCGCCCCGGCCAGCGGGCGCATCATGTCCGGTGGTGTGGACTCCACCGCGCTGTACCCGCCCAAGCGCTTCTTCGGCGCCGCGCGCAACATCGAGGGCGGCGGATCGCTCACCATCCTGGCGACCGCGCTCGTGGAGACCGGTTCGCGCGCCGACGAGGTGATCTTCGAGGAGTTCAAGGGCACCGGCAACATGGAGCTCAAGCTCAGCCGGGGCCTGGCGGACAAGCGGATCTTCCCGGCGGTCGACGTGGACGCCTCCAGCACCCGTAAGGAGGAGATCCTGATGTCGGCCGAGGAGCTGAACATCGTCTGGAAGCTCCGCCGGGTGCTGCACGCCCTCGACACCCAGCAGGCCATCGAACTGCTCCTGGACAAGATGAAGGAGTCCAAGAGCAACGCCGAGTTCCTGCTCCAGGTGCAGAAGACCACCTGACACCGGGAGCCTGTCGTGTGAGCGCGTCCCCCCGCCCGCCCGGGCGGGGGGACGCGTGCTCTCCGAGTGGGGGCCCGGAACAGGACTGGTCCCGGCAGCGTTGTGAGTCTGGCAAACTGGTAGGGGAGCGGCCCGCCCGTCAGGCGACGGAGCCCGCCGCCCCACCACCTGGATCCACGCGGCACCGGTTCGCGCACGGCCCACTTCCGCATCCGCGGGCGGGTCTGCGTCCGGCGGCCGCCTTCGCGAGGAGAAGCACATGAAGGCCGACATCCACCCTGAGTACGTGCCGACCGAGGTGACCTGCACCTGCGGCGCCCAGTTCGTGACGCGGAGCACCATCACCTCGGGCAAGCTGCGCGCCGACGTGTGCTCCGCGTGCCACCCGTTCTACACCGGCAAGCAGAAGATCCTCGACACCGGTGGCCGGGTCGCCCGCTTCGAGAAGCGCTTCGGCAAGCGCAAGTAGCGCCGTCCGTCGCCCTGTGGTGCCGGCCCGCGCGGGCCGGCACCACAGGGGCGCATCGCGGACCAGGGCCGCAGGAGCGAGGCAACCGATCGAGACGGGGACGTGGCGCAAGTGAAGCTGGACGACCTTCTGGGGGAGTACTACGAGCTGGAACAGCAGCTCGCCGACCCCGAGGTGCACGCTGACCAGAACAGGGCGCGGACGCTCGGCAAGCGCTACTCGCAGCTCACCCCGATCATCGAGGCCTACCGCTCCCTCAAGGAGGTCGAGAGCGACATCGGCGCCGCCCGAGAGCTGGCCGCCGAGGACCCCGCCTTCGCCGAGGAGGCCGACCGCCTGGCACTGGACGCCGAGGCCCTCACCGAGCGGCTGCGCGTCCTGCTCATCCCCCGCGACGCCGCCGACGACAAGAACCTCATCATGGAGGTCAAGGCGGGGGAGGGCGGCGAGGAGTCGGCCCTGTTCGCCGGCGACCTCGTCCGGATGTACCTGCGCTACGCCGAGCGGCAGGGGTGGAAGACCGAGGTCATCAGCTCCACGCACTCGGACCTGGGCGGGTACAAGGACATCACCATCGCCTTCAAGAACAAGGGCACCCCCGAGCCCGGTGCGGGCGTGTGGCCGCTGCTCAAGTTCGAGGGCGGTGTGCACCGGGTCCAGCGGGTGCCCGTCACCGAGTCCCAGGGCCGGATCCACACCTCCGCCGCGGGCGTCCTGGTGGTCCCCGAGGCCGAGGAGATCGAGGTCGACATCCAGGAAAAGGACCTGCGGGTCGACGTCTACCGCTCCTCGGGGCCCGGCGGCCAGAGCGTCAACACCACCGACTCAGCGGTCCGCATCACCCACCTGCCGACCGGCATCGTGGCCTCCTGCCAGAACGAGAAGAGCCAGCTCCAGAACAAGGAGCAGGCCATGCGCATCCTGCGGGCCCGCATCTACGCCGAGGCCCAGGCCAGCGCAGACGCCGAGGCCGCAGCCGAGCGCAAGAGCCAAGTCCGCACCGTGGACCGCTCCGAGCGCGTGCGCACCTACAACTTCCCGGAGAACCGCATCTCCGACCACCGGGTCGGCTACAAGGCCTACAACCTGGACCAGGTCCTGGACGGCGAACTGGACGGGGTCGTCAAGGCCTTGGTGGACGCCGACACCGAGGAGAGGCTCGAAGCCGCGCAGTCGTCGTAAAGGACGCCCGACAAACGATGAACTTCCTACTCGACGAGGTGGCCCGCGCGACGCTGAGGCTCGCTGAGGCGGGTGTGGCGTCGCCCCGCGCGGACGCGGAGGAGCTCGCCGCGTCCGTGCACGGCGTCCGTCGGGGGGAGCTGCACACCGTGCGCGACGGCGACTTCGACGCCCGCTACTGGGAGTGCGTCGCCCGGCGCGAGGCACGCGAACCGCTCCAGCACATCACAGGCCGCGCCTACTTCCGCTACCTGGAACTCCAGGTCGGCCCGGGGGTGTTCATCCCCCGCCCGGAGACCGAGATCATGGTCGACTGGGCGATCCAGACCCTGCGGGCGATGGACGTCGCCGACCCGCTCGTCGTCGACCTGGGCACCGGATCGGGGGCGATCGCCATCTCCATCGCCCAGGAGGTGCCGCGCTCCCGGGTGCACACCGTCGAACTCGACCCCGTCGCCCTGGACTGGGCCCGGCGCAACATCGAGGCCAGCGGCCACTCCGGCCGGGTCACCCCCCACGCCGGCGACATGCGCACCGCGCTCCCCGAACTCGACGGCCGCGTCGACCTGCTGATCAGCAACCCGCCCTACGTGCCCATCCGCGAGGCGGCGGTGATCCCTCCCGAGGTGCGCGACTACGACCCGGCACCCGCGCTGTGGTCCGGCGACGACGGCCTCGACATGATCCGCTCGCTGGAGGCGGTCGGCCGCCGCCTGCTGCGCCCGGGCGGCGCGATGGCGGTCGAGCACCACGACGGCCAGGGGATCGACATCCCGTGGCTGTTCCCCGAGGACCTCGGATGGCGCGACGTCCTCAACCGCAAGGACATGGCCCGGCGCGACCGCTTCGTCGTCATGCGCCGCGCCGAACCGGACGACTGAACCGCTCCCACTGCCGAACGTTCGATGAGAGGTGAACGCTGGTGAGCCGCATCTACGACTGCGCGGACGAGACCGCCCGCAGGGACGGGATCGCCGACGCCGCGTCGGCGGTGCGCCGGGGCGATCTCGTGGTGCTCCCGACGGACACCGTCTACGGGATCGGTACCGACGCCTTCAGCCCCACCGCTGTCGCGGACCTGCTCGCTGCCAAGGGCCGCGGCCGGGAGAAGCCCCCTCCGGTCCTGGTCGGATCGGTGCGGGCCGCCATGGCGCTCATCGAGGACATGGGCAACTTCGGCCGGGACCTCATGGACGAGTTCTGGCCGGGGCCGCTCACCCTGGTGTGCACCGCCGCCCCCAGCCTCTCCTGGGACCTGGGCGACACCAAGGGCACCGTCGCGGTGCGCATGCCGATGGACCCGGTCGCCCTGGAGCTGCTCAAGGAGGTCGGTCCGATGGCGGTGAGCAGTGCCAACAGGACCGACCATCCCGCAGCCACGCGTGTGGACGAGGCGGTCGAGCAGCTCGGCGAGGAGGCCGTGGCCGTCTACCTCGACGGCGGTGAGTGCGAGGACCCGGTCCCCTCCACCATCGTGGACCTGACCTACACGGTGCCGCGCGTCCTGCGGCTGGGCGCGGTCTCGATGGACCGACTGCGCGGTGTGTGCGGCACGGTCATCGGCGAGATGCGCAAGGGTCGTCCCGTGTCGCAGGCCGGTGGCGCGGCTCCGGAGCCCGCACAGGAGCGGGAGGGGTCGGCGCCGCCGGAGGCGGAACGGTGGGAAGCGGGGCCCTCCGAGGAGGCGGAGCCGGCCCGGGACGGCGACCGCTCCGACAAGTAGAGGGGTCCGGCCGTGCGGGAGTACGCGCTCACCTTCGTCATCGCCGCGGCGGTGACCTATCTGCTCGTGCCGCTGGTGCGGCGCGCGGCGATCCGGTTCGGGGCCACGCCCCCCGTCCGCGACCGCGACGTGCACACCGAGCCCATCCCGCGCCTGGGCGGGCTGGCCATCTACGGCGGGTTCGCGGCGGCGCTGCTGATCTCCGCGCAGCTTCCCCACCTGCAGAACGTGTTCGTCGCCGACACCTGGCAGGGGCTGCTCCTGGCGGGCGGGCTCATCACGCTCATCGGCGTGATCGACGACCGCTGGGGGATGGACGCCCTCAGCAAGCTCGCGGGCCAGGTGGCCGCCGCGGGCATCCTCGTCTCCAACGGCGTGCAGCTCCTGTGGCTGCCGCTGCCGGGCACCCAGCTCTCGCTGGGGCCGTGGTTGGGGGCGATGATCTCCATCCTGCTCATCGTCGTCACGATCAACGCGGTGAACTTCGCCGACGGGCTGGACGGCCTGGCGGCGGGGATCGTGGCCATCTCGTCCCTGGCCTTCTTCGCCTACTACTACGTGGTGGCGGTGGAGGAGGGGTTCGTGCGCCAGTCCTATCCGGCGATGATCGCGATCATCCTGGCGGGCACGTGCGTGGGCTTCCTCTGTCACAACTTCCACCCGGCCCGGGTGTTCATGGGCGATACCGGGTCGATGCTGCTGGGCCTGCTGCTCACCTCGATCACCATCACGGTGACCGGCCAGTTCGACGCCAACACCGCACGCGAGGAGTTCAACTCCTCCGGCCTGGTGGTGTTCCTGCCGATCCTGCTGCCGCTGCTGGTGATCGCCCTGCCCCTGGCCGACCTGGTCCTGGCGGTGCTGCGGCGCACCCTGGCGGGCCGCTCGCCCTTCTCCCCTGACCGCGGTCACCTGCACCACCGGCTGCTGGACATGGGGCACAGCCACGTCCGCGCGGTCCTGCTCATGTACCTGTGGGCCGGGATCGTGGCGTTCGCCTCGGTGTCGCTGTCGATCTTCGGCTCGGCGGCGATGGTGTTGTCCATCACGGCCCTGGTCGCGGTGTGTGCGGTGGGTCTCATCGCCCTGCCCCGCCTGCGCCGCCGCGGGCTGCTCCCCTGGGGGTACGGAAGGGCCGCGAAGCGGTCCGGACATCACCATTCGGTATCCGATGAGTGAACCGGGCATCACGCGACGGTGCCCGCGTTCCGAAAAGCCGGCCGCAGGCCGGTACCGGTCGGACATGCGGTGGTGTGGTCGAGACGACAAAGCGCCGCGAAGCCGACCCCACGGGGCACTTCGCGGCGCGTTAAGGGTCCGTTAAGGAACCCCGGCATCCAGCACCGAAAACCTTGTGATAGCTTTCACGAGCAGGATCCCACCGAACCCCACGGAGCTTCGTCATGCAGGAACACGACGCCCGGATTCTCCGAGGCGCCGCGCTTCCGACGGCCGTCGTCGGCGTGGTCGCGTTGATCGTCGGCTTCGCTCTGGCCGGAACCCAGGGACTCTTCGGCGCACTCTTCGGGCTGACACTGGTCATCGGTGCGTTCGCCGCCTCGGCGTTCGTCATCTCCTGGACCGGCGGTCGGCGCCCGGAGCTGCTGCTGCCCGTGGCGTTCCTGGTCTACACGACCAAGCTCGGCATTCTGCTGGCCATCCTCCTCCTGTTCAAGGGCACCACGGCCCTGGACACGGACGTCTTCGGATGGACGGCGCTCGCCTGCGTCATCGTGTGGCTCGGGGCCCAGGCCGTGGCCGTCAAGCGGAGCAAGCAGCCGACCATCGTCCCCGAGGACGAGGCCGGCGAGACCGCCGTCGCGGCCACCGGTGAACACCGGTGAGCCCACGGATACGGGGCGGCGTGCGGACCCTGTCGACCTACTGCTATCTTCCGGAGCGAGATGAGAGAGAACCGCAGCGGCGGCGACACACAAGTGTCGAACGCCAACGGGACCACGCTCGTCTCGTATCTGCTGGGAGGCATGGCCTTCTGGGGCGGCATCGGCTGGGTCGCCGACCGGGCACTGGGGTTCTCCGCCCTGTTCCTGCCCGTGGGTCTGATCGTCGGTTTCGCCGGCGCCGTGTACCTCATCTACGCCCAGCACGTCCGGTCCTGACCGAACATCGAGGTGCGCCTGCCTGCGCTGAACGCGGGAGCGTACCGATCACAACCCTGAGGATTGAGTTGCGTCACGACGAAAGGGAACGCCGTGAGTGCTGACGTGAACGTCGTCGCGGCGTCCGAGCCAGGCTGCCACATTTTCAACGACTTCGGGTGCGGTTTCGAGGCCCCGGGGCCGAGCCTGTTCTTCCCCGAGCCGTGGGTCGATTTCGGACTCGCCGGGACCTACGGCCTGAGCAAGTACATCCTGCTGCTGGCCGTCGCCCTGCTCATCGCGGCGGGCTTCTGGTTCTTCACCACGCGCGGGGCCAAGGTCGTCCCGAGCCGGGGCCAGAGCATGGCCGAGATGCTGGTCGAGTTCCTGCGCGGCCAGGTTACCCGGAACGCCATCGGCAAGGAGGGGGACAAGTACCTTCCCCTGATGGTCGCCCTGTTCCTGTTCATCTTCTGCATGAACGTCATGGGACTCATCCCGGGTCTCCAACTGCCGGTCACCTCCCACCTGGCCTTCCCCGCGGTGCTGGCGATCTTCGTCTTCGTGCTGTGGAACGTCATCGGTATCCGCCGCCACGGTGTGGGCGGCCACTTCAAGGCCCGCCTGGTCCCCAGCGGCGTCCCCGGGTGGATCCTCCCGATCGTCGTACCGATCGAGGCTCTGTCGAACTTCGTCATCCGCCCGGCCACGCACATGATCCGTCTGTTCGCGACCATGTTCGCCGGGCACCTGCTGCTCGCACTGTTCGCGGCCGCCGGGTTCTACATGTTCAACCCCACCTCCCCGATGGGTCCGCTCTTCGGTGCCATCTCGGTGGGCTACTCCGGCCTCGCCCTGCTCGGCTTCCTGGTGTTCACGCTCTTCGAGCTGTTCATCATGGCGGTGCAGGCCTACGTCTTCGTCCTCCTGTCCTCCATCTACATCGGTGAGGCCCTGGAGGGCGCGCACTAGGAGCGCGGCCCCCGTGCCCGCTCCATAGCGCACCCCGTACCCCGTCCGGTTCGCATACGTCAGTCCGGCGTCAGCCATGATCGCCGGCGTGTAGTAAAGGGAAAATCAGCATGGACATCACCGGTAACCTCAACGCCATCGGTTACGGCCTCGCCGCGATCGGCCCCGGCATCGGCGTCGGTCTCGTCTTCGGTATGGGCGTCCAGGCGATCGCCCGCCAGCCCGAGGCCCGCGGCGTCCTCCAGGGCCAGATGATCTTCGGCTTCGCCGTCATCGAGGCCCTCGCCATCCTGGGCTTCGTCCTCGCCTTCGCGGTTTAAGCGACTCGGCAACTCAACGCGAAGGGGATGCCAACCGTGATTTTGGCAGCTGAAGAGTACAACGTCCTCAGCATCCACTGGGACGAGTTCGTTTTCGGTTCCATCGCCTTCCTGCTCATCCTCGGTGTCGTCTACAAGATGTGGCCGAGGCTGACGAAGGCGCTCGACGAGCGTGCCGACAAGATCGAGGGCGGCATCGCTCGCGCCGAGAAGGCCGAGGCGGAGGCGGCGGAGATCCGCCAGCAGTACAAGGAGAAGCTCGAGGAGGCGCACCGCGAGTACGCCCAGGAGCTGGAGAAGGCCAAGGAGCAGAAGGCGGCCATCATCGCCGAAGCTCGCGAGGAGGCCCAGGTCGAAGCGCGCCGGATCATCGACTCCGCGCACGCCCAGATCGAGGCCGACCGGCAGCAGGCCGTCGTCCAGCTCCGGGCGGAGATCGGTGCCCTGTCCACCGAGCTCGCCTCCCGCATCGTCGGTGAGACCCTCACCGACGGCGCCGCGCAGACCCGTGTGGTCGACCGGTTCCTGGAGGAGCTGGAGCGGTCCGAGGGTTCGACGCAGGCCGAGGTGCGCTGATGCGTGGTATCAGCCGCACCTCCCTGGCAGAGGTCACCCGGCGCCTGGACTCCAACGTCCTGGCGTCGGTGGACGCCCGCGGCGCCCTCGCGCTGGGCGGCGAGCTCTTCGAGGTCGTCGCCCTGCTCAGCGGCGAGCACTCGCTCCGCCGCTGGCTGGCGGACCAGTCCACCCCCGCCGAGAGCAAGACCGCGCTGGCCGGTCAGCTCCTGGAGCAGAGGGTGTCGCCGTCCGCGCTGATCGTGGTGGGCGACGTCCTCCAGCAGGACTGGTCCTCCGCCCGCGACATGGTGGACGCCCTGGAGCGCATGGGGGTCTACGCGACCCTGGCCTCCGTCGCGGGCGGCCGCCTGGACGGGGTCGAGGACGAGCTGTTCCGCTTCCAGCGGATCGTCGCCGCCCAGCCGCAGCTTCGCGCCGCGCTCACCCGTGAGGGCGTGCCGGCCGCCACGCTGCGCTCGCTGGTCGACGACCTGCTGTCGGGCAAGGTCGACCCCGCCACGTCGGTACTGGTCGGAGAGGCGGTCACCCGTCCCCGGGGACGTACTCTGGAACAGGCGCTCGACCACTTCGGCCAATTGGTCGCCGAGCGCGCCCAGCACTTCGTCGCCGTGGTCCGGGCCGCCCACCTCCCGAGCGAGGCCCAACAGGACCGCCTGCGGGCGGCGCTCAGCCGCAAGTACGGCCGCGACATCCACCTGAACATCGAAGTGGTCCCCGAGCTCATCGGCGGACTCTCCGTCCAGGTGGGCGACGAGGTCATCGACGACACGATCGCCGGGCGCATCGCTGAGGTCAAGCGCCGCCTGGCCGGCTGAGACACGCCGACAACGCAAGGCAAGCACGCACGGCGCCGGCCCGGCGCCATTTGAGAGCAAGGACATACGTAGAGATGGCGGAGCTGACGATCCGGCCGGATGAGATCCGGGACGCGCTGCAGCGCTTCGTCCAGTCGTACGAGCCTGACGCCACCCGCGCTGAAGAGGTCGGTACCGTCACCTACTCCGGTGACGGCATCGCCCGCGTCGGTGGCCTTCCCTCGGCGATGGCGAACGAGCTGCTGAAGTTCGAGGACGGCACGCTGGGCATGGCCCAGAACCTCGAGATCGGTGAGATCGGTGTCGTGGTGCTGGGCGACTTCTCCGGCATCGAGGAGGGGCAGAAGGTGCGCCGCACCGGCCAGCTCCTCTCGGTGCCGGTGGGCGACGACTTCCTCGGCCGTGTGGTGGACCCCCTGGGCGCCCCCATCGACGGCAAGGGCGAGATCGAGTCGACCGAGCGCCGCGAGCTGGAGCTGCAGGCCGCGACCGTGATGGAGCGCAAGCCCGTCCACGAGCCGCTGCAGACCGGTATCAAGGCGATCGACTCGATGACCCCGGTCGGCCGCGGCCAGCGCCAGTTGGTCATCGGCGACCGGCAGACCGGCAAGACCGCGGTCTGCGTCGACGCGATCATCAACCAGAAGGAGAACTGGGAGTCGGGCGACCCCGAGAAGCAGGTGCGCTGCATCTACGTCGCCATCGGCCAGAAGGGTTCGACCATCGCCAGTGTGCGGGGCGCCCTCGAAGAGGCCGGCGCGATGGAGTACACCACCATCGTCGCCGCCCCCGCCTCCGACTCGGCGGGCTTCAAGTACCTCGCCCCCTACACCGGTTCGGCCCTGGGCCAGCACTGGATGTACCAGGGCAAGCACGTGCTCGTCGTCTTCGACGACCTGACCAAGCAGGCCGAGGCCTACCGCGCCGTCTCCCTGCTGCTGCGCCGCCCGCCGGGCCGCGAGGCCTACCCGGGTGACGTCTTCTACCTGCACTCCCGCCTCCTGGAGCGCTGCGCCAAGCTCTCCGACGAGCTGGGCGCCGGTTCGATGACCGCTCTGCCGATCATCGAGACCAAGGCGGGCGACGTCTCGGCCTACATCCCCACCAACGTCATCTCCATCACCGACGGCCAGGTGTTCCTGGAGTCCGACCTGTTCAACCAGGGACAGCGTCCGGCCATCGACGTCGGTGTCTCGGTCTCCCGTGTCGGTGGCGCGGCCCAGACCAAGGCGATGAAGAAGGTCTCCGGTACGCTCCGGCTCGGCCTGGCCCAGTACCGCGAGCTGGAGGCGTTCTCCGCGTTCGGCTCCGACCTGGACGCCGTCTCCAAGCAGCAACTGGAGCGCGGTGCCCGTCTCATGGAGCTGCTCAAGCAGGGCCAGTACTCGCCCTTCTCCATGGAGAGGCAGGTCGTCTCCATCTGGATGGGCACGACCGGCCGTGTCGACGACGTGCCCACCGAGGACGTACGCCGCTTCGAGGGCGACTTCCTGGAGCACCTCGACCGCGAGCACGAGGGCCTGCTGAAGACGATCCGCGAGACCGGCAAGTTCGAGAAGGAGACCGAGGAGTCCCTCTCCGCGGCTCTGGACAAGTTCAAGTCGGGCTTCCAGACCTCCGCCGGCACCCTGCTCGGCACCGAGGCCGAGGCCGAGGCGCTGGCCAAGGACAAGGTCGGCCAGGAGACCATCAAGGTCGCCGAAGGCGGGAAGTAGCCCATGGGTGCACAGCTTCGCGTCTATCGCCGGAGGATCCGCTCGACGAAGTCGATGGCGAAGATCACCCGGGCGATGGAGCTCATCGCCACGACGCGCATCACCAAGGCGCAGCGGGCGTCTGAGGCTGCTGGGCCCTACGCGCGGGAGATCACGAGGGCCGTCGCGGCGCTGGCGGGACGGGTGGACAGCCACCCCCTGCTGGTCGACGCCGACCAGCCCAAGCGTGCGGCCATCCTGGTGATCACCAGTGACAAGGGCCTGGCGGGGGCCTTCTCGCCCAACGTCCTCAAGGAGGCGGAGTCCCTCGCGGCCCGCCTGCGCGAGGACGGGCGCGAGGAGATCGTCACCTACGTCGTGGGCCGCAAGGGCGTGGCCTTCTACCGGTTCCGCGATCGCGCGATCGAGGACCAGTGGGAGGGCATCACCGAGCGTCCCACCTACGCCGACGCCCAGGCCATCGCCGAGGTCCTCATGGAGAGGTTCGCCCAGGACACCTCCGAGGGCGGGGTCGACGAGATCCACGTGGTCTCCACCGAGTTCGTGTCCATGCTGACCCAGAGGGCGACCGCCACGCGGACGCTCCCGCTGTCGGTGTGGCCGGTTCCGCCGGAGGAGCTCGCGGCCGAGTACGGCGACGAGCCGCTGCCGCTGTACGAGTTCGAACCCTCGGCGGAGGAGGCGTTGGACCGGCTGCTGCCGCAGTACGTGACCAACCGCATCTACTTCGCTCTCCTGGAGTCCGCCGCGTCCCAGTGGGCGTCCCGTCGCGCGGCCATGAAGGCCGCCACCGACAACGCCGAGGACCTCGTCAAGACCCTGACCCGCCTGGCCAACCAGGCGCGTCAGGCCGAGATCACCAACGAGATCAGTGAGATTGTCGGCGGTGCCGACGCGCTCGCTGCTGCCAGCGCGGGAAGTGAGTAACAAAAGTGACTGCGACTGTTGAAGAGACGGCTGGGGCTGGCACCGCCACCGGCCGTATCGCCCGGGTCACCGGCCCGGTCGTCGACGTGGAGTTCCCCGTCGGCTCGATGCCCGCCATCTACAACGCCCTGCACACCGACGTCACCGTCGGCGGCACCACCAAGACCATCACCATGGAGGTCGCCCAGCACCTGGGGGACAACCTGGTCCGCGCCATCTCCCTGGCCCCGCAGGACGGCCTCGTCCGCGGTGCCGAGGTGCGTGACACCGGTGAGGCCATCAGCGTGCCCGTCGGCGACGTCGTCAAGGGCCACGTGTTCAACACCCTCGGCGAGTCCATGGACGTGCCGACCTCGGAGCTGGGCGTCACCGAGCGCTGGCCGATCCACCGCGAGGCTCCGGCCTTCGACCAGCTTGAGTCCAAGACCGAGATGATGGTCACGGGCATCAAGGTCATCGACCTGCTCACCCCGTACGTGCGCGGTGGGAAGATCGGTCTGTTCGGTGGCGCCGGTGTCGGCAAGACCGTGCTGATCCAGGAGATGATCACCCGTATCGCCCGCAACTTCGGTGGTGTGTCCGTCTTCGCCGGTGTCGGCGAGCGCACCCGTGAGGGGACGGACCTCTTCCTGGAGATGGACGAGATGGAGGTCCTCCAGGACACCGCGCTCGTCTTCGGCCAGATGGACGAGCCCCCGGGCACCCGTCTGCGCGTGGCGCTGTCCGCTCTGACGATGGCGGAGTACTTCCGCGACGTCCAGAAGCAGGACGTGCTCCTGTTCATCGACAACATCTTCCGTTTCACCCAGGCGGGTTCGGAGGTCTCCACGCTGTTGGGCCGCATGCCCTCCGCCGTGGGCTACCAGCCCAACCTGGCCGACGAGATGGGTCAGCTCCAGGAGCGGATCACCTCGACCCGCGGCCACTCGATCACCTCGATGCAGGCGATCTACGTCCCCGCGGACGACTACACCGACCCGGCGCCGGCGACCACGTTCGCCCACCTGGACGCGACGACCGAGCTCTCCCGCCCGATCTCGCAGAAGGGCATCTACCCGGCGGTGGACCCGCTGACCTCCACCTCCCGCATCCTCGACCCGCAGTACGTGGGCGAGGAGCACTACCAGGTGGCCCAGCGGGTCAAGGAGATCCTCCAGCGCAACAAGGACCTCCAGGACCAGATCGCCATCCTCGGTATGGACGAGCTGTCCGAAGAGGACAAGATCACCGTCAACCGCGCCCGCCGCATCGAGCGCTTCCTGTCGCAGAACATGTTCGTGGCGGAGAAGTTCACTGGCAACCCGGGCGTCTTCGTGCCGCTGGAGGAGACCATCGCCTCCTTCAAGGCGCTGTGCGACGGTGAGTACGACCACCTGCCCGAGCAGGCCTTCCTCGACGTCGGCAACATCCAGATGGCCGTCGAGAAGGCCGAGAAGCTGCAGGGCGAGTAAGACGGACGGTCGGCCCCGCCCCGGCGGGGCCGACCTGCCTGATTCCGCCCACGAGCCGAGGAGTTTGTGGCAGTGTCGAAGAAGCTGTTCGTCGAGATCGTCTCGCCCGAGCGTGAGGTTTGGGCCGGCGAGGGCGACATGGTCATCGCCAAGACCGTTGAGGGCGAGATCGGTATCCAGCCCGGTCACGTCCCGGTGCTGGCCCTGCTCGCGGAGGACGCCGTCGTCCGTGTCCTGGGGGCCCGGGAGACTGGCGAGGTGAAGGCGGCCGCGCACAGCGGGTTCGTCTCGGTCAGCGGTGAGGGACGCGTGTCGATCCTCGCCGAGACCGCCGAGCTGGCCGAGGACGTCGACGTGGACCGTGCGCGCAGGGCGCTGTCGGAGGCGGTCGAGGAGGGCGACAGTGACGCCCTGGGCCGTGCACGCAGCCGTCTGCGCGCGGTGGGCGAGGACGTCGCCTAACACATCCTGCGGCCGACCGAGAGGTGGATATGGAGCGGCTGTACTCCGCGCAGGCGGGGATGGTCCCGTGGACGGGGACCGCCCAGTGGGTGGCCCTCGGCCTGCTCCTGATCCTCGGGGCGGCGCTGTCGTGGATCGCGCTGCGCCGCTGGGTGCTCATCCGGCGGGGCGGCGCGGTGGAGTGCTACCTCCGGGCTCCGGGCAGGCGGGGGCCCCGGGGGGCCTGGCGGATCGGTTTCGCCAGGTACGGCACGCAGAGCCTCGCGTGGTTCCCGGTCTTCTCCCTCAGGCCGCGGCCGACGGCAAAGCTGTCGCGCCGCGGCCTTGCCGTTGTCGGCAGGCGTTCGCCCGACGCGTCCGACCGCGCCCACCTGCCGGGTGACGTGAGTGTCGTCCGCCTCGCCTGGAGCGACGGGGACGGCGGCGAGTCCTCCGAGGGCACCGTGTACGAGATCGCGATGGGGGACGGCGCCCTCACCGGCTTCCTGTCCTGGATGGAGTCGATGCCGCCCGGGACACATTGGGAGGCCTGAGTGTCGCTCTTCACAGCGGCGGTCATCGGTCCCTAGGGTGGGACCCATGATCGTCGCTTTCTCTGTGTCCCCGCTCGGTACCAGTGAGTCCGTCGCGCCCGCAGTCGCCCGCGCGGTGAGGGTGGTGCGCGAGAGCGGCCTGCCCAACGAGACCACCGCCATGTTCACCAGCGTCGAGGGTGAGTGGGACGAGGTGATGGACGTGGTCAAGCGCGCCGTGCAGGCCGCGGGTGAGGGCGCCCACCGGGTCAGCCTCACCCTGAAGGCGGACATCCGCGAAGGGATGACCGACGGCCTCACCTCGAAGGTGGAGCACCTGGAGCGCGAACTCTCCGAATAGCCCGCGCTAACGCTCTCCGCCCGGCTTCCACAGCACCTCGTCCCCGTCCCCGGCGACGTAGCGGCCGAGGATGAACAGCAGGTCGGAGAGGCGGTTGAGGTAGCGCGCGGTGAGCGGGTTGACCGTTTCGCCGTGTTCACCGATCGCCGCCCACACGCTGCGCTCGGCCCTGCGCACCACGATGCGCGCGGTGTGTGCCAGCGCGACCGTGGGGGAGCCGCCGGGCAGGATGAAGCTGCGCAGGGTGGGCAGGCCGGCGTTGTAGGTGTCGCAGGCCTCCTCCAGCCGGGTGACGTACTCCGGCAGGACGCGCAGGGGCGGGAACTCCGGGTCCGGCACGACCGGTGTGGACAGGTCCGCGCCGAGGTCGAACAGTTCGTTCTGCACGCGCCGCAGGAGTGTGCGCACGTCGTCGGGGACCTCGCCCGTGGCCAGCATGAGTCCGATGGCGGCGTTGGCCTCCTCGGTGTCGGCGTAGGCCACGAGCCGTGTGTCGTTCTTCCCGGTCCGGCTCATGTCGCCGAGAGCGGTGGTCCCGTCGTCCCCCGTGCGGGTGTAGATCCTCGACAGTACGACCGGTTCGTCCGTGTCCCGTTTGCTCATGCCACCAGCCTAGAACGCGTTTCGCGCGGGACGGTGTCCAGCGGCCGTATCCGGGCTTGGCCGATCGTGTTGTGACCGAGGATAACCGTTTGATCTCATGGGGTTCATGTGCTCTGAGTCACTGATAGCGTGTTGCACACGGGGAGCTACTCAACGTGGTTTCCGTGCGGTGTCGGTCGCGCATCCGAGGCGGTTGGTGAGGGGGTCGCCCGGGTGCAGCGGAGGGGGAGGCGCCGCGCGGGGCGGACGGCGTGGAACCGGGGGGTTCACGCCGTCCGCCCCGTCTGTCCGAAGGGGCGTTGCGCGCCGTTCCTAGCGGAGCCACTCCTGGCCCAGCCTCGCGAACTCGGGCCCCGCGGCCCTGCGCAGCACACCGTTCACCGGGAGGGTGCTCTCGGCGAAGAACTCGATCCCGTGGGCGCCGGCGTCGGACAGCTCGTCCAGGGAGTCGCGGTTGACGTTGGCCAGGGTGTCCTCCGCGGTGTGGTAATACGGGTCGAAGGTCTCGCCCGCGACCCCGCCGTACCACTCCACCTGTTCCTCGGTCTTGACCCCGTCGGCGCCGCTGAACAGGCCGCCGACCGGAATCCCCGCTTGGGCGAAGGGCGCGTAGTCGCTGCGGCCGCTCAGCACGCCCGGTTCGCTGACCTGCCCCCGGTCCTCGAAGTACTCCGCGAAGACCTGGGCGATCGCCCCGGAACCGGAGGGCGCCTGTCCCGATCCGGGCAGCTCCATGCCGCCGTCCAGGACGAACCGGGCGTAGTTGTGGGAGCCGATCATGTCGAAGTTGAGGTACAGGGCGATGTCGTCGACCTGTTCGGCGCTCAGCCCCTCGACGTACTCGGTGGAGCCGACCAGGCCGCTCTCCTCGGTGCCCCAGAAGGCGAAGCGGACCTTGTTGTTCGGATCGTCCTGCCGGGCCAACTGGATGGCGCTCTCCAGGAGGAAGGCGACACCGCTGCCGTTGTCGTTGACGCCCGCCCCCTCCTCGACGCTGTCGAGGTGGCCGCCGGCCACCACGACGTTGTCGCCGCTCCCGCCCTCGGTCTCGGCGATGACGTTGAAGGACTCGCGGGTCTCGGTGAGGGAGTCCACCGCCACCCGCAGCTCCAGCCCCTCGCCCGCGGCGAGCAGCGGTGCGCCCGCGGCGCCGGAGACGCCGAGCACCGGGATCTCGGAGGGGGTGGACACGGTTCCCGAGAACACCTCGTCGGCGCTGTTGACGACCAGGACGGCGGCGGCCCCGGCGTCGGCCGCGTTCTGGGTCTTCAACGCGAAGGAGCAGGCACCGCGCACGGTGATCGCGATGGCTCCCTCGGGGAAGCCCGCGAAGTCCTCGGGCGTACAGCCGCTGTCACCGCTGTCGGCGTCCACCGCCACGGCCGGGGCGGTCACGTCGCCGGCGGCCGAGTAGGCCATGCTGATGTAATCGGTACCGACCTCGTAGCCGACCGGGTCGGAGCCGGTCCGGCTCAGGACCGCGTCGGAGAGCTCCTCCCAGGCCGTGTACTCGTAGGTGTCGCGGTAGGGCTCGTACCCGGCCCGCTCCAACTGGTTCTCCACGTACAGGGCGGCGACGTCGTAGCCGGGGGTGCCCGAGGCGCGGTTGCCGCCGTTGTAGCGGGCGATGGTGGCGAGGTTGGCCATGTGGCGCTCGATCCGCCAGGCGGTCACCCGGTCCGGGAGCGACCTGTCGTGTCTGTCGTGTCTGTCAGGCCATCCGGCGCGGTCGTGTGTGTGCTCGGGGGCGTTGTCCTGCGGGTCCGCGTGGGCCGGCGCCGCCAGGGCCAGGGAGGCGGCGGCTGTCAGAACGGCGGTGAGCCCGGCCGCCGTCCGCCGTCCGGCGGGAAGGTCCTTCCGGCGTCGTCGGGCGCGGGGGTGGGTCGGATGCAACGGTGCTCCTCCGGTACGGGGGCCGTCACGCCCTTGCGGGGGGACGGACACCTCGGTGGGTGATGGGACCGTTGCCATCCGACACCGGCGGAGCGCGTTCGACAAGTACCTCTACGTGAGATTGCCGCAATCGGCCACAAAGCTGACAGAACAGCCGCCGCTGTGATCTGATTCGCCCTTACACCCGCGGAGCACCGGGCGGATGCGAGAGAGGATCAGTCCCCGTCCTCCTCGCGCTGGTAGGCGCGCCGCTTGTACCTGACCTCCACACCGCCCATCACGGCCAGACCTCGGATGTGCACGATCGGGGCGTCGGAGGGCACCGTGCTCGGCTGGCGCAGGCCCCCGCTGAACCCGCCCATGATCGGTAGCCCGTGGACGCGCACCTGGACGTCGTCGGGCACCCGGATCTCGACCCCGCCCATGACGGCGCCCACCCAGATGCTCGTCTCGCGCGAGGTGAAGTACGCCTCGCGCAGGTCCAGCTCCACCCCGCCCATGAGCGCGGTGGCGAAGAACTGCTTGGGCACCACCCAGCTTCCGGCCCGGTCGGCCCCGCCCATGATCGCGATCGCCAGGCGGCTGGTGGGACCGGCGGAGGTGATCCGTCCCCCGGCGGGGCGGGGCGAGTGGAAGTCGGCCGGGACCGCGACGGACCCGGTCCCCTCGTCCGGTGCGGGCAGGTCCTCGGTCAGGGGGACCAGTTCACCGAGGGTCTTGGCCCGGTAGACGGCGTCCAGGCGCTCGCTGTGTTCGTCCGGGTCGAGCCTGCCCTCGGCGAGGGCCTCCCGCAGTCTGTGGGCGACCGAGTCGCGGTCGGCGTCCGAGGCGCGCATCCGGCCGCGGTCCGAAGGGGGGATCTCGCTCATGCTCCCAACCATAGTTCGATCCTCCCGCCCACGGCGCCCCGCGCGCATCGGGGACGGGCCCTGAGGCGGCCCCGAGGTCAGAACAGGCGGAGGACGTCCGGCTCGATCCCGCGCAGCTCGTCGTAGTCCAGCACCACGCAGGAAATCCCCCGGTCCTCGGCCAGAACCCGGGCCTGCGGCTTGATCTCCTGGGCCGCGAAGACCCCGTGCACCGGGGCCAGGGTGGGGTCCCGGTTGAGCAGTTCCAGGTAGCGGGTCAGTTGCTCCACGCCGTCGATCTCGCCGCGCCGCTTCAGCTCCACGGCGACCGTGGCCCCCTCCGCGTCGCGGCACAGGATGTCGACCGGCCCGATGGCGGTCGGGTACTCGCGGCGGATCAGGGTGTAGCCCTCCCCGAGCGTGGTGATGTGCTCGGCGAGCAGCTCCTGGAGGTGCGCCTCGACGCCGTCCTTCTGGAGGCCGGGGTCCCGGCCCAGTTCGTGTGAACTGTCGTGCATGACCTCTTCGACGGTCAGCACGAGTTTCTCGCCCGACTTGCCGTGGGTGACCGTCCAGACGTCGGGTCCGTCGGCCACGGTCTCCTCACGGAGCTTGCACGGCGGGTTCATCCAGTTCAGCGGTTTGAAGGCCCGATCGTCGGCGTGGATGGACACGCTTCCGTCCGCCTTGACGAGGATCAGGCGGGGGGCCATGGGCAGGTGTGCGGTGAGCCGGCCGACGTAGTCGACGCTGCACCGGGCGATGACGAGACGCACGGCGGTCACGTTACCGCCTCCCGGAAGCGGACGGGCCCGGATTCGTGGGCCCGGAACGGCGTGTGCGGGGTCCGCCCTGTGTTACTGGCCAGTAGCCTTGGTGGCGTCCAAGAGGCGGCACCACCCTCCGGGTGGGGCCTTCGGTCTAGGGTGGGGCTCATGTTGCAGGAATTCACGAAGGTCGGAGTGGTCGGGCTCGGCACGATGGGAGCGGGCATCGCCGAGGTGTTCGCCCGCGCCGGGTTCGACGTCACTGGAGTCGAGATCGACCAGGCGGCCCTCGAACGCGGCCGCGGCCACGTCGACACCTCCCTGTCCCGAGCGGTCGCCAAGGAACGGATCACCGGGGACGAGCGCGCCGCGATCGACGCCCGACTCACGTTCACCACCTCCCGAGAGGACCTCTCGGACGCGGACTTCGTCGTCGAGGCCGTGCCCGAGCGCATGGACCTCAAGCGCGACGTCTTCGGCGACCTGGACCGAATCTGCCCACCGGGAACGGTCCTGGCCACCAACACCTCCTCGCTGTCGGTCACCGAGATCGCCGCGCTCACCAGCCGCCCCGACAAGGTCGTCGGCCTGCACTTCTTCAACCCGGCACCGGTCATGAAGCTGGTCGAGGTCGTCACCACCGTCGCCACCGGGCCGGAGATGACCGCCGTCGCCACCGAGGTGGCCAAGCGCATCGGCAAGACGCCCGTCACGGTCGGGGACCGCGCCGGGTTCGTCGCCAACGCGCTCCTGGTGCCCTACATCAACGACGCCGTCCGCCTCTATGAGCGGGGCGTGGCCACCCGTGAGGAGATCGACGCCTCCGTCCGCAAGGCCGCGAACCTGCCCATGGGGCCGCTCACACTCGCAGACATGGTCGGCCTGGACGTGTGCCTGGCCGTCATGGACGTGCTGTGGGAGGAGTTCCGCGACCCCCGGTACGCCGCCGCCCCGCTGCTGCGCCGGATGGTGGCCGCGGGCCGCCTCGGCCGCAAGACCGGCCGTGGCTTCTACGAGGGCAAGGACGATCCCGCAGAGCCGGACCGCACCAGCCGTCTCGCGGAGATGGTCCGCGAGGAGGAGCTCCTGGACCTGGGCGAGATGCTCCTCGCCCCGCAGATCGACGACGCCCTGCGCATGATCGGCGACGGCTACGCCACGGCCGCCGACGTCGACACCGCCATGCGGTTCGGCTGCGGCTACCCCAAGGGCCCGACCGAACTCCTGGAGGAGCGCGGCGCCGAGTCCGTCGTCACGACCCTGGTCGCCATGGGCGAGTACGGCCTGACCACGATCGCGGCCCCAGCGCCGCTGCTCATGGACCGGCTGCCCGACGCCGAGCACGACCACCACTGAGGCCGCCGGGTCCCGGGGCGCCCGAGCACCGCCCGATCCCTCGTCCGGTCGACAGGCAACGAGCGGGAGCAGCGCGAGCGGCGTCCCGAGCCCGCGAGGGACCGTAGGCACAGCCGAGCTCCTACCCTGGAACGTGTGAGCCCGCGCCGAAACTCTTCCCGCCGCAAGTCCTCCCGTGGTCGCCGCGCCTCCGGAGGCCCGCCCGACGAGGACGCCCTCATGCTGCGTATCACCGGGGGCCAGCGCCGGGAGACCGGCCCCGACGGCGAGTGGGTGACGCGCCGTATCCCCGGGGCGTCGGCCACCAAGGTCTACCGGTGCCCCGGGTGCGCCCAGGAGATCCCCCTCGGTATGCCCCACGTCGTCGCCTGGCGTCCCTACGGCGACGGCGGGGACCGGCGCCACTGGCACTCCTCATGCTGGGACCGGCGCGCCAGCCGGTCCCCCAGATCCCCCTACTGACCGCGGCCCACCACCGGAAATTCGAGGAACCATGGAGATCCGAGCCACCACGGTGTTGCCCGCCGTACGCCGGCCCATCACGCTGCACACCGCCGACGGGCTGGAGCTGGTCGGCGAACTCGCCCTGCCCGAGGGCGGGGAGCCCGTCGCCACGCTGGTGTGCCTGCACCCGCTGCCCACCGCCGAGGGCATGATGGACAGCCATGTGCTGCGCAAGGCGTCGTTCCGCCTGCCGGCCCTGGCGAACGTCGCCGTGCTGCGGTTCAACACCCGCGGGACGTCCTCGCGCCACGGCACCAGCGAGGGCGAGTTCGGCGAGGGGGAGACCGAGCGGCACGACGTGCTGGCGGCCATCGAGTTCACCGAGTTCGAGGAACTGCCGAACCCCTGGCTCCTCGGCTGGTCCTTCGGCACCGAACTGGCCCTCAAGTGGGGGTGCGACCCCCAGGTGCGGGGCGCGATCCTGCTGTCGCCTCCGCTGCACCGCGCCGACGAGTCGGACATGGCGGTGTGGGACGGGTCCGGCAAGCCGGTCGTGGCGCTCGTCCCCGAGCACGACGACTACCTCAGGCCCGACGAGGCCCGAAAGCGGTTCGCGCCGCTCGGCCAGGCGGAGGTCGTCGGGGTCGACGGTGCCAAGCACCTGTGGGTGGGCGAGCCCTACGTCCGGCGTGTGCTCGACGAGATCGTCCGGTGCGTCAACCCCGCGGCCCACCCGTTGCCCACCGAGTGGGACGGCCCCCACGAGCGGGACGTCATGCCCCTGGCCTGACCAAAGGCCCGGAACCGGCGAGGGCCCACACCGAGCGGCGAGGCCGTGGCCTTGAAGCCGTGACCGGCCTCGAACAGGTCTACAGCGGCAGCGCGCTGCTCGCTGGTGAGCGAACTATGCGGGTTCATGCACATACTCCCCGGAAGCGGAACCGATTTCTCAGTCCAACTTCCGGGGAGCAGTTCAAACGCTCGGTGCGGGCCCTTTGTCAGGTGACCGGGGAGGGTCGGCCGCTGCGCGGCCGGCTCCCTACTCCTCCCACCAGTTCTCGTCGTCCTCGGCGCCCTTGCCGGCCGCGGCCGGCTGCTTGGCGGCGGGCGCCTCCTGCTGGATCGCCGCGGGTGCGGGCGCCGGCGGGGCGGCCGGGACCGGGGCACCGCCGCCACCGAGGAGCTGGCGCAGTTGCTGGAGGTGCGACTGGATGCTGTCGCGCTGCGCGTTGAGCTCGTCGACCTCCTTCTTGGCGGCGGTCATGATGCGGTTGGCCTCCGCCTTGGCGTCGGAGACCCGGTGCTCGGCCTTGGACTTGGCCTCCGCGTCGATCTGGGCCGCGTTCTTCTTGGCGTTGCCGACCAACTGCTTGGCGTGGTTCTCGGCGTCGCGGCGGGTCTGCTCGGCCTGCTGGCTGGCCTTGGTGGCCCGCTGCTCGGCGCTGTTGGCCCGCTCCTCGGCCTCGCTGACCATCTTCTGGGTGGCGGCCTGCGCGGCGGCCAGGCGCTCGGCGTCCTGGCGCTCGGCCTCGGCACGGCGGTCGGCGAGCTGGAGCTCGAACTGGTCCTCGGCCTCGGTCCGGCGGGCCTCGGACTCGGCGGCGGCGCGCTCGGCGTTCTTGATCGTCTCCTCGGCCTGGCTCTTGGCCGACTGGAGCGTCTCGTCCCGCTCGCGCTTGGCCGCGGCGCGGGCCTGGGCGCACTCGCGTTCGGTGGTGGTGCGCAGCTTGGCGATCTCACCCTCGAAGGTGGCGCGCTTCTCCGCGATCTCGTGGTCAACCGCGGAGCGCTTCTTCTGCACCTCGCGTTCGGTGGTGGAGGTCAGCTCGTCGGCCTCGCGGCGGGCCGTGGTGGAGATCTCCTCGGCCTCGGACTCGGCGGACTGGCGCTGCTCGTCGGCCTCTCGCTGGGCGAGGGCCCGCACCTCGGTGGCCTCCGACTCCGCGGCGGCCCGCATCTCCGCGGCCTCGATCTTGGCGGCGGAGCGGATGTCGTTGGCGTCGATCTGCGCGCTCTGGACGAGCTCGTTGGCCTGCTCCTCGGCGAGGCGGAGCAGCTCCTCGATCCGCGAGCCCAGGCCGGAGTAGGAGGGACGCTCGCGCTCCTGGAGCTGGCGGTTCTTCGCGTTCAGCTCGGCCTTGTACTTCTCGGCCTGTTTCGCGGACTGCTCCAGCTCGTTGCGCAGGCCGGCGGCGTAGTCGTCCACCTGGGCGCGGTCGTATCCACGCAGCACCACGTCGAACTCGGGCGGGGTGTTGTCCTCGTTGAAGATGTTGTTGAGCTGGGTGTCAATGTTGTTTGACGACATGTGGCGGGATCCTGAACGGGTGCGAGACGGTTGGCTTGCGAGTGTCCGGGGCGTAAGGAGAGAGGTGCGACGCCCCCGGCGGGCGGGCGGTTCGGGGTGCGCGCGGCCGTCGGACCGCAAGACACGGACCTCGCCGGAATGCGCTCCGGCGGCTAAGTGACTTTATCAAGCGGACCAGCCGTGGGAAGAGGGTTTCGGGTAACTTCCGGCGGGCTGGTGGGTCCTGTCCCCGCCTTGGGGCCCAATCCGTGATGTGTCCGGAACGCCCCTGTGATGTCCGTCTCCGGCCAGGCCGTGGTCTGGACAGTTTAGTCGGCTTGGCCGCAGCTCTCCACCAGTTCGGTGAGTACGCCCCCACAGTCCTTCGGGTGCAGGAACACGATGCGCGAACCGTGGGTGCCCCGGCGGGGCTCGGCGTCCAGGACGCGTACACCGGCCGCGCCGACGGCTCCGGCGCTGTCCGCCACGCCGTGGGTGCCGAACGCGATGTGGTGCACGCCCTCGCCGTTGCGGTCGAGGAACTTCGCCACGGGGGAGTCCGGGCGGGTGGGTTCGAGCAGTTGCAGGTACGTGGCCCCTCCGTCGTCGGTGCCGTTGACCCGCAGCATGGCCTCGCGGACGCCCTGCTCCTCGTTCACCTCCTCGTGCTCGACCTCGAACCCGTAGGTGCGGCGGTAGAACGCGATCGAGGCGTCGAGGTCGCGGCACGCGATCCCCACGTGGTCCAGCCTGGTGAGGCCCGCGGCCGGGCCGGGTACGTCGCTCATGCGCTTCCCTTCGAGGCGTCGGTGAACGCTGTACGGGTATCGTGACAGATCAGTAGCGTTACCCGTCGCATGGAGGCCATACACGATGCCCGGTTCCGTCATCGCGGGTGGGGCCAGGACACCCACCGGCAGACTCCTCGGCTCCCTCGCCGGATTCTCCGCCGCCGACCTCGGGGGGCTGGCGATCAGGGCGGCGCTGGAGCGCGCCGGTATCGACGGCGCGCAGGTCGGATACGTGGTCATGGGACAGGTGCTCCAGGCGGGGGCCGGGCAGATCCCGTCCCGCCAGGCCGCGGTGAAGGCGGGCATCCCCCTGGGGGTCCCCTCCGTCACCATCAACAAGGTGTGCCTGTCGGGCCTGGACGCGATCGCCCTGGCCGACCAGCTCATCACGGCCGGGGAGTTCGACATCGTGGTCGCGGGCGGGATGGAGTCGATGACCAACGCCCCGCACCTGCTGCCCGGGGCCCGCAAGGGGTACAGGTACGGCTCCGTCGAGGTCATCGACGCCACCGCGCACGACGGTCTCACGGACGCCTTCGACAACGAGTCCATGGGCGCCTCGACCGAGCGGTTCAACGCCAAGCTCGGCATCGGCCGCCGGGAGCAGGACGCCTTCGCGGCCCGGTCCCACCAGCGCGCCGCCGCGGCCGCCGCGGAGGGCCGCTTCGCCGACGAGATCGTGCCGGTGGAGATCCCACAGCGCAAGGGCGAGCCGGTCGTCTTCGACACCGACGAGGGAGTCCGCCCCGACACCACCGTGGAGAGCCTGGCCCGGCTGCGCCCGGCCTTCGGCGCCGAGGGCACCATCACCGCCGGGTCCTCCTCGCAGATCTCCGACGGCGCCGCCGCCGTCGTCGTGATGAGCCGCGCCAAGGCGGAGGAACTGGGTGCCCCCGTCCTCGCCGAGATCGGTGCGCACGGCAACGTCGCCGGACCCGACAACTCCCTCCACTCCCAGCCCTCCAACGCGATCGTCCACGCGCTGGGCAAGGCCGGCCGGAGCGTCGGGGACCTCGACCTCGTGGAGATCAACGAGGCGTTCGCCGCCGTGGGCATCCAGTCGGTGAAGGACCTCGGTATCTCCGAGGACCGGGTCAACGTGAACGGCGGCGCCATCGCGCTCGGCCACCCGATCGGCGCCTCCGGGGCGCGTATCGCCCTGCACCTGGTGCACGAGCTGCGGCGCCGGGGCGGCGGGTTCGGAGCCGCGGCGCTCTGCGGGGGCGGTGGCCAGGGCGACGCCCTGCTGTTCTCGGTCCCCTCCGCGTGATGGAGGCCGCCCCGCTGGTCGAGGGGGTTCTGGGCGGTGACCGCAGGTCTCTGGCGCGTGCGCTGACCCTGGTGGAGAATGGCGTGCCCGTGCTGCGCGACATCATGGCGGGCCTGTCCCCCCGCACCGGCCGGGCCCGCGTGGTCGGGTTCACCGGTGCTCCCGGCGTCGGCAAGTCCACCGTCACGAACGCGGTCGTGCGCGCGGCCCGCGGGCGCGGCCTGTCGGTGGCGGTGCTCGCGGTGGACCCCTCGTCCCCGTTCACGGGGGGCGCCCTGCTGGGTGACCGGGTGCGCATGGCCGAGCACGCCACCGACTCCGGTGTCTTCATCCGCTCCATGGCCAACCGGGGCCACCTGGGCGGGCTGTCCTGGGCCGCTCCGCACGCCCTGCGCGTCCTGGACGCCGCCGGGTTCGACCTGGTCCTGGTCGAGACGGTCGGGGTGGGCCAGGCCGAGGTGGAGATCGCCGGGCTGGCGGACACCACGGTGGTGCTGTGCGCGCCGGGGATGGGTGACTCGGTCCAGGCGGCCAAGGCGGGTGTGCTGGAGGTCGCCGACGTCTTCGCGGTGAACAAGGCGGACCACGAGGGGGCCAGGTCGGCCCTGCGCGACCTGCGCCAGATGGTGGCGATGGTCGACCGCGACGAGCACGAGTGGAAGCCGCCGATCGTCATGACGGTGGCCTCCGAGGGAGAGGGGATCGAGGAGCTGTGGGAGCGGCTGGACGGGCACGCCGCCCATCTGGAGTCCTCGGGCGCTCTGGAGGAGCGGCGCCGCGCCCGCGCCCGTGAGGAGGTGCAGGGGATCGTTCTCGACCTGCTGCGCGCCCGTATGGGCGGTGCGGGTGAGAGCAGCGGCCTGGACTCCCTGGCACAGGAGGTCTCCGAGGGCCGGTGCGATCCCTACACCGCCGCGGATCTGCTGCTGAAGGACCTGGGCGCCGGCCCTTCCGGAACGTAGGAGGGGCGGGCGGGCACGTGTGCCCGCCCGCCCCGGTGCTCAGGGCCGAGCCGAAGCGCGCCCGGGAAGGAACCGCGCCGCAGGCGTCGTTTGGGGGCGGTGGCGGGCGACGGGCGGGCGGAGGCCCTGAGCGGGGTTGTGAGTTCGGGCGCCGCCAGTGTTCTGCAGGCGGAGTCTCCGCCGTAGAACATCGGGCCTCTAGGGCGCCCGAACACGCTCCGAAGCGGAGCGGAGGAGCAAAGCAGACAGGCCTAGTCGTTCAGCGCCGCGTCGATGGCGTGGATCAGGGTGCCGTCGGCGTCGTCGCCGTCGACGGACCAGATCATGATCCCGCCCAGGCCGTTGCTCTGCGCCCAGTCGGTCTTCTGGGTCAGGGAGACCTCGTCGTCATAGGTCCAGAACGTGTTCCCGTCGTAGAGCCAGGCGGTCCCCAGTTCGTCGTCGCGGTACAGGTCGAAGCCCTGGAGACCCTGGATGACCTTCCAGTCCTCGATGCCGTTCTCGTAGGTGCCGGGGGCGGGTCCCGTGGCGCTCTGGAAGAGGCCGTCACCGTTCGGGCCGGGGGCGACCCCGGTCCAGCCGCGGCTGTAGAAGGGCACGCCGAGCACGATGTCGGCGGGGTCCACGCCCCGGTCGAGGTAGGCCTGGACGGCGATCTCCGAGGAGAACAGGTCCGGGCCGGGGTCGGCGGGGTCCAAGACGATGTTGGACTGGTGGCCCGTCACCGACTCCCAGCCGCCGTGGTAGTCGTAGCCCTGCACGGTGATGAAGTCGAAGTCGGTCATGAGCTGGGCCATCTCGAACCCGAGCTCGACCTTCTCGGGGTCGGCGGGCAGGAACGCGGTCAGCTCGTAGGCTCGGCCGGTCTCGGCTTCCAGGGTGTCGAGCTGGTCGCGGAACTCCTGGACCAGGGCGGTGAAGTTCTCCTTGTCCTCGGGGCGGACCGTGTTGTGCTCGTGTCCGGCGCTGCCGGGCCACTCCCAGTCGAGGTCGATGCCGTCGAAGACCCCGTAGGCGGCGCCCGGGCCGCCGGCGCCGTCGATGACCGGCAGGTTGCCGAGCAGGAACTGGTCGATGCAGGAGCTGACCATGCGCTCGCGGGACTCCTGGGTCAGGGCCGCGTCGGAGAAGTGCTCGGACCAGGTCCAGCCACCCAGGGAGAGGTTGACCTTGAGGTTGGGGTACACCTCCTTGAGCTCGCGCAACTGGTTGAAGTTGCCGCGCAGGTCCTGGGACCAGACGTCCCCCACGCCGTCCACGCTCTCGGCGTCGTTGAACGAGCGGCCGTAGTCGGCCCAGGCGTCGCCCTGGCCGAGCTGGTTGGCCATGAAGCACTCGCCGTTGGCGTTGATGTTGCCGAAGGCGTAGTTGATGTGGGTGAGGTGCTCCGCGGTGCCGGAGGTGACCAGGTCGTTGACCAGGTAGCCCCGGGAGTAGATACCCCACTGGGTGAAGTAGGCGACCCGGCGCTCGTCCACGGGGTCACTGGGGCCGTCATCGGCGTCGGTGGTGGCCGTGACGGGCGCGCTCTCGTCGCCGCGGTTGTTGGAGGTGTCGAACGCGCGGACGGTGAAGGTGTACTCGGTCTCGGCGGTCAGGCCGCCGACGGTGGCCTCGGTCCCCTCCACCGACCGCACCACGGCGCCGTCGGAGAGGACCTCGTATCCGGCGACGGCGGTGTCGTCGGTGGCCTGCGACCAGCTCAGGGACACGGTGCTCGACGTGGTGCCGGTGGCGGTCAGGCCGGAGGGGACGGAGGGCGGTTCGGTGTCGTCCTCGCCGGGGCCGCCGGAGCAGGGGGCGCCGTCGATCGTGCAGTCGGCGGGGGTGGTGTCGGAGCCGTTGTGGACGCCGTTGAAGCCGATCCGGTAGCTGCCGCCGGCCGGAACGGTGGGGCTCCAGGAGGGCGGGGTCACCGTGTGGGTGTTCCCCGACGAGCTGTGGACGGCGTTCCAGAGGCTGGTGATGTCCACACCGTCGGCGGTGTCGAACTCGATGGTCCAGCCGGTGAGGTCGGTGTCGGTCTCGTTCTCGATGGTGAGCTGTCCGCCGTAACCGGTGTTCCAGCGGGAGGTCTCGACGTAGGTGACGGTCACCTCGCCGGGCGCGGCGGCGGCCGGGACCGGACTCAGGGCCAGTGGGGCGGCCAACAGCGCCGCGGCCAGGGCGGCGAGTCGGGATCTGGTGTGGCGTGCTCTCACGGTGGGGGTCTCCAGGGTCGTTGCGATGCGGGCGCCGACCGCAGGGGAGCGGGTCGCTCCGGTCGGCGGACAAGGGGGGTCCTTGCGGAGTCGTGCGAGTTGAGCCGGAACGGGGCGGAGGGCGGTGCACGGGCCATGCGGTTTCCCGGTGACGTGGGCGATCTAATTTTTAGGAAACTTAACTAACAGTTTCTTCGCGAGTCAATGAGAAGGAGCGGGCGTTCTGCGGCCGACCGTGCCCCACGAGGGGCCGGAAGACCCTGTGCGACCGGTTTTTCCGAGCTGGGGGACCAGACCGGTACGGCATCCCCGGAGTGGCCGAAGGCGGACTCGTGTTCTTCTTGTTCCGCCGCCGTTTGCGTGCTAAGGGTCAGGACCTGGCTAGAGTGACGGCGTGGGAAACCCGTTGAATCTTCCGTTCGACCCGATCGAGCGCGCACACGACAACTGGACGCGCAGATGGGGTGCGGCCCCCGCCATGGCGGCCGTCACCTCCGTCATGCGCGCCCAGCAGATCCTGATCGGGGAGCTGGACGGCGCCCTCAAGCCGTTCGGTCTCACCTTCGCCCGCTACGAGGCACTGGTCCTGCTCACCTTCAGCTCCACCGGGGCACTGCCGCTGGGCAAGATCGGTGAGCGGCTGATGGTGCACCCGACCAGCGTCACCAACACCATCGACCGCCTGGAGAACCAGGGCTTCGTGCGGCGCCGCCCCAACCCGAGCGACGGCCGCGGGGTCCTGGCAGAGATCACCGACGCCGGCCGGGAGGTGACCGAGGAGGCCACCCGGGCCCTCCTGGAGATGGACTTCGGGCTGGGCTGCTACTCCGGGGACGAGCTCTGGCGCATGCACGAGATGTTCACCAGGCTCAGGGTGGACTTCGGGGACTTCCCCGAGCCCGTCGCGGAGGTGGCCGAGCGTCGCTGACCCCCGTCCGGCCCCGAACCGCCGCGGGGGCCGGTCCTGTACATGTTTAGTAGGACGTCCTACTATCTCGGTATGGCCAACACCACGAACAGCTCCCCTGAGGGGATCGCGGCGGGCCGCGAGCGCTGGCAGCGCCGCTACGACGCCGCCCGCAAGCGCGACGCGGACTTCACCTCGCTGTCGGGTCGCACCCTGGAACCCGTCTACGGACCGCCGCCGGGCGCGGAGGCCCCCGGGTTCGAGCGGATCGGCTGGCCCGGCGAGTACCCCTACACGCGCGGTCTCCACCCGACCGGGTACCGGGGCCGTGCGTGGACCATCCGGCAGTTCGCCGGGTTCGGCAACGCGCACCAGACCAACGAGCGCTACAAGATGATCCTCGCCGGGGGAGGGGGCGGACTCTCCGTCGCCTTCGACATGCCCACCCTCATGGGCTACGACTCCGACGCGCCGCAGGCCCTCGGCGAGGTCGGCCACTGCGGCGTGGCCGTCGACTCGGTGGCCGACATGGAGGTGCTCTTCGACGGCATCCCGCTGGACGGGACCACCACGTCCATGACGATCAGCGGGCCCGCCGTGCCCGTGTTCTGCATGTACCTGGTCGCCGCCGAGCGCCAGGGCGCCGACACCCGCACCCTCAACGGCACGCTCCAGACCGACATCTTCAAGGAGTACATCGCGCAGAAGGAGTGGCTCTACCCCCCGGAGCCGCACCTGCGCCTCATCGGCGACCTCATGGAGTACTGCGCCGAGTCCGTGCCCGCCTTCAAACCGCTGTCGGTGTCCGGATACCACATCCGCGAGGCTGGGGCGACGGCCGCGCAGGAACTCGCCTACACGCTGGCCGACGGGTTCGGCTACGTGGAGCTGGGGCTGTCGCGCGGGCTGGACGTGGACACGTTCGCCCCGGGACTGTCCTTCTTCTTCGACGCCCACATCGACTTCTTCGAGGAGATCGCCAAGTTCCGCGCCGCCCGCCGCATCTGGGCCCGCTGGATGCGCGACACCTTCGGCGCGAAGACGGAGAAGGCGCTGTGGCTGCGCTTCCACACCCAGACCGCGGGGGTGTCCCTCACCGCGCAGCAGCCCCACAACAACGTGGTGCGCACCACGGTGGAGGCGCTCGCCGCCGTCCTGGGCGGCACCAACTCCCTGCACACCAACGCCCTGGACGAGACGCTCGCGCTGCCCACAGAGCAGTCCGCCGAGATCGCCCTGCGCACACAGCAGGTCCTCCGGGAGGAGACCGGCGTGGTCAACGTCGCCGACCCGCTCGGCGGCTCCTGGTACCTGGAGGCGCTCACCGACCGACTGGAGGAGGAGGCCGAGCGGATCTTCGCCCGCATCCTGCGCATGGGCGGGGGAGAGGGGGCCGAGCACGCCATCGGGCCGATGACCTCGGGCATCCTCGCCGGTATCGGCAACGGCTACTTCGGCTCCGAGATCGCCGAGTCGGCCTTCCAATACCAGCAGGCACTGGAGAAGGGCGACAAGAACATCGTGGGTGTGACCACCAACACCGACACCGTCTCAGGGAGCCTGGACATACTCCGGGTCGGCCACGAGGTCGAGCACGAGCAGAAGCGTGTGCTGGCGCTGCGGCGCGAGCGCCGCGACGGGCCGTCGGTCGAGGGCGCCCTGGCCCGGCTGACGGAGGCGAGCCGTTCGGAGCGCGGCAACCTGGTGCCGCTCATCATGGACGCCGCCCGCGCCGAGGCCACCCTGGGGGAGATCTGCGCGGCGATGGGCGAGGTGTTCGGCACCTACACGGAGGACCCGCGCTTCTGAGCCGTGCGGGAGTTCTTCGAGGAGCCCGTTCCGCCGTCGAGGTTCGCCCCAGGGAGAACCTGAGGCCCGAGGTTCGTCTTGGGACGAACCTCGACCCCCGCCACCGGGTTGCCGGAGTGCGTCACCCGTCCTCCCGCGCATGGGGCAGGATGGAGGTATGCAGCCTTCGGACTTTTCACCGAACAGTGCCGTGGACCTCGGGGCGCGCAAGGCGGCCCTGGAGCGTGAGGCCAAGCAGCGCGCCGAGGAGTCGGCCGGTCGATCCAACCCGTACGCAGCCAACGTCGACGAGGCCACCTTCCAGGAGCAGGTCCTGGAGCGGTCGATGTCCGCCCCGGTCGTGCTCGCCGTGCTCGCCGGGTGGTCGGAGCAGTCCAAGCAGGTCGAAAGCGCCCTGGACCGCCTGTCCGCGCGTTCGGGCGGCCACTGGTTCCTGGCCAAGCTCGACAGCGAGGCGAGCCCGCAGTTGGTGCAGGCCCTGCGGGTGCCCACCGCACCGATGATCATCGTGGCCGTCCAGGGCCAGATCATGCCCGGCCCGACCGGGCCCGCTACCGAGGAGCAGTTGCGCGACTGGCTGGGCCAGGTGTTCGCGGCCCTCGCCGAACAGGGGATGCTGCCCCCGGGCCACCCCGGCACCGTCGAGGGCGAGCCCCTCGAAGGTGAGGAGGAGCAGGCCCCCGCCGTGGACCCGGTGGAGGCCGAGGCGCAGGCGGCGCTGGAGCGCGGTGACCTGTCCGCGGCCGAGGCGGCCTACGCCAAGGCCGTCGAGGCAGACCCCTCGGACGTGGAGGCCAAGCTCAACCTGGGGCGGGTCCGCCTGGCCGGACGGGTCCAGGGCGTGGACGGGGAGGCGGCGCTCCAAGCGGCGGCCGACCGGCCCGAGGACGTGGCCGCCCAGTGCACGGCGGCCGACGTCGACATGTCCGTCGGCAGGTTCGAGGAGGCCTTCGACCGGCTCATCGCCACGGTGAAGCGGACGGCCGACGAGGACCGCGACGCCGCGCGCGGCCACCTGCTCTCCCTGTTCGAGCTGCTGCCGCCGGGGAACCCGAGCGTGGCGGCCGCGCGTCGCAAGCTCACCTCGGCGCTGTTCTGACCTGATCGCGGTGAGGAGGATGCGAAGTAGACATTCTTCGCATCTTTCTTTTTAAGCAACTCATAGGTGAATATTGGATTAACGGGTGCGAACATGGAATCGGCGGTATATATCCCCAACGATTCGGCAGGCACCCATGGACAGCGACGACGCACCCCGTGGCGACGTACCCGTGGTCACGGTCTCGGCGGCCTTCGGTGCAGGGGGCGCCGTGGTCGGTCCGGCCGTCGCCGACCGGCTCGGCGTCCCCTTCCTCGACCGCGCCATCCCGACCGCGGTGGCGTCCCGTGTCGGCTGCTCCCTGGAGGAGGCGCTCCGGCACGACGACCGTGGTCCCGGTCGGCTGGAACGCCTCCTGGTCGGGGCGGCCCGGGTGCCCGTGGCCACCCTCGGCGGCTGGGACGCACACCTGAGCGGCGCTGCCGACCGCTACGGCCGCCTCCTCTGCGATCACGAGTTCGTCGAGGAGACCGAGCGCGTCATCGGCGGGTTCGCTCGCACCGGGGGCGTGGTCCTGGGCCGCGCCGCCGCGGTGGTGCTCGCCGACCACCCCGCCGCCCTGCACGTCCGTCTCGACGGGGACCGGCGGGACCGGCTGCGCCACGCGCGCCTCCTGTGGGACTCCGGCTTCGGGGAGGACGGCGAGGGGTGGCGCGACGAGCCGCCCACACCGAGGGCGCTCGACGACAACGACCGTGCGCGCACCGCCTACGTGCGCAGGTTCTACCGGACCGATCCGGCCTCGCCGAGCCTGTACCACATGGTGCTGGACGGAACCGTGCTGTCGATGTTCGCCTGCGTCGAACTCGTGGTCAGGGCTGTCGGGGACCGGGTGGCGGCGGCTGGGCGGCGGCGCAGCAGCCTGGAGCAGGTCTGAATCGAACCGATCGCACCCTGGCAAGATGGGCGTCGCGGAAAATTATGCTGTTTTTTACTTTTCGGGTAAATGTCGCCTTGTGCTTATGGGTTCGACCCCGGCTCGGGTAGGCTGAGGCGACCCGTTCGTGAGCGCCAACCGGCGGCGCGCGGCCCCGCACCGTGCCCGCCCGGCCCCTCGCGCGGCGAAGCCGACCGCGGCACACCCGCGAACACCACCGCGTGAAGCGGACTCCGTCCCACCCTCCGCGCCCGTGGACACGTGTGCCGCGAGCCGCGGCGGGAAGCGCCGCCCCACCGGCGCGAGACACCGAGAGAAGCCGAGGAGCAACACGTGGCCAGCCTTCCCAGCGTTTCCTACTCCATCACCGTCCGGCTCGAACTGGACGCGGGAGGCAGCGCCGTCGGCAGCCTCACCAGCGCAGTCGAGCAGGTGGGCGGACTGGTCACCGCGCTGGACGTCGCGGCCGCCGGGCACGAGCGCATCCGGATCGACGTCACCTGCGCCGCGCGTGACACCGACCACGCCCAGACCATCATCGACGCCCTGGGGTCTGTGGAGGGTGTCACGGTCCACAAGGTCAGTGACCGCACCTTCCTCATGCACCTGGGCGGCAAGATCGAGATGTCCTCCAAGGTGCCGCTGCGCAACCGCGACGAGCTGTCCATGGCCTACACCCCCGGCGTCGCCCGCGTCTCCCAGGCCATCGCCAAGAACAAGGACGACGCCCGCCGCCTCACCATCAAGCGCAACAGCGTCGCCGTGGTCACCGACGGCTCCGCCGTCCTCGGCCTGGGCAACATCGGCCCCGAGGCCGCGATGCCGGTCATGGAGGGCAAGGCCGCCCTGTTCAAACGCTTCGCCGACATCGACGCCTGGCCGATCGCCCTGGACACCCAGGACGTCGACGAGATCGTCCGCACCGTGCAGGTGATCGCTCCGGGGTTCGGCGGCATCAACCTGGAGGACATCTCCGCCCCACGCTGCTTCGAGGTCGAGGCCCGCCTGCGGAAGCTGCTCGACGTCCCGGTCTTCCACGACGACCAGCACGGCACCGCCATCGTCGTCCTCGCCGCCCTGCGCAACGCCCTGCGCGTGGTCGGCAAGGAGCTCAGCGCGGTCCGCATCGCCATGTCCGGCGCGGGCGCGGCCGGCACGGCCATCCTCAAACTCCTCATGCACGCCGGCGCCAAGGACATCATCGTCTGCGACGTGCACGGCGCCGTCCACACCGGCCGCGATGAGCTGGGCGACAACCTGGGCTGGATCGCTGAACACACCAACCCCGAGGGCTACTCCGGCGACCTCAGGGGGGCCGTGGCCGGGGCGGACGTGTTCATCGGGGTCTCCGCACCCAACGTGCTCGGCGGTGAGGACATCGCCGAGATGAACGAGGGCTCGATCATCTTCGCCCTGGCCAACCCCGACCCCGAGGTCGACCCCGAGATCGCGCACCTGCACGCCGACGTGGTGGCCACCGGACGCAGCGACTACCCCAACCAGATCAACAACGTGCTGGTCTTCCCCGGTGTCTTCCGTGGCCTGCTCGACGCGCAGAGCCACGAGGTCACCTCCGACATGATGGTGGCGGCGGCCGAGGCCCTGGCGGACGTGGTGACCGAGGACGAACTCGGACCGAACTACATCATCCCGAGCGTGTTCCACTCCGACCTGTCCGCCCACGTGGCCACCGCCGTGCGCGAAGCGGCCCAGCGCGGCCGGGACGTGTGAGGCGCGCGCCCGCGCCCGAACCCGGAAGGTGGAGCATGGACCGGACGACGCTGACGGGGAGCCTGCTGGTGGCCGCCCCGATGCTGAGGGAGGACTCCTTCAGGAGGTCGGTGGTGTTCGTCGTGGACGACACCGCCGACGGAACCCTGGGCGTGATCCTCAATCGCCCCTCGGACGCGGCCGTCGGTGCGGTCGTCGCCGAGTGGGGCGGCCGCGCCAGTGAGCCCGCGGTCGTGTTCTCCGGAGGACCCGTCGGCACCGGTTCCGGGATCGCCCTGGGCGCCGCGGCCCTCGACGGCAGGCCGGAGGGATGGTCCCCGCTGGAGGGGCTCGGTCCCCGTTCGGGCCTGGAGTCGGTGGGGATGGTGGACCTGGGGCGCACGCCGGACACGGCGGACGCCTCGCTGACGGCGCTGCGCGTCTTCGACGGCTACGCGGGGTGGAGTTCCGGGCAGTTGGCCGGTGAGATCGAGGAGGGCGCCTGGTTCGTCGTGTCCGCCACCGCCGACGACGTGTTCACGGCCGCCCCGGAGGGGCTGTGGGGCCGGGTGCTGCGCCGCCAGGGCGGCACCCTGGCGCTGCTGTCGACCTATCCAGACGACCCCGAACTGAACTGAGCCGCCGCTGGGCGGGTGGCACCCTATACCGTGGGACACAGACTTCGAAAGGTGTGAGGAACCATGTCGATGGACGTCCTGAACAAGGTTCTGCCGGACAGCGAGACCAAACCGGACATCTCCCACGATGACGGTGACCGCGAGCGCTTCGCCCACTACGTGCAGAAGGACAAGATCACCGAGAGCGCCGTGACCGGCAACCCGGTGATCGCCCTGTGCGGCAAGGTGTGGGTGCCCAACCGGGACCCGAAGAAGTTCCCGGTGTGCCCGGACTGCAAGAAGGCCTACGAGGACCTCATGAAGAACGCGTGACGTGACGCGGGCGCCCGCCCATGCGGGCAGGGCCCCGGCGGCGGGCTCCGCGCCGGGGCCCTGCCCGTTGGCGTTTCCCGTCCCCCTCCCGCCCTCTGGACGGTTATCGTGGTCGCGCGCGATTTGGGGCATGCGGCCACCTAAGTCCGCCCTGTGCAGGTACCGTTCTGTGGGCGGTCCCACACGGGTGGACGCCCACGGCTGGCCGCGCGAGTATCCACAGGAGTAGGTCCTCATTGGTCTCCACAACCGAACGGCACAGGCACGGCGCTTCCGGATCCCGGCGGGGGCGCCGGGGCTCGGCGGGCAGGCGCCGCAGACCGCCCGCGTCCCGGCACACCACCGGTGACGTGGTGCGCGGTATCGTCCGCACCATCGGCGAGGTCCTGCTGACCGTCGGTCTGCTGATGCTGTTCTACGCCTCCTACGAGGTGTACGGCGGCCAGTGGGAGACCGAGCGCGAGCAGCAGGAACTGGCGCAGGGGCTGGAGGAGGCCTGGGCCGCCGAGGCCGCGGCAGAGGAGGACACGGAGCCCGGGCCGGAGTCCGAGCCCCTGCCCGGAAGCGCCGACAGCCGCCTGTACCTGCCCTCCCTCGACCTGGACTGGGTTGTGGTCAACGGGACCACGCCCAGCGACATCCTCAACAGCCCGGGGCACTACACCGACTACGGCAGCGAGCCCGGCGCGGTCGGCAACTACGCCGTCGCCGCGCACCGCACCCCCGGCCTGTTCTGGGACATCGACCAGCTTGAGGACGGCGACGTGATGGTCCTGGAGGACGCCGAGAACTTCTACACCTACAGGGTGTTCGAGGAGCAGACGGTCCTTCCCGGAGACGTCTGGGTCATCGAGCCCGACCCGTTCGACGACGCCACCGACGAGGCCCCCGAGCGCAGCCTCATCACGCTCACCACCTGTGCCCCCAAGCTGAACAACACGCACCGTCTGATCGTCTGGGCCGAGCTCGCCGAGACCACCCCCAAGTCCGACGGCATGCCGGAGGAGATCGCGCACATGGCACCGGAAGCCGAGGAGGAGTAGGGCGATGTACGGTCTCATCTGGCGTGTGCTTCCCGGCCCCTGGCCGTCCAAGCTGATCATGGCGCTCGGCCTGCTGTTCGGGGTGCTCGCCCTCCTGTGGTTCTTCGCCTTCCCCGAGATCTCGCCGCACATGCCGTTCAACGACGGCGCCGTGGAGGTCGAGGGCGCCGGAACCGGGGGCTCCGGCGCGGGGGAGGCCGCCGAGGGCTGACGTGGCGGGCGCCACGGACACGCCCCTCGGTTCGGTCCGTCGGGGACGCTAACCTCTAGCGGGTGAGCGATGGGGGATCGATCGAATGACGGTGACGCAGGCCACGATGGAGGAACGCCTGCGCGGGCTCCGCGCATGGCAACTGGAGGCGTTCGAGGAGTACTTCCGCCGGGAGCCGCGCGACTTCCTCGCGGTGGCGACACCCGGCGCGGGCAAGACCACGTTCGCCCTCACCCTGGCGAGCGAACTCCTCCAACGGTACGCGGTGCGCGCGATCACGATCGTGTGCCCCACCGAACACCTGAAGAAGCAGTGGGCCCAGGCCGCGGCCCGCTTCGGTCTGGCGATCGACCCCGACTTCAAGAACGGCCAGGGCGCCCCGGGCCGCCAGTACGTCGGGGTGGCGGTCACCTACGCCCAGGTCGCGGCGCACCCCATGCTGCACCGCAACCGCACGGAGGCGCGCAAGACCCTCGTCATCTTCGACGAGGTCCACCACGCGGGCGACGCCCTGTCCTGGGGCGAGGCGGTCCGGGAGGCCTTCGATCCGGCGGCGCGGCGGCTGAGCCTGACCGGGACCCCCTTCCGCTCCGACGTCAACCCGATCCCCTTCGTGGACTACGTCCAGGACGTGGCCGGGGTGCGCCGGTGCTCCTGGGACTACAGCTACGGGTACGCTCCCGCCCTGGAGGACGGGGTGGTGCGCCCGGTCATCTTCATGGCCTACTCCGGTGAGATGCGCTGGCGCACCCGTGCGGGCGACGAGCTCGCCGCCCGCCTGGGCGAGCCACTTACCCAGGACGCCCTCTCCCAGGCATGGCGCGCCGCGCTCGACCCCAAGGGCGACTGGATCAAGAAGGTGCTCCACGCCGCCGACCGCCGCCTGACCGAGGTCCGCAAGACCCACCCGGATGCGGGCGGCCTGGTCATCGCCAGCGACCACGAGAACGCCCGCGCCTACGCGCGCATCCTGCGCCAGATCACCGGCAAGGGCGCGACCGTGGTCCTGTCCGACGACCCCGCGGCCTCCAAGAAGATCTCCCGGTTCGCCGACGGCGACGACCGGTGGATGGTGGCGGTGCGCATGGTCTCGGAGGGGGTGGACGTGCCCCGCCTGATGGTGGGCGTGTACGCGACCTCCACCAGCACCGCCCTGTTCTTCGCCCAGGCGGTCGGCCGCTTCGTGCGTGTGCGCCAGCGCGGCGAGGTCGCGTCGGTGTTCCTGCCCTCGGTGCCCACCCTGCTGGAGTACGCGGGGGAGATGGAGCGCGAGCGCGACCACGTCCTGGACAGGACACCCGCGGAGGACGGCTTCCCCGAGGAGGACCTGCTCAAGGAGGCGAACAAGAAGCGCGACACCCCCGACGCCGGGGAGGAGCTGCCGTTCGAGACCATGGAGTCCGCAGCGGAGTTCGACCGTGCGCTCTACGACGGGGCCGAGTACGGCGGGATGCCCGGCTCCTCCGAGGAGGAGGACTTTCTCGGCCTCCCGGGGCTGCTCGAACCCGAACAGGTCTCCCAGTTGCTGCGCAAGCGCAAGGCCGACCTCAAGGCCGGGGAGATCCGGGCCAGGAAGACCGGTGAGCCCGAACCCGAACGGGAGGGGGCCGCGCACGAGGTCCTGGCGGGGCTGCGCAAGGAGCTCAGCGGGCTCGTGGGCGCCTGGCACCACCGGACCGGCAAGCCGCACGGCGTCATCCACAACGAGCTGCGCCGGGCCTGTGGCGGCCCGCCGGTGGCGCAGGCCTCCTCGTCGCAGATCCGGGAGAGGATCGCGAAGATCCGCGACTGGGCCGTGGGCCGTAGTTAGCAAACAGTTCGCAAGTCCGAGCACGGTGTATCGACCCAGAGTAATTGTTACTATACATTCCGTGGCGTGATGGCACGATGCTCTGGCGGCGGATCAGCCGCGCTGTGGTCGGGACTGGTGCTGTGCGGCGTCGCCCTGGCGGGAACGGTGGCGATGGCCCCCGGGGAGGGGAGCGGCACCGCCGACCCGGGCGAGCGGTACGAGGAGTGCGACCCCGCCACGGCGGCGCGTGTGGCCGACCCCGCCGCGGCCTCCCGGCTCCCCGTCGGCTCCGAACTCACCCCGCACCAGGCCGCCGAGTACGAACGCCGGCTCCAGGACGCCCTGTCGTCGATGCACGGGCAGAGGTCCGCGGTCGCGGACTCGCGCGAGGTCCCGGTCGTGGTGCACGTCGTCTCAGCCTCGGACGGGCGCGGGCGGGTGAGCGACCACCGGATCCGAGAGCAGATCCACGTGCTCAACCAGGCCTATGGCGGCGGGTTCGCCGGCCAGGGCGCCGACACCGGATTCCGCTTCAGACTGCGCGAGATCACCCGCACGGTGGACGACACCTGGTTCGACGACTTCACCGCCCACCGCGACGAGATCCGCGCGGACCTGCACCGGGGCGGCGCCGAGACGCTCAACCTCTACACGACCGACCTGGCGGGCGACCTCCTCGGATACTCGACCTTCCCCCAGGACCAGAGGGACCGGCCCGAGCAGGACGGGGTGGTGATCTCCTACAGGTCGCTGCCGGGCGGGTCCCGCCGGGGCTTCGACCTGGGCCACACCGCCACACACGAGATCGGGCACTGGCTGGGCCTGTTCCACACCTTCCAGAACGGCTGCGCCCGGCCGGGGGACTACGTCGACGACACCCCCTACGAGCGGGAGGCCGCCGCGGGCTGCCCGCGCGGGCGCGACAGTTGCCGCGAGCGGCGCGGGACCGACCCCGTCACCAACTTCATGAACTACTCGCACGACGGCTGCATGACCCACTTCACCCAGGGCCAGGCGGACCGGATGGTCCAGCACTGGACGGCCTTCCGCGCGGGGAAGGCCTCCGCGCGCCGATAGTCTGTTGCCATGGCAGCGAACACCTACCTGACCGGGATCAAGCCCACCGGCGACTTCCACCTGGGCAACTACGTCGGTGCGATCAAGCCCGCCCTCGCGGCGGCCGAACAGTACGACACGTACTACTTCATCGCCGACTACCACGCACTCAACACCGTCAAGGACGCCGGGGAGCTCCGGCACAGCATCCGGTCCGGAGCTGCCACCTGGATCGCGTGCGGGCTCGACCCGCGGCGGACCGTCGTCTACCAGCAGTCGCGGGTGCCCGAGACCTTCGAGCTCACCACCATCCTGAGCACCCTCACCCCCAAGGGCCTCATGAACCGGGCGCACGCCTACAAGGCCGCCCGCGACCGCAACGTCGAGGCCGGGATCACCGACCTGGACGCCGGGATCAACATGGGGCTGTTCAACTACCCCATCCTCATGGCCGCCGACATCCTGGTCATGGAGAGCACACACGTGCCCGTCGGCCGCGACCAGACACAGCACCTGGAGTACACCGTCGACATCGCCGGGTACTTCAACCACCGCTTCGGGGAGGGCTACACCTTCCCGCTCCCCAAGGGCGTCATCGACGAGGGGGAGGCGAGCATCCTCCCTGGCGTGGACGGCCGCAAGATGAGCAAGTCCTACGACAACCACATCCCGCTGTTCCTGCCGGAGAACAAGCTCAAGAAGGCGATCCGTAGGATCCCGACCGACTCCACCCCGGTCGAGGACCCCAAGGACCCCGAGAGCTCCGTCCCCTTCCAGCTCCTGCGGCACTTCGCCGACGCCGACCAGGTCGCCGAGGTGCGCGTGCGCCTGGAGAAGGGCGGGATGGGCTGGGGCGAACTCAAGAACGAACTGTTCGAGGCGGTCAACGCCGAGATCGCCCCCAAGCGCGAGCGCTACGAGGAGCTCATGGCCGAGCCCGAGCGCATCGACGCGATCCTGCTGGAGGGCTCCGAGTGCGCCCGCGAGCGCGCCCGGGCCACCGTCGACAGGGTGCGCGCCGCCATCGGCGTCGCCTGAGCCCGCCCATGGACGCCGACCGGGCCCCGGTCGGCGTCCGCGGGCGGGTCCCGCGCCTCAGCCGATCCGGGGCTCGCCCTCAAGCGCGACCCCGGCCGCGCGCAACTCCTCCAGCGCCGCGTCCACCGTCGGGCGCGCCACCCCGGCGGTGAGCCCGAGCAGGACACGGGTACGCAGCCCCTCGCCCGCCGCGTCCAGCGCCGTGGCGCGCACACAGTGGTCGGTGGCGATCCCCACGACGTCCACCTCGTCCACGTCGTGGGCGCGCAGCCATGCGGCCAGCGAGGAGCCGTCGTCACCGGTGCCCTCGAACCCGCTGTACCCGTCGGAGTACTGCCCCTTGCTGAACACCTCGTCGGCGGCCGCGGCGTCGAAGGCGGGGTGGAACCGCGCGCCCTCGGTCCCGGCCACGCAGTGCCGGGGCCAGCTCCTGACGAAGTCGGGGTCGTCGGAGAAGTGGTCCCCCGGGTCGATGTGGTGGTCGCGTGTGGCCACCACGTGGTTGTAGTCGTCGGCGTTCGCGCGCAGGTACTCCGTGACGGCGGCGGCGGTCTCGGCTCCGCCCTTCACCGCTAGGCTGCCCCCTTCACAGAAGTCGTTCTGCACGTCCACCACGATCAGTGCCTTCATGGCGTCCTCCTCGTCTCTTCGCGAATCAATGGAAGACGGTGGGCAGTGCGGCGTCGCCGCGCGACATCCGCAGCGCCTCCTCGGGCAGTTCGGCCAGGGTCTCCCGGTGGCGCTGGCGCGCCTGGTGCACGCTCTCGCGCCCGACCACCTCGCCGCCGGCCACCAGCGGACGCAGCAGCGGCCGCGTCCCCTTCGCCTCCGGCGGCTCGTGCGGGTAGACCTCCTCGCTCACTGCCGTTCCCCGGCCGTCCAGACGCCGCAGGGCCCACTTGCGCCCGCCCCGGCTCGGCTTGCCGATCGAACGCTTGGCGACGGGCTCCAGAGGCGCGTCCGGCGCGGTGCCGCGCGCCCGTGCCACCAACTTGTAGACCAGCGACACCGTCGGCGCGCCCGAACCGGTGACCAGGGCCGTGCCCACGCCGTAGCCGTTCACGGGCGCCACCGCCAGCGCCTGGATCGCGTACTCGTCCAGGTCCCCGGTGACCACGATGCGCGTCTCGCGCGCGCCCAGGCCGTCGAGCTGCTCACGCACCTTGGCGGCGGTCGTACCCAGGTCGCCGGAGTCGATACGCACCGCACCCAGCTCGGGCCCGGCCAGCTCCACGGCGGTCCCCACGGCGCGGTGGACGTCGAAGGTGTCGACCAGAAGGGTGGTCTGCCGGCCCATCGTCGCCAGTTGCGTCTCGAAGGCGTGCCGCTCGTTGTCGTGCAGCAGGGTGAAGGCGTGGGCGGCCGTGCCCCCGGTCGGCACCCCGAACGAGCGCCCCGCCTCCAGGTTGGAGGTGCTCGCGAACCCGGCCAGGTAGGCGGCGCGCGCGGCGGCCGTCGCCGACCGCTCGTGGGTGCGGCGCGACCCCATCTCGATGATGGGCCTCTCGCCCGCCGCGACCACCATGCGAGAGGCGGCGGAGGCGATCGCGCTGTCGTGGTTGAACACCGAGAGCGCGAGGGTCTCCAGGATGACGGCCTCGGCGAAGGAGGCCTCCACGACCATGATCGGCGAGCCGGGGAAGTAGGCCTCGCCCTCGCCGTAGCCCCAGATGTCTCCGGTGAACCTGTAGGCGGACAGCCACTCTAGGGTCGCCTCGTCCACCACGCCGTGGTCGGAGAGGAAGTCGAGTTCGGCCGAGGAGAACCGGAACCGCTCCAGCAGGTCCAGGAAGCGTCCGGTCCCGGAGACGACGCCGTACCGGCGGCCCTCGGGCAGCCGGCGCCCGAACATCTCGAAGACCGACCGCCGTCCGGCGGCGCCGCTGGACAGGGCCCCCTGGAGCATCGTCAGCTCGTAGTGGTCGGTGAGCAGCCCGCTGCTGTCCTGGTTCATGTCCGAAAGCCTAGTCCGGTGTGGCACGGTGGAGCGGGGGCGCCCCACCGGCGGCGCGTCCGACGGGGGCCGTATCAATACCCACCTGGTTGGTAGGGAACGGGATGTGGGTACCCTGGAACCATGCTGAGGATTGATCGCTCGATCTACGACAAGATCGTCGCCCACGCCCGCCGCGACCACCCGGACGAGGCGTGCGGCGTCGTGGCCGGGCCCGAGGGCTCCGACCGTCCCGAGCGGTTCGTCGAGATGATCAACGCCGAGAGATCGCCCACCTTCTACCGGTTCGACTCTCTCGAACAGTTGAAGGTCTGGCGTGAGATGGACGACAACGACGAGGAACCCGTCGTCATCTACCACTCGCACACCGCCACCGAGGCCTACCCTTCGCGTACCGACATCTCCTATGCGTCCGAACCCGGTGCCCACTACGTCCTGGTGTCCACACGCGACCCCGAGACCGTCGAGTTCCGCTCCTACCGGATCGTCGACGGCCGGGTCACCGAGGAACCGGTCGAGGTCGCCGGGGACGGAGAGTAGCCCGTCCTTTCGCGGACCGCCCGGTTCGCACCGGCGGGCCGCCGCCCGGAATGGGACCGGCGCGGCGCCCGTTGGGAATGAACGCACAACCATCACCGCTAACGGAGACATCTTCATGGCCATCGAGGTCCGCATTCCCACCATCCTCCGCAACCTGACCGGGGACGCCAAGGTCGTCGAGGGGTCCGGTGACACCCTCGGAGGGCTCTTCACCGACCTGGACAGCCGCTACCCCGGCATCGGTGAGCGCCTGGTGGACGGAGGGAAGCTGCGCCGGTTCATCAACGTGTACCTGAACGACGAGGACGTCCGTTTCGTCGGCGGACTGGAGGCCAAGCTCTCCGACGGCGACAGCGTGACCATCCTGCCGGCGGTAGCCGGCGGAAGCCGCTAGGGCCGGGTTCGGGGACATGCGCTACGACTCGCTGCTCGACTCCCTCGGCGGTACGCCCCTGGTCGGGCTCCCCCGGCTCTCGCCCTCCCCGGAGGTCCGGTTGTGGGCGAAGCTGGAGGACCGCAACCCCACCGGCTCGATCAAGGACCGCGCGGCGTTCTTCATGATCGAGCAGGCCGAGAAGGACGGGTTGCTCTCCCCGGGCTGCACGATCCTGGAGCCGACGTCGGGGAACACCGGGATCTCCCTGGCCATGGTCGCGAAGCTGCGCGGCTACCGCATGGTGTGCGTGATGCCGGAGAACACCTCCGCCGAGCGCAAGCAACTGCTCTCGATGTGGGGCGCCGAGGTCCACTTCTCCGACGCGGCCGGCGGTTCCAACGAGGCCGTGCGCGTCGCGAAGGAGATGGCCAAGGAGCACCCCGACTGGGTGATGCTGTACCAGTACGGCAACCCGGCCAACGCCCGCGCCCACTATGAGACGACGGGTCCGGAGATCCTCGCCGACCTGCCGGAGATCACCCACTTCGTGGCCGGTCTCGGGACCACCGGGACCCTCATGGGTGTGGGGCGCTACCTGAGCGAGCACCGGCCGGACGTCCGGATCGTCGCCGCCGAGCCGCGCTACGGCGAGCTCGTCTACGGCCTGCGCAACCTGGACGAGGGGTTCGTCCCCGAGCTCTACGACGAGAGCGTGCTCACCACCCGCTTCTCCGTGCCCTCGGACGCCGCTCTCAAGCGGACCCGCCAGCTCCTGGACCAGGAGGGCATCTTCGCGGGTATCTCCACGGGTGGTGCCCTGCACGCGGCCATGGGGATGGCGAAGAAGGCCGAGAAGGCGGGCGAGCGCGCCGACATCGTGTTCGTCATCGCCGACGCCGGGTGGAAGTACCTGTCCACGGGGGCCTACGAGGGGACGCTCGAAGAGGCCGAGGAGCGCCTGGAGGGGCAGCTCTGGGCCTGACCTCCACGCGTGCGGGAGACCTCCACGGGGGCCGGTGCCGACGGGCACCGGCCTTCGCCGTGTTCGCGGGGTGGTCCGGAATGCGTTGAGTGAACCGGGTGGAGCCGGGCGGACAGGGCGAGAGGGTACACGTGACGGGCCCCGCTTGAGATGCGCGCCACATTTTGTGCCACCGGGCTGGTCGTTGGGGTAGACCCGTAACAACGGGTACATCCGCAGAACCAGCCGCCATCCGCGCTCAGTGTCGACAGACGACGGGGTGCCAAGGACGCCGCGCGGCCCATCGAAAAGGCGACGACGTGCGACTCACGATTATCGGGTCCTCCGGGAGCTTCCCCGGACCGGACAGTTCGGCCTCCTGCTACCTGGTCGAGGCGGACGGCTTCCGCCTGCTCCTCGACATGGGGAACGGGTCGCTCGGTACGCTGCAGCGCCACATCGACATCTACTCCGTGGACGCCGTCTACCTGAGCCATCTGCACGCCGACCACTGCTTCGACCTCTGCTCCTACTGGGTCGCCAGGACGTACCACCCGGAGGGTCCCAAACACCGCATCCCGGTCTACGGTCCGGAAGGCGTCGCCCTGCGAATGGCCGAGGCGTACGGGCTCGACGCCGACCCCGGTATGACGGGGGCCTTCGACTTCCACGAACTCGCCCCCGGTGAGTTCGCGATCGGCCCGTTCACCGCTCGCGTGGACCGGGTCAACCACCCGGTGACGGCGTTCGGTATCCGGCTGGAGCACCAGGGACGGAGCCTGGCCTACTCCGGGGACACGGGCACCTGCGACTCCCTTGTGGCGCTGGCAGCCGGCACCGACCTGTTCCTGTGCGAAGCCGCCTTCCAGGACCACCGCGAGCACCCCAAGGACATGCACCTCACCGGCAGCGAGGCCGGGGAGCACGCCAGCCGGGCCGGGGCGCGGAGCCTGATCCTCACCCACCTGGTGCCGTGGAACGACGACGAGGTGACCCTGGCGGAGGCGCGCTCCACCTACAGCGGCCCCATCGGCCTCGCTCGCAGCGGCCAGGTCCACACGCTCGGGGAGTGACCGGGGAACCGGACGACACGTGCGAAAGCCGCTCAGAGGAGCCCATCCGGCCCCCGGATCCGCGGACGCACACTCGGCGACTCCCGCGCCGACGGGCACCTCGCGGATATACGCTCTTTGCATGGCTCGACCTGACGGACGCGTTCCGACCCAACTCCGACCCGTGACCATCAACCGAAACTGGCTTCGCCACGCGGAGGGCTCCGTGCTCATCGAGTTCGGGGAGACCCGTGTGCTGTGCGCGGCCACAGTGGAGGACGGCGTCCCCCGGTGGCGCCGGGGCACAGGTGAGGGATGGGTCACCGCGGAGTACGCGATGCTTCCCCGCTCCACCGACACTCGGGGCGCCCGGGAGTCCGTACGCGGCAAGATCGGCGGGCGCACGCACGAGATCTCCCGCCTCATCGGCCGCTCCCTGCGCGCGGTCGTGGACTTCAAGGCGATGGGTGAGCACACCATCACGCTCGACTGCGACGTCCTCCAGGCCGACGGCGGTACCCGTACCGCCGCGATCACCGGGGCGTACGTGGCGATGGCCGACGCGATGAGGTGGCTGCGCAAGCGCCGCAAGCTCAAGAACAACCCGCTGACCGGCTCCCTGGCCGCGGTCAGCGTGGGCGTGGTCCAGGGCCAGCCCCGCCTGGACCTGAACTACCTGGAGGACTCGGTCGCGCAGACGGACATGAACGTCGTGGTCACCGGGGGCGGCGAGTTCGTGGAGGTGCAGGGCACCGCGGAGGGTGCCCCCTTCGACCGGAAACTGCTCGACTCGCTGCTCGATCTCGCGGTCGGCGGATGCGAGGAGCTGACCGCACTGCAAAAGAAGGCCCTGGCGGAGTGACCACGCAGAGCGGTGTCGGCAGGCGCATCGGCGGCCTGCCCACAGGAGGTGGAACAGTGCAGATCGTCCTGGCCACCCGGAACGCGAAGAAGGTCCCGGAACTGCGGGAGATCCTCTCCGGCTCCGGCGTCGAAGCACGTGTACTTGCGCTCGACGCCTTTCCGGACGCGCCGGAGGTTCCCGAGACCGAGCCCACGTTCACGGGCAACGCCCTGCTCAAGGCTCGGGCGATCGCGTCGCACACCGGTCTGCCCGCGGTGGCGGACGACTCCGGCCTCAGTGTGGACGAACTCAACGGGATGCCGGGTGTGCTGTCGGCCCGGTGGGCCGGCAGGTTCGGTGGGCCGGACCGGGACCGCGCCAACCTGGACCTGGTCCTGGACCAGCTCGCGGACACCCCGCCGGAGCGCCGTGGCGCCAGGTTCGTGTGCGCGGCGGCGCTGGTGCTGCCCGACGGCGTCGAGGCGGTGACCGAGGGCGTACTGCGCGGACGGATCCTGCGGGAGCGCCGCGGGGAGAACGGGTTCGGCTACGACCCGGTGTTCGTTCCCGAGGGGGGAACCCGGACCACGGCGGAGATGCCCTCGGAGGAGAAGAACGCGATCAGCCACCGGGGGATCGCGTTCCGCGCTCTCGCCCGGGAGCTGGCCGACATGCTGTGACCCGGTTTCCGAGCGGCTGGGAGGACGGCTGCTCGGGGCCTGTCCGGCCTCTGCGAGGAATCCGGTTCCCCGGTGTTTGAGCACTGGGGAACCGGGGGACGATGAGGGTTACCCGGCCCTGGGGTCGGACCACAGACAGCCGGTCTCCGTGAGGAGATCGACTCGCCCGGGGGCGTCGTCCGCGGTAGAGCTGCTGGAGGCAGCCGAGGCGGATCGTCTGAAGAGGTGGGGGATACCCCCCATCGAACAGGCGAGTTGACGCCGCCGGGCCCAACGCCTATAGTCGTTGAGTCGCCGCGGCACCGGCGTGCCCTCCTCATAGGTGTGAAGCCAGAGAGTCGGCTCGGAAGGTGGGCGGCGATCACATACCTTTTCCGGCCGTAATGGTCTGAGCATCTGCTCGGGTCCGGTAGGGTCGGGGAGTCGCTTCACACGAATTCGACTTCGAGTCGGAAAAGCATGAAGCATATCGGGCTTCACCCCCGTTCGGGTGTTGCGTACGAACCGCCGGGTTTGGCGGGAACACGGAACAGCTGATAAA
>NZ_JBHMIV010000006.1:0-184846 GCF_048060475.1 Nocardiopsis sp. LOL_012 | reverse complement strand
GGGTGACGTGGGATCGGGTGTGCGGCCGGAGGCCGACGTTTGAGGGTGGTGGAGGGTGACGTGGGATCGGGTGTGCGGCCGGAGGCCGACGTTTGAGGGTGGTGGAGGGTGACGGGCGGGCGGTGTCCGCAGACACCACCCGCCGCTGTCAGTATCGATAGTCGGAGCTCGGCCGACCGTTCCCCCCGGAATCGGCAGAGGCCGGGGAGATCACTCCGTACGCTGGTTGGGGATACCTGCCAGCAGGGCGCGAACCTCGGTCTCGCGGTAGCGGCGGTGGCCGCCCAGGGTGCGGATCGAGGTGAGCTTGCCCGCCTTCGCCCAGCGTGTCACGGTCTTGGGGTCCACGCGGAACATGGTGGCAACCTCGGCGGGGGTCAACAGGGGCTCCGCCTCGGTCGTGCGAGTTGACATGTGTACGGCCTCTCCTCCTGGATCTGTGTGCCGATCCTTGAGCCTTCATCCTGGCGCTGGTCCGGGGGCCCGACACTCGGGCCCCCGAAAGTGATGGTGCGACCACTACGAGCAACTTTGCGCGTGGGAGGCCAAGAAAGCCGCCCATGGCCGCGTCACGCTAAGTGATTCTAGCGACACGTTTAGTGGCATGTGGCGTATTCGGTCAAAACTTCGTTCTCCGGCCTCGTTTTTCTCGATCCGGAGCGGTCGAAGTGCTAGAGGATCCTGACCGAAAACCGGGTTCCGGGATGGTTCGAACTGCACGAACACCCCTGGTCGGGTGCCCCGTGGGTGGCTCGGGCCGTCGGGGTGGCGGCTCTCCGCATCCACGGTTCGAGTGTGGTGCACTCTTCGGATTCCCTTTGCCACAGGGGGTTTCGTGACTACTCGTGGTTACTCTGGGTGCGTTCGGTGACGGATCCGCTACAGTCTATGCCGATCCCTAAAGGGCGTTATGCCCAGTTTCGTGATTCTTGATGTCCTGCGAGTGTGAGGTCCGATCCAGGACTGCTGTCACGTGCGCAAAGGCGCGTCGTCACTGTTGAGAAACCTGGTGTACCAGGTTGGGTGCGGCGTGGCGAGGGTTCTTCGCTCTCAGCTTTTTACGACGTTATCTATGAACTGTCCATGAAAAAATGGGGAAGTCGTGACACTCAGTTAGCGCGTTCCAGGGCGCGCACCGACTTCCAGCGATGGGTGAGCCGTCTGCGCAGCTTCGTGGCGCGCTCGGTGTCACCCGAGGCGAGCGCCTCCACCGCCTCCGAGACCTCGGCCACCGAGCGGTCCGCGCTCAGGTGCTCGTCGCTCAACAGGTGCGGCAGCCCGCCGTAGTCGAGTTCGAGGAGGGAGCCCGCGGGTGCGGCCCGCTCCGTCCAGGCGAGCAGCCTCTCGACGGGCAGGGCCACCGCGGGATCGCCGGCCTTCTCCCGCAGCGTCGCGATGGTGTGCACCAGGCGCCGCTGGGCGAACGACACCCGCGTCAGATAGAGGAGGGTCCGTGTGGTGTCCGCCGACAGCACCAGGCACCGCTCCTGGTCCTCGAACGGGATGAACCAGGCCAGGGGGACCGTCCAGTTGCTCGACTTGATGCCCGGCCGGACCCGGGAACCCGCCTCCCGCCACGCCCGGTAGTCCTCCTCGGCCCGCTCCGCCTCGCAGGTGGGGACGAACGCGTCGCTCAGCACCGCCGGTGTGGCACCGGAGAAGTCACCGAAGGCCTGCCACGACCGCAGTCGCGTCTGCCACGGGCACACGTACAGCCGCTCGTTCACCCTGCGCAGGTAGGCGTCGCCGCTCTCCTCGAAGGGGGCCACCACCGGCGGATCCGAGAGTATCCTGGTCAGGCTCTCGTCGTGCTCCGCCGCCAGGGCGTTGATCCGCCGGGGCCGGTCCGACGAGGCCGCGTACTCCTCCCAGTATCCTCGGTCGCTCGGCGGGAACGAGTCGATCGGCTGGTAGACGCGGAGGTAAGCGGTGTAGGGCAGCACGATCGCATCGTGGCACATATCGTTACCCGGGGCACTCACCGGAGCCCGGGCCGCTTGCGGTAACGGCTCCGGGGGCGGGCCACACCCGTCACACCCGGGTGGCGTAGGCAGGGCGGGGTGCGACCAGGTACGGTTGTACATGTACGTAAGCTGACGCCAGTCGTTAGTCGCGTTTGACGGCCGTCAGCCCGTTACGGCGGGTTAGTAAGTGATCTGGGGTTCGTCTGAACCCAATCGTTGAGGGGGTCGAGCCAATGGGGCGCGGCCGAGCCAAGGCCAAGCAGCAGAAGGTCGCCCGGAAGCTCAAGTACAGCACCGGGGGGACCGATCTCGATCGGCTGCGGTCGGAGCTGGGTGTCGCTGAGGACGAGGGGTCTCCCTCCGGATCGTCTGGTCCGGACGACTCGTACGCGGATCCTCACGACGACCTGGTCGAGCGCTACGCGGATCTTGCCGAGAAGTACTCGGAGTCCGACAACAAGTAGTCGGCTCCGGGACCCACCGGTCTCTCGGAGTGACGACACCGATCTGTGGCACCCACCGGACGGCCCGTACGGGACCTCGGTGGACAGGTGGATATAGCCGGTGCGAACCACGGCCGTGGTTCGCACCGGCTATGTTCTTGCCCGCACACCGCCCGGCGGTGGGCGAGGCGGCCCCTGCGCTCACGCCTCCGGATGCTCCCCGGTCAGGTGGGCGCGGCCGGAACCGGCCACGACCTCGCCCAGGCGCCACGCCGGGACACCGCGGTCGGCCAGGACGCCCAGAGCTCGTTCGGCGTGGTCAGCGGCCACCACCGCCACCATGCCCACACCCATGTTGAACGTGGCCTCCATGTCCTCGCGTGCCACGGCGCCCTTGTCGGCCAGGTAGCCGAACACCGGTGCCGGGGTCCAGGTGGAGCGGTCCAGCGCCGCGTCCAGGTGGCCGGGCAGCGAACGCGACAGGTTCGAGGCCAGGCCGCCGCCGGTGACGTGCGCGTAGGCGTGGACCTCCACGGCCCCGGTCAGGGCCACGCAGTCCCTGGCGTACACGCGGGTGGGCTCCAGCAGTGCCGACCCCAGGTCGCCGCCGAGTTCCGGGACGCGGGCGTCCAGGTCCAGCCCCGCCTCGTCCACGATCCGGCGGATCAGCGAGTAGCCGTTGGAGTGCGGCCCCGAGGAGGCCATCGCGATGACGGCGTCGCCCTCGCGCACCCGGTCCGGGCCGAGGACGGCGTCGCCCTCGACCACGCCCGTGCCCGCGCCCGCGATGTCGTACTCGTCCGGGTCCATGGCACCCGGGTGCTCAGCGGTCTCGCCGCCGATCAGCGCGCACCCGGCCTGGTGGCAGCCCTCGGCGATCCCGCCGACGATCTCGGCGATGCGCTCGGGCACCACCGAGCCGCAGGCGATGTAGTCGGTCATGAAGAGCGGCTCGGCGCCGCTGACCACGAGGTCGTCGACCACCATCGCCACCAGGTCGACACCGATGGTGTCGTGCCTGTCCAGACGCTGGGCGAGCAGCAGCTTGGTGCCCACGCCGTCGGTGGAGGTCGCCAGGACCGGGTCCTTGTACTTGCCCACGTCCAGACGGAACAGGCCCGCGAAACCGCTCGCGTCGGTGACCTGCTCGGGGCGCCGGGTACGCGCAACGTGCGCCTTCATCAGGTCGACGGCGCGCTCCCCGGCGGCGATGTCGACGCCGGCGGCCGCGTACGCGCCCGTCGCCCCAGTGCTGTCGGCTGCCACGCGAGTACTCCTTGTTGTCATGCGGTGGTGGTGCGGGCACGGAAGGTCCCGCCGGGACGGAGAAAGGGGGCTTCCGCGCGGCGAGTCCCCCGACCGCCGCGCGGACGGCGGCTAGGTACGGCTGGCGGAGGGTGCCTCGGGCGTGCCGCAGGCCTTCTCCAGCAGGTACTTGCCGCGCGAGTCGTCGGCGACCTCGATCGGGTACACGCCGTCGAAGCAGGCCCGGCACATCTGGTTCTTGGGCACCTCGGTGGCGGCGACGAGCTCGTCGAGGGCGACGTAGGCCAGGGAGTCGGCCCCCACGGACTCGGCGATCTCGTCCACCGTCAGGTTGGCCGCGATGAGCTCGGACCGGGTGGCGAAGTCGACACCGTAGTAGCAGGGCCACAGCACGGGCGGGCTGGAGATGCGCACGTGCACCTCGGCGGCGCCCGCGTCGCGCAGCATCCGGACCAGGGCGCGCTGGGTGTTGCCGCGGACGATGGAGTCGTCCACCACTACCAGGCGGCGGCCCTCGATGACCTCGCGCAGCGGGTTCAGCTTGAGCCGGATACCGAGCTGGCGCAGGGTCTGGCTGGGCTGGATGAAGGTGCGCCCCACGTAGGAGTTCTTCACGAGCCCCTGGGCGAAGGGGATGCCGCTGGCCTCGGCGTAGCCCACCGCGGGGGGCGTACCGGACTCGGGCACCGGGATGACGAGGTCGGCCTCGACCGGGTGCTCCTTGGCGAGGCGGCGCCCCACCTCCACACGGCTGGAGTTGACGTTGCGCCCGGCGATCGTGGTGTCCGGACGGGCGAGGTAGACGTACTCGAACAGGCAGCCCTTGCGGTCGGCCTCGGCGAAGCGGGTCGAGCGCAGGCCGCGCGAGTCGATGGTGATCAGTTCGCCCGGCTCGATCTCGCGGACCGGGGTGGCGCCCACGATGTCGAGGGCGGCGGTCTCACTGGCCACGACCCAGCCGCCCGCGTTGGAGGCCTCGCCCAGGCGCCCGAGTACGAACGGCCGGATGCCCTGCGGGTCACGGGCCGCGTAGAGGGTGTCCTCGTCCATGAAGACCAGGGAGAACGCCCCCTGGACCTTGGGCAGGAGTGCCTTGGCGGCGTCCTCGATGGTGCGGTCCGGGGCGCTGTTGGCGTAGTCCGCCATCAGGTTGGTGAGTACCTCGGTGTCCGTGGTGGCGCCCCGGCGGGTGTCGGGCAGCAACGCCGCCAGTTCCGGGGTGTTGATGAGGTTGCCGTTGTGGCCGAGCGCCAGACCCCCCTCGCGCGCGCTGTAGAACGTCGGCTGTGCGTTCTCCCACACCGGGGAGCCGGTGGTGGAATAGCGGCAGTGGCCGATCGCGAGGTGGCCCTTCAGGGAGTCGAGCGTCGCCTCGTTGAAGACCTGGGAGACGAGCCCCATGTCCTTGTAGACGACGATCCGCTCCCCGTCGCTCAGCGCGATGCCCGCGGATTCCTGTCCGCGGTGCTGGAGAGCGTAGAGACCGAAGTAGGTGAGCTTGCTGACTTCTTCGCCGGGAGCCCAGACACCGAACACACCGCAGGCGTCCTGCGGGCCGCGAGACTGCGGGTCGAGGTCCATGGAGAGCCGGCCGTCGGAGTACGACACACCCCCAGCCTAATGCCTGTGTCACGGCAGGGGGGCACCAGGGGACCACTCGGGCCACAGGGGTAGCCAGGGCGACAGGTCGGCGCGGGTCCCGCTCGCCCGGACGCGGTGGTCGGCGACCGCGCTCTCCCAGGCGGTCGCGCCGGTCGCCAGGGCGAGCCAGGTGAGGGGATCGGTCTCCACGACCCCGGGCGGGGTGCCCCTGGTGTGCCGGGGGCCCTCGACGGCCTGGACGGCGCCGTGCGGGGGCACGCGCACCTCCAGGCTGTGTCCGGGGGCGCGGTCGGCCAGGACGGCGAGTGTGGCGCGCACGGCGGCCTTCACCGCCGGCCGCAGCGGTTCCCCGGCGCGCAGGACGGCCCGTGCGCAGGCCGCGGCGGTCGCTTCGTCGGAGGCGTTCGTGAAGGGCGGCTCCCCCAGGGCGTACAACTGTTCGTCCAGAGCCGTGCGGAGCCGCCGCAGGGCGCTCCCTGTGAGACCGGAAGGCATGACCGAAGCCTAGGGCCTGAGGTCCTGTGACGCCTGGGGTTCATGGGGCGTTTGCGGACGTCTGGGTGTTCCCGACGTTTCAAAGGAGACAGGGGGGTATCAGATCAGTAAATCGGAGGCATACTTGTCTCGTCTGGGGAATGTACCCCGGATGGACGCCGGTCGACGTCGACGGCTCCGCTCGCTGACCTCCACATACCCGGGACATACCTGGGTGATATCGGTCTCAACACGGCGCTGGCCAGCGCATGACTGGAAACGGTACGTTCCCAAATGGTCCCGATGTCACGGAGATTGGGAGGAAGGCAATGGAGCCTTGCACTAGAGGCGTTCTGCGCACTGGCGCCGAAAACATGAACGAGGGGTGAACCGGTTCATACCCGACCACAGGGGTCGGCGCACAGGGCCGGGGCACCGCGTCCGGTCGCGATGAGGCGGCCCTCCGACGCACTTACCATCCACAAGGGAAACACCACCGCACCATCGGGAGAACGACGTGCGCCTGCGCCTGCGCCCGCGTGATGACAGCTACTACGAGATGTTCACCGACTCGGCGAACAACCTGGTCATCGCCGCCCGCCTGCTGGTGGAGCTGATGAGCGACGGGGCTGACAGAGAGGCCATCACTGAGAAGATGCGCGCCTGCGAGCACGCGGGCGACGACGCGACACACGCCATCATGCGGCGGCTCAACAAGAGCTCCGCGACGCCGATGCACCGGGAGGACATCTCCCGGCTCGCCTCACATCTGGACGACGTGATGGACTCCATGGAGGCCGCCGTCGACCTGATCGGGCTGTACAACCTGGAACGGCTCCCCAAGGGGATCATCGACCAGATCGAAGTGCTGGAGCGCGCCGCCGAACTCACGGCGGAGGCCATGCCGCGCCTGCGGACCCTGGACGACCTCGACCGGTACTGGATCGAGATCAACCAGTTGGAGAACCAGGCGGACCGGATCCACCACAAGCTCCTGGCCCGCCTGTTCAGCGGGGAGTACGACGCTCTGACCGTCCTCAAGCTCAAGGACGTCATCGAGGAGCTGGAGAACGCCGCGGACGCCTTCGAGCACGTGGCGAACACGGTGGAGTCCATCGTGGTCAAGAACGGCTGACCAGCGCCGTGCCCGGGGGTTCACTCACGAGGGTGGTCTCCCGGACGAAAAGAGAGACCCCCGGCATGCCCCTATCGGGGGTCACACACCACCGCTTCCGTACTCGCGCCTTCCGGGCGGTTCACGCAGGCGTGGAGCACGAGCCCGAGGGCGTCAGCGAGCCGCTCCAGGGTGGGTTGAGTGCCTCCGTGTTCGAACCGCGCGATGCTCGACTGCGGCACCCCGGCCCAGTTCGGTCTGGGACCAGCCCATCTCCTCACGTCGGAGCCGGACCGTCTCCGCCAACTCGAAGCGGACCCGGGTGAGCTCGTACGCCTCACGTACCGCTGGGCGGTCGAACCGTTCCGAAGACCTGAGCCCGGAGAGGGTTCTCCGCGCGGAAGTACCCATCTACCCAACGCGGCTCCTCGCATCGGCTCTCCGGTCCAAGTTGGTCCTATCGCGAGGCGTTCGGTCGCGGAGCGTGTTCAACCGAGGTGGGGGCTGGTCTGAGCGGGGGCCGCGCCGGTACCTGGGTCACCCGAACCGGCCGGTGATATAGTTCTCGGTCTCCTTCTTCTCAGGCCGCGTGAACATCTGGCTGGTCTCGCCCATCTCGATGAGCTTGCCGGGCTTGCCGGGGCCGGCCAGGTTGAAGAACGCGGTCCGGTCGGACACGCGCGCCGCCTGCTGCATGTTGTGGGTGACGATCACGATCGTGTAGTCCTCCTTCAGCTTGTGGATGAGGTCCTCGATCGCCAGGGTCGAGATCGGGTCCAGGGCCGAGCACGGCTCGTCCATGAGCAGGACCGAGGGCTTGACCGCGGTGGCGCGGGCGATGCACAGGCGCTGCTGCTGTCCGCCGGAGAGGCCGGCGCCGGGCTTGCCCAGCCGGTCCTTGACCTCCTCCCACAGGTTGGCTCCGCGCAGCGACTCCTCGACCAGGTCGTCGGCGGCCGAACGGCTCATGCGTCTGCTGTTGAGCCTGGCACCGGCGATCACGTTGTCGTAGATCGACATGGTGGGGAACGGGTTGGCCTTCTGGAAGACCATGCCGACCTGGCCGCGCACCGTGACCGGGTCGACGTCGGGGCCGTAGATGTCCATGTCGTCGATGAGCACCTTGCCCTGGGCGTAGGCCCCGGGCGTCACCTCGTGCATGCGGTTCAGGGTGCGCAGGAAGGTGGACTTGCCGCAGCCGGAGGAACCGATGAACGCCGTCACCGACCGCGGCTCGATGGTCATGGACACGTCCTCCACGGCCAGGAAGTCACCGTAGTAGACGTGGAGTCCGGAGACGTCGATGCGTTTGGCCACTGGATGTTCCTCGTGAGTCGGGGCGCGCGGCGCGGGGAGTGGACGGGGTCAGCGGTTGGGTGCGAACAGGTACTTGACGACCCGGGCCAGGAAGAAGAGCAGCATAACGATCAGGATCAGCGTGAGCGCCGCCGCCCAGGCCCGCTCGTAGTTGACGGCTCCGCCCATGCGGACCTGGGAGTAGATGAAGACCGGAAGGCTCATCATCTGGCCGTCGAACAGGTCCCAGTTGATCGACACCGCGGAGGAGCCCGCGGTGAGGACCAGCGGTGCCGTCTCTCCGATAACGCGCGCGATGGCGAGCATGATCCCGGTGGTCAGACCGGCCGCGGAGGTGGGCAGGACCACCTTGGTGATGGTCCGCCACTTGGGCACGCCCAGAGCGTAGGACGCCTCGCGCAGGTCGCGCGAGACCAGTTGGAGCATCTCCTCGCTGGAGCGCACGACCACGGGGATCATCAGCACGGCGAGGGAGATGGCGGCCGCGGCGCCGTTGGTCCGCCCCGGCCCGAACAGCATGATCCACAGGGCGACGACGAAGAGTCCGGCGACGATCGACGGGATGCCCGTCATGACGTCCACGAAGAAGGTGATGGCGCGCTTGATCCGGCCCTGGGCGTACTCCACCAGGTACACGGCGCACATGAGGCCGATGGGTACGGAGATGAGGGTGGCCATCCCGGTGATCGCCAGGGTGCCGACGATCGCGTGGTAGGCGCCGCCGGCGTCCATGCTCGGCAGCACGCCGTTCATCGACACCGACAGGAAGTACGGGTCGAAACGGTCCAGCCCGTTGTCGATGACGGTCCACAGGACCGAGACCAGGGGGGCGAGCGCCAGGAGGAAGCATCCGTAGACCACGGCCGTGACCAGGCGGTCCACGGCGTGGCGGTGGCCCTCGACGCGCGCGGACGCGGTCACCAGGATCACCGTGAAGGAGGCTGCCGTGAGCAGGAGCCACGGGAGGGCGCCGAAGGCGGAGAAGGCCAGCAGGACTCCGGCGACCACGGCGGCGCAGGAGGCGAGCAGGGCGAGGGGGAAGCGGCGGGGAAGGGAGCCGTGCCGTGCTTCCAAGGGGTCCGTGTCCGGTTCCGGGGACTGCCGGATGGTCGTGCTCATCTGGACTCCTTGCTGCCCCGTGCCACGACGTAGCGGGCGCCCATGTTGACGGCGAGGGTGATGGCGAACAGCACCAGGCCCGCGGCGATCAGCGCGGACACGCCGTAGCCGGTGGCCTCCGGGTACTGGAGGGCGATGTGGGCGGCGATGGTCTGGTTGCCGCTCTTCAGAAGGGCGAAGGAGATCACCAGGGCCGGGGACAGGATCATGGCCACGGCCATGGTCTCGCCCAGGGCGCGGCCCAGGCCGAGCATCGCCCCGCCCACCACTCCGGACTTGCCGAACGGGAGCACGGCCAGCCGGATCATCTCCCAACGGGTGGCGCCCATGGCCAGTGCGGCCTCGCGGTGGCCCTGCGGGACCTGTTTGAAGACGTCGCGCGACATGGCGGTGATGATCGGCAGGATCATGACGGCGAGCACGATGCCCGCGGTGAGCATGGTGCGCGCCGAGTTGGACGCGGGACCCGCGAACAGCGGTATCCACCCCAGGTAGCGGGTCAGGGCCTCGTAGACCGGGACGAGCTGCGGCGCGAGGAACCCGATGCCCCACAGGCCGTAGACGACGCTGGGGATCGCGGCCAGCAGGTCCACGAGGTAGCCGAGCAGGGACGCGAGCCTGCTGTCGGCGTAGTAGACGATGAACAGGGCCACCCCGATCGCCACCGGTGTGGCGATGACCAGCGCGATGGCGGCCGTGAGCACGGTGCCGAAGGCGAGTGCCGCCACACCGAACGCGGGGTTCTCGCGCGTGTTGGCGTCCCACTCCCGGCTGCCCAGGAAGCTCACCGTGTTGGCCGACAGGGAGGGCCAGGCCTGGATGACCAGGAAGGCCGCGACCCCCGCCAGGATCAGCAGGATGAGGTAGCCCGAGCCTCGGGCGAGCCCGGCGAAGACGGCGTCGCCGATCCGGCGCTTTCCCGCGGGCGGGGGGCCCGCCGGGGGCGCGTCCGTGGTCGTCATGGGTTGGCTCCGGTTCGGGAAGGGTGTGTGGGCCGGTCACCTGGTCCGTGTCCGCCGCGATCACTTCGCGTCACGGACCATGACGTGCCAAATGTGAAGCTAAGTGGACCAGGTGACCAGTTATCCCAATAAAAGTGAACGGGAAGTGAACGGGATGCTGCACTATCGCAGCGTCAGGGCGTTGAGGTGGTGAATGTGAGGATCGGCACGTCAGCTCGGTGCCGAAGGGGCGTACATGACGTCCGTGTCCCACACCTCGAACCCGAGTGAGCGGTAGAGCCCCATGGCGGCCCCGTTGCCGCCGTCCACGTAGAGGTGTACCCAGGGCAGGCCGCGGTCGCGCAGGTGGCGGACGCCCGCCAGGGTCAGGGCCCGCCCGAGGCCGGTCCCCTGCCAGTCGGGGTCGACCCCCACCGCGTAGACCTCGCCGACCGGCGTGCCGTCGGTGAGCCCGGCCCCGTCGGCGTGCGTCTTGGTCCAGTGGAACGCGGCCACCGAGCCGTCCTCGGCCACGGCGAGGAAGAAGCCGTGCGGATCGAACCAGTCCTCGGCCTCGCGCTGGAGCAGGTCGTCCAGGGTGAGCTGGCCCTGCTCGGGGTGGTCGGCGAACGCGCGCGCGTTGGCCCGCAGCCATGCCCGCTCGTCCTGCCCGACGACGAAGGTCCGCACGGTGGCTCGGTCGCCGACCTCAGGCCTGAGCCTCGCCTCGGGCAGTTCCGGAGCGGTCCAGGGGCCGCCGGGGGCGTCGGCCGGGATGTCGCTCAGCGGCATGCGCATCTTGTGGAGTTCCCGGACCGCCGTCCAGCCGTCCGCCTCCGCCACGGCCACAGCCTGGGGGGTGCGGCCGTGTGCCCACACACGGACCCCGTCCGGACCGGCGTCCCGGTGGAGGGACCCCAGGAGCGCCGTTCCGTGCCCGCGGCCGCGCCGGTCCGGGGCGACGACGACCTCTCCGGAGTCCGGTTCCCCCGGGACACGCTCGACGAAGGCGAACCCCGCGACACCGTCGTCGTCGGTGACCACGTGGAAGCGGCTGCTCCCGGCGGGGGCGCCGTGCCGAACACGGAGCAGGGTGTGCTCGGACAGCGCGGCGACACCGTCGGTCCGGCGCGCGGAGTCGGCGATCGCCAGGACCTGGTCGGCCAGGTCCCGGCCGAGGTCATCGGAAATCTGAGGCGTTCTCATGTTCCGCAGCCTACGCCGACGGCTCCGGGACGCCAGGGGGTGTGCACCGGTTCGGGGGACACCGGGCCGTCGCCGACCCCTACCAGGAGCGCCTCCTCCTGCCCGTGTACTGGGTCCTGCCCGTCCGAACCCTGCGCCGGGGGGCGAGGGGGAGGGCAAGCAGCACGGACAGCAGGAGGCAGGCCAGCAGGATCGCCGGTGCCAGGGACGGTTCGAGCGCGGCGCGGCTGCCCGCGTTCCGGGTCTCGTCGGCCTCCGACGGTGCCACCAGGGGCAGTTCGGCGAGCGCCTCGCCGCCGGGGGCGAGGTCGGGCAGCACCGCCGGCCCCTCCGGCAGGGACGGGGCGGCCGGGGCGTCGGGGGCCCCGGCGGTGTCGGGCGTCTCCGGGGCCGTGTACGGCGGGGGCCCGCCCCCGGCGTCCGTGGCCGGAGGGTCGGAGCGCTCACCGTCGCCGGTCGCGGCCTCCTCGCTCTCCTGCGGGGCGGGGTCGGGGGACACGGTCGGTTCGGGTGCGGGGCTCCGTGAGGGGGACGGGCGCCACGAGGGCCGGGGGCTCTCCGTCGGGCTCGGGCTCGCGGAGGGGGACGGGCTCTCGGTGGGGCTCTGCGACGGGTTGGGCGTTCCGGTGGGGCTGGGCTCCTCCGAGGGGTCGGGGCTCTGCGACGGGTCGGGCGTCCCGGTGGGGCTGGGGCTGGGGCTGGGGCTCTCGGTGGGGTCCGGGCTCCGCGAGGGACTCGGATCGGCCGACGGGCTCGGGCTCTCCGACGGAACCGCGCTCCGCGACGGGCTGGGGCTCTCGGTGGGGCTCGGGCCGTCGTCGAAGGTGCGCCGCGCGGCAGGGGCGTCCGTGGAGGTGTCCGCGTACATCGGCGCCGTCGCGCCGATCAGGAGCGAACCGCTGAGGGCCGCGCCGAGCAGGGCGGCCACAGAGTATCGGACACCCGTGCGGAAGAAGGGGGGTCTCGCGGCGTCGCTGGGCATGGGGGCGGCTCACTCCTCCGGGGGACGCGCTGGTCCGTGACTGCATACCCGGGGGGAGTGTCGCCGCGCCTGCCCCTCCCCTGGCTCCCGGGTACCCCGGAGATCCTAGTCGCTGTCGCGCCCGGACACGAGTACCCCTCCGTGCTGTTCGCCCGACCGTCGCCCGCCGTCGTGTCGGCCACGGGGCACCGGGTGTCCGGTGCCCCGGATGTGGCGGGGGTGGCGGGTGAGACCGCGCCGACGCGGGTCCGTGGTCCGCACCACAGGAGGTGTGGCGAGGGCGCCCCACGGGACCGGTCGGCGGGCCGAAACGGAGCGGAGGTTCAAAAAAACACAGCCTAACGGCCGCCGGAGTCGGGTCTGCGCGCTGCGGGCAGCGCACCGGAGGCGTCCTCGTCGGCCGGCGCCTTGCCGACCGGTTCGGGGACGAACCGGTAGCCCACGTTGCGCACCGTGCCGATGAGCGACTCGTACTCCGAACCGAGCTTGGCGCGCAGGCGCCGCACGTGGACGTCGATGGTCCGGGTACCGCCGAAGTAGTCGTAGCCCCACACCTCCTGGAGGAGCTGCGCGCGGGTGAACACGCGGCCGGGGTGCTGCGCCAGGAACTTGAGGAGTTCGAACTCCTTGAAGGTCAGGTCCAGGATGCGTCCCCGGAGCCGGGCGATGTAGGTCGCCTCGTCGATCACCAGGTCGCCGCGGCGGATCTCGTCGGGATCGTCGCTGCCGGCGTCGGCCGAGCCCACGGCCAGGCGCAGGCGGGCCTCGACCTCGGCGGGGCCGGCGGTGACCAGGATGAAGTCGTCGACCTGCCAGTCCGGGGTGAGGGCCGCGACACCGCCCTCGGTGAGGATGACCAGCAGCGGGCAGTCGAGGCCCGTGGTGTCCAGCAGGCGGCAGAAGTTCCGCGCGGCGGCCAGGTCGGTGCGCGCGTCGACGAGAATGGCGTCGACGGGGGCGCTGGAGCCTCCGCCCGCGTGGGACGCCAGGAGCGCTCCGGCCTCGGCGGGAGCCACCCGCACGGAGTGCAGGAGGAGTCCGAGGGCGGGCAGTACGTGGTCGGACGGTTCGTTCGAGTTCGTCAGTAGCAGCAGATGGCTCATGCGTCTCTTCTCGTCACCCCGCACTATGCGGCCGGTCGAAGGCGCCTTTGCCCCCGGTGGAGATGTGTCTTATTGGTCGCCTCCGAGCAACACCAAGGATAATCAACAGATGGCGAAGTGCACTATCAGGTACTGGGCTGCGGCCAAGGAAGCGGCGGGAACGGCTGAAGAACATGTCGAAGCGGACACGCTCGGCGAGGCTCTCGATGCGGCGTGTCGGACAAGGGCGGAAGACGCTCGTTTCCTGCGTGTTCTGGAGGTCTCGTCGTTCCTGGTCGACGAGCGGCCGACCGGTCGGCGGGCGCACCGTGACGTCGCGGTCGCGGAGGGGACTGTGATCGAGGTCCTACCGCCGTTCGCCGGAGGGTGAGGCCCGGTACCCCTTTTCGTAACGTGGAGGAGATATGGGAGAAACACCGGAGTGGGTGCGGCGGGCCCGTGTCGTGGTCCTGGGCAAGCCCGGCTGTCACCTGTGCGAGCAGGCGTGGGAGGTGGTCGAGCGGGTCACCGGCGAGCTCGGCGCGACCCGCGCGGAGGTGGGGCTGGACGCGGTGGGCGACGCCGAGCGCGAGGAGTTCTGGGACAAGGTCCCGGTCACATTCGTGGACGGCCTCCGGCACGACTTCTGGCGGGTTTCCGAGGAGCGTTTGCGTTCCGCCCTCCGCGGCTGAGAAAACCCGTTCGGTAGAAAAGGGGAGGAGCGGAACAGATCTTCCCACCGAGTTCTCCGAGGTCGCTTCCAACGCGTGTTACGGGTCCGTGGCGAGTGAGCTCCGGCCATGGGAACTTATGAACGGTGCCTCACAGGTGGCCCCACTTTGTGCGTGCTTTCACAAGCGCGTAATCTAGACGCACCGGGGCGTGTGCCATGGAGGCACCGCCGCAGTGCGTGAGACGCGCCCTCCCCACGTGCCCTGGGACCGTCGGGGGAGCACCGCGCCCCGTCCGCACCGACAGCCGCTCAGGAGCGCCCGCCTGTGACCAATCGCCCGCCCAGGCCCCGGGGGAGGGGAATCCCCGATGCCACCGTCGCCCGGCTTCCGGTCTATCTCCGCGCGCTGCAGGCACTCCAGGACCGCGGGACCCCGACCGTCTCCTCCGAGGCGCTCGCCGCGGCCGCCGGGGTGAACTCCGCCAAGCTCCGCAAGGACCTGTCGCACCTGGGGTCGTATGGGACCCGGGGCGTGGGGTACGAGGTCGAGTACCTCGTCTACCAGATCTCACGTGAGCTTGGTCTCACCCAGGACTGGTCGGTTGCCATCGCCGGCATCGGCAACCTGGGCCGCGCACTGGCCGACTACGGCGGGTTCGGCTCCCGGGGCTTTCGCATCGCGGCCCTGCTCGACGCCGACCCCGCGGTGGTGGGGCGGACCGTGGCAGCCGTCGAGGTCGGGCATATTGACAGACTGGAAGAGATCGTGCGTTCGGCCGGGGTATCCATCGGGGTGATCGCCACCCCCGCGGCGTCGGCGCAGGACGTGGCGCTGCGGTTCGTCGAAGCCGGGGTGACGAGCATCCTCAACTTCGCCCCCGTCGTCCTCAGCGTGCCGGAGGGGGTGGATGTGCGTAAGGTCGACTTGTCCATCGAACTCCAGATTCTGGCCTTCCACGCGCAGCGCAGGGCCGACGGCGACGGCCGCCTACACGTGGACGGGACGGGGCTGGAGCCGGTGTGAGAGGGCCGTAGGCCCGCGTGAGTGGTGTGGCGACGAGCGTGCGCCATGTCTCGGGGAGGCGCCGACAGGGGCGGCGACCCGTACCCGAATATGGAGAGAAAGCCGTGTAGGCCCGCATAGGAGAGTTCGGATGAGTGTCCTGGCCGTGGGGTTGAGTCACCGGAGTTCGCCGGTGACGCTACTCGAACGTGTCGCGCTGAACGGAAAGACACGCACCAAGGCGGTCGGGGAGATGCTCGGCTCCGACGCCGTCAACGAGGTCATGGTGGTCTCCACCTGCAACCGGACCGAGGTCTACGCGGACGTCTCCTCGTTCCACGGCGGCGTCGACGCCATCACCGAACTCCTGTCCTGGCACTCGGGCGTGCCCCTGGCCGAACTCGCCGAACACCTGTACGTGCACTACGAGGACCGCGCCGTCCAGCACCTCTTCTCCGTCACCTGCGGCCTGGACTCCATGGTCGTGGGCGAGGGACAGATCCTCGGCCAGGTGCGCGACGCCCTCAAGGAGGGCCAGGACGGCGGCAGCGTCGGCCGGGTCCTCAACGACCTCGGCCAGCGCGCCCTGCGCGTGGGCAAGCGCGCCCACACCGAGACCCACCTCGACCACGCCGGCTCCGACATGGTGGGCTTCGGCCTCGGCCAGGCGCTGGCCCACCTGCGCCCCGTGGAGCCGGAGGCACCCACCGGCGCACCGCCGGCCACCGGGCCCGCCCGCTGCCCGGTGGCCCCGGCCGCAGACGGCGCCGAGGCCGCCCGGCCCGAACCCGCCTCCCTGGCCGGTGTCCGCGTCCTCGTCCTCGGTGCGGGCTCCATGAGCGCCCTGGCGGCCAACACCGTCTCCCGGCAGGGCGCGAGCAGCGTGGCGGTCGCCAACCGGACCCCCGAGCGCGCCGCACGCCTCGCGGAATGCCTCACCGAGGCCTACGACACCGTCGAGTCGGCCGCCGTGCCCTTCGAAGCGGCCCACCTCGCCCTGCCCGACGCCGACCTCGTCATCTCCTGCACCGGGGCCCAGGACCTGGTCCTGACCGCCGACACCGTCGCCGAGGCCGTCCGGGACCGCCGCCGGCCCCTGGTCTTCCTCGACCTCGCGCTGCCCCGCGACATCGACCCCGCCGTCCGCGACCTCCCCGGAGCGCGCCTTGTGGACATCGAGGACCTGAGACGCGCCGCCAGCGAGTCCGAGACCGGCGCCGGACGCTCAGGCGTCCTCACCCTGGTCCGAGGGATCGTCGAGGAGGAGGTCGCCGAGTTCGGCGCCCTGCGCCGCGTCAACGAGGTCACCCCCACCGTCGTCGCCCTGAGGGCCCAGGCACGGGACGTCGTCGAGGCCGAACTCGCCCGGCTCCACGGGCGCCTGCCCGACGGCGTCGACGCCAAGTCCCGCCAGGAGATCGCCTACGCCATGCGCCGGGTCGCCGACAAGCTCCTGCACCGGCCCACAGTGCGCGTCAAGGAGCTCGCCGCCGAACCGGACGGCCACTCCTACGAGGCGGCCCTGCGCGAACTCTTCGACCTCGAACCCGAAACCGGGACCCTGGCCGGCACCGCCCCGCCCCGCGCCGCACAGGAGAACGCATGAGCACCGCACCCGCCAGGCTCGGCACCCGTCGCAGCCCCATGGCGACCAACCAGTCCCAGGCGGTCGCGGACGCGATCACCGAACGCACCGGGCACGCCATCGAACTGGTGCCCATCACCAGCTACGGCGACGTCACCAAGGCGCACCTGACCCAGCTCGGCGGCACCGGCGTGTTCGTCAACACCCTGCGCGACGAACTCCACTCCGGGAGCATCGACTTCGCCGTCCACTCCCTCAAGGACCTGCCCACCGCATCCGCGGACGGGCTGGCCCTGGCCGCCGTCCCCGAACGCGACGACCCGCGCGACGCCCTGTGCGCCCGCGACGGCCTCAAATTCGCCGACCTGCCAGCGGGGGCCCGCATCGGCACCGGCTCCCCGCGCCGCGCCGCGCAGCTCGCCCTGCTCCGCCCGGACCTGGTCTACGTGCCCATCCGGGGCAACGCCGGGACCCGGCTCGGCAAGGTCGCCTCCGGCGAGGTCGACGCCGTAGTACTGGCCTACGCCGGACTGGGCCGGGTGGGCCGCCTCGACGACGCCACCGACGTGTTCGAACCCGAACAGATGCTGCCCGCCCCCGGGCAGGGCGCCCTGGCCGTCGAGTGCCGCACCGGGCGCCTGGCCGGCGACCTGGCCTACCTGGCTTCGGTGGACCACGCGCCCACCCGCGCCGAGACGGTCGCCGAACGCACCGTACTGGCCGAACTGGAGGCCGGCTGCGCCGCACCCGTCGGCGCCTACGCCCAGTACGGGCAGGGCCGGCTCCGGCTGAGGGCCACCGTGGTCGCCACGGACGGCTCCGCCGCCGTGCGCCGTGAGGGCACCGCCGACGTCGACTCTCCCGAGGACCTGGCCGCCGCGACTGGGCTCGCCCGGGAACTGGCCCGGCAGATGATCGCGGAGGGGGCCGACCGCATCGTCGCCGAAGCCTTCGCCGAGAGGGACGACTCACAGTAGGAGCGAGCACGTGAACGCCAACGCCACCCCCCAGCCCCAGGAGCCGCGCCCCGCCGCCCGCTCCGGACACGTCGCGCTGGTCGGCTGCGGGCCGGGCGGCCCCGACCTGCTGACCCTGCGCGCCGCCGACCTGCTGGGCCGGGCCGACGTGGTCATCACCCCCAACGAACCCGGCGGTGAGGAGCTCGCCCCCTTCCGGAGACAGCTCCTGGACCACTGTTCGCGGGAGGTGTCCGTGGTCCAGGCCGACGAGTGCGGCGGCGACGCCAACGCGCTCGCGATCACCCGGGCCCGCGAGGGGCGGCGCGTGGTGCGCCTGTACTCCGGAGACCCGTTCTTCGGCTGCCGGGGCGGCGACCTCGTCGAGGCCTGCCACAAGGCCGGGATCGAGGTGGACGTCGCCCCGGGGGTCTCCGCCGTCACGTCCGTCCCCACGTTCGCGGGCATCCCCCTCCTGGGATCGGAGGGGGACGAGGTGCGCGTCATCCAGGCCCGCTCCCACGGCACCGGAGAGGTCGACTGGAACGAGGCGGCGGCCAGCGACGCCGCACTGGTGGTCCTGGGCGCGGACGCGCCCGCCGGAGAGCCCGAACGGCACCAGGGGCCCGGTTTCGACGTCCTGTGCAAGACCCTCATCGCCGGGGGCCGCCCGCCGTCGACACCCGTCGCCGTGGTGCGCGCCGGGGGCACCACCCGCCAGACCACGGTCACCTCGACCCTGAACCGGCTGGTCGCCGAACTCAAGTCCACCGACGCCAAGGGCCACCACCTGACGGCGCCCGCCCTGATGGTCGTCGGCGCCCCGGTCGGACGCCAGCGCGACCTGTCCTGGTACGAGTCCCAGCCCCTGTTCGGCTGGCGCGTGCTGGTGCCCCGCACCAAGGAGCAGGCCGCCTCGCTCTCCGAGCAGTTGCGCGAACACGGGTCGGTGCCCGAGGAGGTCCCGACGATCTCCGTGGAGCCGCCCCGCACCCCGCAGCAGATGGAGCGCGCCGTCCGCGGACTGGTCACCGGCCGGTACCAGTGGGTGGCGTTCACCTCCGTCAACGCCGTCCGGGCGATCCGCGAGCGGCTGGAGTCCTACGGCCTGGACGCCCGGGCGTTCGCCGGGGTCAAGGTCGCCGCCGTCGGCGACGCCACGGCTGAGGCGGTGCGCGGGTTCGGCATCCAGCCCGACCTCCTGCCGCCCGAGGACACCCAGTCCAGCGCAGGCCTGGTGTCGGTGTGGCCGCCCTACGACGCCGAGATCGACCCGATCGAGCGGGTGCTGCTACCGCGCGCCGACATCGCCACCGAGACGCTGTCCGCGGGGCTCACCGACCTCGGCTGGGAGGTCGACGACGTGACGGCCTACCGCACCGTCCGGGCCGCACCGCCGCCCGCGCCGATCCGCGAGGCCATCAAGGGCGGCGGGTTCGACGCGGTGCTGTTCACGTCCTCCTCCACCGTGCGCAACCTGGTGGGGATCGCGGGCAAGCCGCACAACACCACGGCGATCGCCGTGATCGGACCCGAGACCGAGAAGACCGCCGCCGAGTTCGGGCTGCGCGTCGACGTCGTGGCCGCCAGGCCGTCCGTCTCCGCCCTCGTGGAGGGCCTGGCGGAGTACGGCGCCGCCAAGCGCCGCGAGGCGATCGAGGCGGGCAAGCCCGTGCTCAAGCCGAGCCAGAAGCGCCGCGGCCGCCGCCGCAAGCTCTGACCCGACCGCGTCCCCGTCCGCCCCACACCCCGGGAGCCCCGAGATGACCGATACCGTCCGCGACGCCGCGTTCCCCGTGGCCCGGCCCCGCCGCCTGCGGCGCGGCCCCGCGATGCGGCGCCTGGTCGCCGAGACGCGCGTGCTCCCGGAGAACCTCGTCCTGCCGGTGTTCGTCAAGGAGGGGATCACCGAGCGAGTACCGATCTCCTCGATGCCGGGCCAGTTCCAGCACACGCGCGACAGCCTGCGTGCGGCGGCCCTCGAAGCGGCCGAGGCGGGGGTGGGCGGCCTGATGCTGTTCGGCATCCCCGGTCACAAGGACGAGCGCGGCTCGGCCGCCGACGACCCAGACGGGATCGTCCAGGCCGCCCTGCGCGACCTGGCCGCCGAGGTCGGCGACGACCTCGTGGTCATGGCCGACCTGTGCCTGTGCGAGTACACCGACCACGGCCACTGCGGACCGCTCATGGCCGACGGGCACGTGGACAACGACCTCACCCTGGAGCGGTACGCCTCCGTCGCGGCGGCACAGGCCCAGGCCGGAGCCGCGGTGGTTGCGCCCAGCGGCATGATGGACGGCCAGGTCGCGGCGATCCGCGCCGGGCTCGACCGGTCCGGGCACACCGGCGTGCCGATCCTCGCCTACGCCGCCAAGTACGCCTCCGTCTTCTACGGCCCCTTCCGCGAGGCGGCCGAGGGCGCGCCCAGGTTCGGCGACCGCTCCGGCTACCAGCAGGACCCCGCCAACGCGCGCGAGGCGCTGCGCGAGGTGGCGCTGGACGTCGCCGAGGGCGCCGACATGGTGATGGTCAAACCCGGTCTGGCCTACCTCGACATCATCGCGAAGGTGGCCGACTCCTCACCGGTCCCCGTGTCGGCCTACCAGGTCAGCGGCGAGTACGCGATGATCGAGGCGGCGGCACAGCGCGGCTGGCTGGATCGGGAACGGGCCATCGTGGAGACGCTGACCTCCTACCGCAGGGCCGGAGCGGAGCAGATCCTCACCTACTGGGCGACCGAGGCCGCGCACCTGCTCCGGTGAGACCGGGCCGCCGTCCGGTCGCGGTCGCCGGGCGCCGGGCCACGCAGAGAGCAGGCCGCGCCCGGAACACGACGACCAGGGGGCCCACGGTGGATGTGCTGTACCGACGGAAACGGCGGCCTGTGGCCGAGAGCATGCTCGACTCCGCGCTGCGCTACGCGGAACTGGGGTGGCCGGTGGTGCGCGGCGCCTCCCCGGGAGAGGACCGCGCGTGCACGTGCGACCGGATGGGCTGCCCCGACCCGGCCGCCCACCCGGTGACCATGGCCTGGGGGGCGGAGGCCAGCACGGACGCCGGGACGCTGCGCCGCTGGTGGACCGAGCATCCCGACGCCAACGTCATCCTGCCCACCGGCCGGGTCTTCGACGTGTTCGACGTGCCGCGTGAGGCCGGGGTGATGGCCATGGCGCGGATGGGCCGCTCGGGTGCCGTCCCGGGGCCGGTGGCGGCGGTGGACTCGTCGCGCTACCTGTTCTTCGTGGCCACCCGGTCGCCGACGGACGAGGACGAGTGGTGGTCGTGCCACCTGGACTGCGTGCCCGAGTCCGTGGAGGAGATGCCGGGGCTGCGCTGGCACTGCCGCGACAGCTTCGTGCCGGGCGCTCCGTCGCTGCTGCCCTCGGGCGGCCGAGTCACGTGGATCCGTGCCCCGCGGGTGGAGGACGGCGCGGTCGTGCTGCCCGACCCGATCGCGGTGCTGGACATCCTCTCCGACGCCAGCGAGGAGTTCGCCGCCAGCTGAGCCGCGCGGCCCCGGGAGGCTCAGATCCGCTCGGCGTTGACGACGATCCCGTCGTGGTCGCTGTAGAGCCACTCGCCCGGCACGAAGGTGACGTCGCCGAAGACCACCGGACCGTCCAGGACCCCGGCGGCGTCCTTGGCCGACTTGCGGGGGTTGGAGCCCAGGGCCTTGACCCCCAGGTCGAGGCCGCCCAGCGCGACGGTGTCGCGGACCACACCGTGGATGACCGCGCCGGCCCACCCGTTGGCCACCGCGGCCTCGGCGATCATGTCGCCCATCAGGGCGCTGCGCAGCGACCCGCCGCCGTCCACGACTAGGACCGCGCCCTCGCCCGGCGTGTTGAGGACCTTCTTGACCAGGCCGTTGTCCTCGTGGCACTTGACGGTGCGGATGGGGCCGGAGAACACCGCGCGCCCGCCGAACTGCCGGAACTGCGTGGAGCAACTGCGCAGGGTGTCGCCGTGGTCGTCGATCAGGTCCGCCGTGGTGAAGTCCGTGGTCATGTCGTCTCCGTCTTTCCGGGGTCGTACCCCAACCAAGCTACTGAGCGGTAGTTCAGTGCTCCCCGCCGGGTCCCGCGCGCCGGGTTCCCCTGTTCGGCGCGCCGCCACCATGGCCCACTGAAACGCCTGTGGAGGCGGGGTAAGACCACCATCCTCGGGCGGGGCGCCGGTCTGGGAAGCAGGAACCAGCGGACGCCGTGAGGCGCACCGCGCCCACAGCCGCGAGGCTGTGGGGATCCCCGGGGTTCACCCCGGGGAGAACGTCAATTCGACACGATGCGAGGCCACCCGGACGTCCGGACACACACGATCCGTCCCCGCAGGGCCAAGCACCCCCAGCGCGCGGCCGTGGTACGGGACGCGGCCCGCGCAGACCGCGACGAGTACACACAGGTGTGGGCGGTCTTCGACACCGACGGCCGCGACGTCTTCGCGCTGGTGTCCTCCGCCCGGCGCGACGGGATCGAGACCGCACCCTCCACCCCGTACTCCGCAGTGGCTGGGACAAGGGGCGGACCCGTTTCGGGGACTTCGCGCACGGCCTCGAAGCGGCCTGCGCGCGGGCCGAGCGCCTCCCGGAGGGGAGCGATCCGGGTACCGGGGTGCACCGTCTGGTGCGGGCGGTGCGCGGGCACTGAGTGCGGGGCGGGTCACGGTCACGGGACCTGGGGCGGCTGAGACACTGGTGACGTGGGTAATCAACAGACTTCCGCAGAGCTCTTCCAGCGTGCCACGGCGGCCGTCCCCGGCGGCGTCAACTCACCCGTCCGCGCCTTCGGCGCCGTCGGCGGCACCCCGCCCTTCTTCGTCAAGGGCGAGGGCCCCTACCTGACCGACACCGAGGGGCGCCGGTACGTCGACCTCGTCTGCTCCTGGGGGCCGCTCATCCTCGGCCACGCCGATCCGGGCGTCGTGGACGCGCTCCACACCGCGGTGGACGCGGGGACCTCCTACGGTGCCCCGACGCCCGGTGAGGTCGACCTCGCCGAACTGATCGTGGAGCGCACCCCGGTGCGCAAGGTGCGCCTGGTCAACTCCGGCACCGAGGCCACCATGTCCGCCATCCGCCTGGCCCGCGGCTTCACCGGGCGGAGCAAGATCGTCAAGTTCGCCGGCAACTACCATGGACACGTGGACGCCCTGCTGGCCGCCGCCGGATCGGGTCTGGCCACGTTCGCCCTGCCGGACTCCCCGGGGGTGACCGGGGCCAGCGCCGCCGACACCCTCGTCCTCCCCTACAACGACCTCGACGCCGTCGAACGCGCCTTCACCGAACACGGCGAGGAGATCGCCTGTGTCATCGCCGAGGCCTGTCCCGCCAACATGGGCGTGGTCCCGCCCAGGGCGGGGTTCAACGCCCGGCTCAAGGAGATCGCGCACGCCAACGGCGCCCTGCTCGTCCTCGACGAGGTGCTCACCGGTTTCCGGGTGAGCGCCTCCGGCTGGTACGGGCTGGAGGGCGTGGAGCCCGACCTGATGACCTTCGGCAAGGTCATGGGCGGCGGCCTGCCCGCCGCGGCCTTCGGCGGGCGCGCCGACGTCATGGACCGCCTCGCCCCCGAGGGCCCCGTCTACCAGGCGGGCACCCTCTCGGGGAACCCGCTGGCCACCGCCGCGGGCCTGGCCACGCTCCGCGGCGCCACGCCCTCCGTCTACGCCCACATCGACCACGTCTCCGCCCAGGTGGAGTCGGAGGTGTCCAAGGCGCTCAGCGCCGCAGGGGTGCCGCACCGGGTTCAGGGCGGGGGCAACCTGTTCACGGTGTTCTTCACCGACCAGGATGTTCACGACTTCGACACCGCCCGTACCACGGACACGGCCAGGTTCTCGGCGTTTTTCCACTCCATGCTGGAACAGGGCGTCTACCTGCCGCCCGCGGCGTTCGAGGCGTGGTTCTTCTCCGCCGCGCACGACGACACAGCGATCGACAGGGTGGTCTCCGCCCTGCCCCGGGCGGCCAGAGCGGCCGCGGAGGCCGGGGCCTGACCCACCGGGGCCGCTCCCCGGGGCACCGCCTCCACGATTCACCGACGAGAAGGACGACCGACGATGACGACGACCACCGTTGTGCACTTGTTGCGCCATGGCGAGGTGTACAACCCCGCCGGGGTCCTGTACGGCAGGCTCCCCGGATACCACCTGAGCGACCGTGGACAGCAGATGGCCGAACTCGCCGCCGAGTGGTTCGAGGGCCGTGACATCACCGCGCTGTTCTCCTCCCCCCTGGACCGGACCCAGGAGACCGCGGTCCCGCTCCAGAAGGTCCTGGACCTGCCCGTCGTCCTCGACGACCGGCTCGTGGAGGCGGGAAACAAGCTCCAGGGCCGCACCCTCTCCAGCCGGTCCGCACGTGATCCCCGTGTCCTGCGGCGCCTGTACAACCCGTTCCGGCCCTCCTGGGGGGAGCCCTACTCCCAGATCGTCGAGCGCATGCTCCAGGTGGTCAAGGTCGCACGCAAGACCGCTTGGGGACACGAGGCGGTCTGTGTGAGCCACCAGTTGCCGATCTGGATGATGCGCCGCGTGGCCGAGAGCAAACGCCTGTGGCACAGGCCGGACCGCCGAGAGTGCAACCTCGCGAGCGTCACCTCCCTGACCTTCGCAGACCAGAGCCTCGTCCGTGTGGACTACGCCGAACCGGCGGCCTCGCTCTACACCGGTGAGGCCGCTCCGCCCGGGGCATGAGCCCGAGCGCCGCCACGAACCGGTAAGCTGGGGCTTCGGGCGCGGTGGGTCCACATCCCCGCGATGTCGGCCCGGCCGCTTCGCCGGGGGCCGGATCGCCCGGGCCTTTCCGCGCCTGAAGCCGGTCGGCGCCGGGCACGGCGGCCGTACCCGAACTCCTCGCCGGTTCCCCACCGCCAGCGGTGCGGTGTGTCCGGCACGTCAGTCAGCGAGAAGGTGGTCCCATGGGTTCCGTCATCAAGAAGCGCCGCAAGCGGATGGCGAAGAAGAAGCACCGCAAGCTGCTCAAGCGCACTCGCGTGCAGCGCCGCAACAAGAAGTAGGGCCGGGCGCGGCGAACGTCGTCTCTCCGCGGACGGAGACGGGCCCCGTGCGCGTCCCCCGACGCGGAGAAGCCCTCCCCTCCCCCCCCGCGCTGTCGGGCGAGCGGCCAGAGGGAATGTTCCGGGCGTAGCGCCGTTATAGGTCATGTGTTCCGGTGGGCGGTACGCCTCCGGTGCGCCTTCGCCGGCTCTCCGCTCGCTGCTTCCAAGGAACGTGTCGCCATGGCTCGTGTCGCCGTCGTCACCGGCGTGTCCGCCCCCTTCGCCGCCAGGGTCGCCCAGATCCTCGCGGAGGCACCCGGCGTGCACCGGGTCATCGGCGCGGACTCCGTGCCGCCACTCGGGGGTGAGCCGCCGGGAGGGGTCGAGTACGCCCATGTCGACCTGCACGACGAGAGCCTGGCCCGGATCGTCTCCGAGTCCGGTGCCGACTTGGTCCTGCACCTGGGGCTGGACGCGACTCAGGGCCACGGGCGCGAGGAGCACCTCCTGGGGGCCATGCGGGCACTGACCGCCGCGCAGCGCTCCTCCTGCGTGCGACGCCTGGTCGTGCGGTCCAGCGCCGCTCTGGAGGACGGCGGCGCGGAGGAGGTCGAACGGCACACGCTCGGCCTGCTGCGCCGCCGCCCCGACATGTCGGTCGCGGTCCTGAGGTTCGCCAACCTCATCGGGCCCACCGCCGACACCCCCCTCACCCGTTACCTCGACTCCCCGGTCGTCCCCACCGTGCTCGGCCACGACCCGGACGTGCGGTTCCTGCACGAGGACGACGCCGTCGAGGCCGCCGCCCGGATGGCGCTCAGCGACGAGACCGGCCTCTTCGACCTGGCGGGCGAGGACTCCGTGCCCCTGTCGGAGTGCCTGCGCAAGGTCGGTGGACGCCGTATGCCGGTGCCCGCCGCCGGCTTGCGGGTGCTGCGCGGCCTCAACAGGCACGGCCGGATCGGCTACGCCAGTTCCAGCGCTCCTCGCATGGGTACCTCGGCGCCGGGGGAGTGGGAGCCCGCGCCGCTGGAGCACGCACTCCGGTGGGCGCCCGAGCACAGCTCTCCCCAGGCCTTCGAGTCCTACGCGGCCCACCGCCGCCGGGCCAGGGCCGGCCTGCGGGCCGTGCACCTGCTCACGCTCGCGAGGGCGGGTCTGCGGCGCTGAGGGCCGGGCCCGCCGAAAGGGCGCGTTGAGCGGGTCCCTTCCGCCCGTCGCACCCTCAGGGCGTTCCACGGCGCCGCAGGGCGCGTATCGCAACCGCTCCGGCCGCCGCCCCCGCGAGCGTGACCGGTATCGCCGTCTTCAGTGTCTGGCGGTGCCTGCGGAAGTCGTGCACGGGCCAGGCGTGCGTGCGCGCGTAGCGGCGCAGGTCCCCGTCGGGGTTGACCGCGTGCGGCTTGCCCACGAGCGACAGCAGAGGCAGGTCGTTGGAGGAGTCGCTGTAGGCCGAGCAGACCGCCAGGTCCCAGCCCTTCTCGCGGGCTAGCGCGTCCACCGCCTTGGCCTTGGCCGGACCGTGCAGCAGGTCGCCGTTGAGCCGTCCCGTGTACACGCCGTCGATCGTCTCGGCCCGGGTGCCGAGCGCACCGGTCAGCCCCAGGCGCTTGCGGATGATCTGGGCGAGTTCGACGGGGGTGGCCGTCACCAGCCACACCGCCTGTCCCGCGTCCAGGTGGTGTTGGACGAGCCTGCGCGTGCCCTCCCAGATGCGGTCGGCCATGGAGTCGTCGTAGATCTCCTCGCACAGGTCGACCAGGTCGGCGACGCCGTGTCCGGCCACGAACGCCAGGGCGGCCTCGCGGGCGGCGTCGATGTGCTCGGGCTGCTCGGAACCGGTGACGCGGAAGAGGGTCTGCCCCCACGCGAACCGGAGCAGGTCGCGGGTGGTGAACAGGTCGCGGGCCGCCAGGCCCCGCGCGAAGTGGTAGATCGACGCCCCGCGCATCAGGGTGTTGTCCACGTCGAAGAAGGCGGCTCCCGCCCCCGCCGCAGGCGGTCGCGGCACGTCGTGCGGCACGGTTCTCTCCTGGCTCGACTGGGAGGCGGAACCTCCGGCTGTCCGGGGTGAGGTCCCCGCTGACCCGACCCTATGGCCCTCCGGAGGGAGGGTGGGGCCACCTGCTTCCCACGATATTTCACGTGATGAACATCACATGGCTGGGGGCGAGATGCGCCTGCATTCTGCGAAATCATCCCATGTCATGCACTCTGTTCTCTTCGTTCTCTTCGTGACGTGCACATCCACCCGTCAGCGTGCAGCATCATTGTCGGGATGGTGACGGTAGGACTGGCATTCATAAGCGCGTTGGTGGCTTGGAGCGCCACCGCCGCGCTCGCCGCGTATGCCCAACGTCGTCCCAGCGCTTCCGCGGTCGGCTGGCTGGTCGCGGCCCTCGGCATGGCGGTCGGGCTCAGTTCCGGCGTGATCGGTGCGATCCTGGGCTTCGGCGAGTTCACCTTCCGACTGCTGCAGATCGGGGTCAGCCTCCTCGGACCGCTCTACATCGCCTGGGGCGCGGTCGAGTTCGGCGTGCGCTCCGCCCGGGGCCGGTTCACCTCCCGGCTGCTGCTGAGCGCGTTCACCGTCGTCCCGCTGGTGATCCTCTTCGTCGACCGGGTGAGCGGCCACTTCGAGCGCGCCTTCCCGGCGATGGGCGAGCACTACGACCTCATCCCGCGCGCGGTCCTCGGCGCCGCCCACGTGGTCGTGATCGCCTTCCTGGCCTGGGCCATGATCGCGTCGGCCCGGCGCCCGGACGGCGACCGCGACCGGCTCACCGAACTGTCCGTCCTCGGTCTGGCCGCTCTGGCGGCCCTGCTCAGCACCCTCGTCGGCCGTGTCGGCCTCGACGTCGTGGGGCCGCTCCTGGCACTGGGCTCCGTCGCCGCGCTGTGGGGCGCCTGCGCGCTGGCCGCGGGTGTGCCGCGGCGCTCGGCCCGCCGGGACGACGACTACGACGACTACGACGACGGGTTCGACGGTGACACAGAACCCTATGACGACCCCCGGGAGAAGCCCGTGCGCCGCAGGCGTCGCACCTCCAAGTCCGCCGACTACGACGACTACTACTACGACGAGGCGCCCGAGCCGGAGCGGGTCCCGTCCCGGCTGCGCGGCGTCATCACGATCTACACCCTCGCCGACGGCCAGGCCACCGAATTCGACCGGCTCACCGACGCCGTCGTGGCGGAGGTGTCGCGCCGGGAGCCGGACACCCTGCTGTTCGCGTGCCACACGGTCCCCAGCGCCCCCCTCCAGCGCATCGTCTACGCGATCTACCGCGATGAACTCGCCCAGGAGGAGCACGAGCGCCAGCCGCACGTCATGGAGTTCGCCCGCCGCGGCCCCGCCCACGTGGTCGCCACCAACGTGATCGAGCTCTCCCTCTCCGGGGCCTCGGCCAGCGACAGTCTCGTCTCGATGCTCATGCCGCACTGAGGCCGTGTGCGCGGGTGCTTCCCCGTACACGCGCGAGCCGCGGTCCGGTGAGCGGATGTATCGAACCGGTGTATTCGGTGCGGGTCGATGAACCGGCGCGAGACCCCTCGCGTCCGATGGGGGTGAAGTACCCTCCTAACTGTTCTCATGACCGGCCCCCTCTGGTGCCGAGGGCGTGCGATGACAGCCCGGCGGAACGCCCCGCCCGCGGCCGCGCCTGAGCGAAAGAAAGTGTGCTGGGACTCATGCGTAAGTTCCTCATCGTCCTGTTGTTCCTCATCGCGTGCGGCGTCGTGGCCGCCGACATCGTGCTCCGCGGCGTCGCGGAGGACCTGGCCTCGGAGCGGATCGTCCAGACCGGTGCGACCGACGAGGCGCACGTGGCCATCGGCGGATGGGCCTTCCTCCCCCAGGTCATCACCGGCGAGTACGAGCGGATCGTCATCACAGCGGACAGCGCGTCCGCCGCCGGTATGACCATCGAGCAGATCGAGGTCTCGGCGACCGGGGTCGAGGCGCCCCTGTCCGAACTGCTCGCACAGCCCTCGCTCGTCGCCGGTCAGGTCGAGGGCTCGTTCGTGGTCCCCTACTCCTACTTCGGCTCGCGCCTGCCGGAGGGCGTCTCCTTCAGCACCGAGGGCGGCGAACCGCGCATCAGCGGCGAACTGGCCCTGCCGGGGACCGGCAGGAGCGTCCCGGTCACGGCCGGCGGCGAGTTCACCGTCGACGGTGACGTCGTGGCCCTGACCCCCGTGGACGTGCAGGCGGGTGACGGCTCCCTCGACGCCGGACCCGTGGCCGAGGGCATGCTGAGCTTCGACTTCCAGACGCCCGAACTGCCGTTCGGCCTGTCGCTGACCGACATGGAGGCCGCCTCCAACGGGCTGCGGATCACCGGCGTCGGCCAGGACGTCTCCCTGACGGGATCCGAGGCGGCCTGACCGGAACCGCGCGCGGGGCCGGGGAGGCGCGGCGTCCGCCCCTGTGATCCAGGCCACCCGTGACAAACACCCGCGCGGGCCTGTAGTTTCGAGTGCGTGACTTCTTTGACGAGCGCGTATCTGACGAAGCGACGGGCAGTGGACTTCTGCCGTGTCGCCGCCGCGCTCTGTCTGTGTCCCTAGGGTGCGGGTCCCGCCGACCCGTCCCCCCGCGAACGGCCTGGTTTCCCACGCACGCGGTTGGAAACGATCACGCCATGCGCCTCGGTACCTCCCAGCGGCACACCGCCGCGCCCGCTCCGTGCCCCACCGCTTCCGGCACGCCGTGCGCACCCCCGTACCCGGGGCGCTTCCGCCGCGGAGCGCCCGACCCCCGGCCGACCGGGCGTAGTCTCTGCCCGGAGAGCACCGACCAGATACACGCGATCACCACGCGAACAACCACAGGAGGTTCCCTATGAGCCGCTCCGACGTCCTTGTGGACGCCGACTGGGTGGAGGCTCACCTGGACGATGACAACGTGGTCCTCGTCGAGGTCGACGAGGACACGTCGGCGTACGACAAGGGACACATCCCCGGCGCCGTCAAGATCGACTGGAAGAAGGACCTCCAGGACCCGGTCCGCCGCGACTTCGTCGACCGCACCGGCTTCGAGAAGCTGCTGTCCGCCAAGGGCATCTCCAACGACGACCTCGTGGTGCTGTACGGCGGCAACAACAACTGGTTCGCCGCCTACGCCTACTGGTACTTCAAGCTGTACGGCCACAGCAGCGTCCGCCTCATGGACGGCGGCCGCAAGAAATGGGAGCTCGACTCCCGCGCGCTCGTGGAGGAGGTCCCGGAGCGGGCCGCCACCCAGTACAAGGCCCAGGACCAGGACCTGTCCATCCGAGCCTTCCGCGACGAGGTCGTCGACGCCATCGGCGCCAAGGACCTGGTCGACGTACGCTCCCCCGACGAGTTCACCGGCAAGCTGCTGGCCCCCGCGCACCTGCCGCAGGAGACCTCGCAGCGCCCCGGCCACATCCCGACGGCGCGCAACATCCCGTGGGCGAAGACCGCCAACGAGGACGGCACGTTCAAGACCGCCGAGGAGCTGCGCGAGCTCTACACCGACGCCGGCGTGGACCTGGACAAGGACATCATCGCCTACTGCCGTATCGGTGAGCGCTCCTCGCACACCTGGTTCGCCCTGCACGAGATCGTGGGGCTGGAGAACGTGAAGAACTACGATGGCTCGTGGACCGAGTACGGCTCCCTGGTGGGAGTCCCGGTCGAGCTGGGAGAGGCTGAGGCCAAGTGAGTGACGGATGCGGAGCCCCGGTCGGCGGGGTGGCCCTCGCCGATGTCGACGCCGGTGACCAGGCGGTCATCCAGGGCACGGTGACCCGGGACGGCAAGCCGCTGCGCGGCGCCTACGCCCGGCTTCTGAACGAGTCCGACGACTTCGTCGGCGAGGTGGCCACCGGTGACGAGGGCACCTTCCGCTTCTTCGCCGCCGACGGCACGTGGAAGGTGCGCGTCCTGGCCTCCCAGGGCTTCAAGGGCGAGTACCCGGTCCAGGCCGAGGTGGGCAAGGTCATCGACCTCCAGGTCCAGGCCTGACCCACGGGCCCGGCACACCGAACGGGGCGCCGGCCGCGACGGGATCCCCCGCCGCAGCCGGTGCCCCGCCGCCGTCGGGGCACCCCCGCCGACGGCCCGCCGCCGCGCCGATTTCGGCGCCCTGGCCCTGGAAGCGCGGTGCGCGGCCTGCTTGACTTGGGGCCGCGGGCCGTCGACGGCCTCCGGTCCGCGGCTCGGACACGCAGCCGGACCACCCCGCCGAGGCCGCGCAGGAGGTGTTCGGGCCGTGGCCGAACGGTCGGGTGGCACAGCCCGCCCAGAGACCGGGCGTACCTACCTGGGCTGGTGCCACGCGGTGCTCCTCCCACACCCGGGCCCGCCCCCGCGTCGGCCGGTGCCCGACGGGGCCCTCGGCCTCAGCGAGGAGTGGATCGCCGGGGAGCGCGACAGCGAGGCCCGGACCAATCGGCCGCTGTACCTCTCCCTGACCGGTCTCGGCCTCCTCGCCGCGCTCTTCCTCCTGCTGTGGACACAGCGCATCCTCCCCGCCAGCCTCGCCGTGGGCGGGGTCCTGGCCTGCGCGGCCGTCGCCGCACCCGTGGCGGTCGCCCTCGTGCAGAGCCGACACGTGGTCGCCGCGCGTCTGGCCCGCGCCCGGGAGCGGCTGGAGGCGGAGCGGGAGGAGCGCGAACGCGCCCTCCACGAACGCCAGCGCGACCACGCCCGCCTGTATACGCGGTGGCAGGCGGCCACGCGGGCCTACGAGGCCCAGCCGCGCTGGTACGGCGTCACGGTCCCCGACGACACCGGGGCCGTCGTGGTCGTGGGCGGAACGGACACGGGCTGGTCGGCCCTGCTCACCACCATCGGGGTGTCCCGGCTGAGGGAGGGCGGCGATCTCACCGTCGTGGACCTCACCGGCCGGTCGGCCACCCGCGAACTGGTGCGCCTGGCCCGGCGGTGCGCCGTGGCGCCCCGCCACTGGGTCCTCCCCGCCGACCTGCCCCGGATGACGCTCGGGACCAACCTCGACGCGGGCCAGCGCGCCCGCATCCTGTCGGCGGTCGCCGCCGCGTCCGGTTCGTCCGAGGCCGTCGACGCCGACGAGACCCTCCTGCTGCGCCTCCTGGAGGTGCTGGGGCCCCGCGCGGGCATCGTCGAACTGATCGGCGGGTTGCGCGCCCTGCTCACCCCGGCCGGCGACACCGCCCACGACGACCCCGCGCTCGCCCGGCTGTCCGCCGAGCAGCGCACGGGGGTGCGCGAACGCTGCTCCGAGACACCCGGGCTCCGGGAGCGCGCCTGGGCGCTGGAACGCCGGCTCAGCCCCTTCGAATCGGTCGGCACTCGGGCGGAGGAGGCCGCCTACGCCCAGGTCAAGATCATCTCGACGGACCGGGCCTCCGGTGCGGCCGCGGCCCGGATGTACGGCACCTACGCGGTGGCCGCCCTGAGCGAACTCCTCGGCGACCCCGGCGGGACGCCCGCGCCGGGGGTCCGCCGGGACGGCGGCAGGACCCGCACCGTCGTGGTGTGCGGGGCCGAGACGCTCCCCGGCGGCGAGATCGACCAGGTCCTGCGCGCCGCCGCGGACGGCGGGGTCGAGGTGGTCCTCATGTTCCGCACGGCGGTCCCCGAGGCCCTCGAACGCTTCTCCGACCCCGGCTGCCTGCCCGTGGTGATGCGCCAGTGCGAGGGGCCGGTGGAGGCGGTCGCGCGTGCCGTGGCCGCCGTCCCGGGCGCGGCGTCCCACGGGCGGGCGCGGCTGGAGGTGCACCGCCTGAGCGAGGTCATCGGCGAGGCGCTGGGGGGAGCGGTGACCGAGCCCGAGACCGAGGCGGAGGCCGACGACCGCTTCTTCTCCGCCTCGCACACCGAGTCCGGCGCGATGATCCGCAACGCCGCCGCCGGGGTGTCCCCGCTCGATCTCGTTCGCCGTGTGAGATCAGCCACGTCATGGGGCAGGGCGACCGCCCAGGCCGCGGAGATCGGCACCCCGGCGGGCGCCGTCGGCGGTGAGGAGCCGCCGGTGACCGCCCTCGGCCTGGATGCCACGTCGCTGCGGGGTCTGCCGTGCACCGCCGCGCTGGTCCTGGGGCGCCGCGGTCCTGTTCTCGCCGACACCAATCCGGGTATTCTCACCCTGTCCACGGCCACCCTGGCCACAGTGGACGACTCCCGCAGCGCCGGGGCGGCGGCCGAGGCCGCACGCGCCGGCGGGGACCGTCCGCGGCGGACGGACGGCGCGGCGGCCCGCGGCGGCCCCGGCACAGCGGTGGGACCCGCCGGGGACCCCGGGCCGGACGGTGGTGGCGGGGCGTCCGATCCGGCCCCGCCCAACCTCGGTCCCCCGCCCGAACGCCTCGACTGGCGGGTTTGACCGAAAGTGGACAATAGGCTTGGTTCCACCGCCACCCGCGGCCGCCGCGCGCGGACGCGGTGATCCAGCGACCTGGAGTATGCATGAGCGAGCTTCCCCTACGCGCCCAGTTGGCATCGGTACTGGGTAGGAGCGCGGCCAGTCTGTCGCGCGCGACCGGTCGCGGAGACGGGTCGGTGATCGGCGGGAGGATCGCGCTCAAGGTCGAACCCGACCTGCTCTCCAAACTCGCGCGGGGCCGCCGCCTGGCCCTGGTCAGCGCCACCAACGGCAAGACCACCACCACCAAGCTCATCTCGCAGGCCCTGCGCGAGCTCGGCGAGGTCGCCACCAACGAGTTCGGCGCGAACATGCCCACCGGGCACATCACCGCCCTGTCCAACCACGCCGAGGCGGTCAACGGCGTCCTGGAGGTGGACGAGAAGTACCTCCCGCAGGTCCTGCTCGCCACCCAGCCCGCGTTCGTGGTGCTGATGAACCTGAGCCGCGACCAGATGGACCGCGCCTCGGAGATCAACCTGCTCGCCAAGAAGTGGCGCACCGCCCTCGGCCGCAGCAGCACGCACGTCGTCGCCAACGCCGACGACCCCCTCGTCGCCTGGGCTGGGCTGGGCGCCCCGAACGCCACCTGGGTGTCCGCGGGACAGCGCTGGAAGGAGGATTCCTGGTGCTGCCCCGAGTGCGGGGGCCACCTCAAGCGCGAGGTCGACCCGTACTGGGAGTGCCCCGAGTGCGGCCTGGCCCGCCCCCGCACCACCTGGGCGGTGGACAACGGCTCCGACACGCTCGTCACCCCCGAGGGGCAGCGCATCAAGCTGCGGCTCAACCTGCCCGGCGACGCCAACCGGGCCAACGCCGCCATCGCCGCCGCCACCGCCGCGGGGTACGGCATCCACCCCGAGCGCACCTTGCAGCGGCTGCGCGAGATCACCTCCGTCGCTGGCCGCTACACCTCCGTAGTCACCATGGGGGTGGAGGTGCGGCTCCTGCTGGCCAAGAACCCGGCCGGGTGGCTGGAGTCCTTCGCGGTCCTGGACCCGCCCCGGGTACCGGTGATCCTGTCCGTCAACGCCCAGATCCCCGACGGCAAGGACACCTCCTGGCTGTGGGACGTGGACTACTCCGTGCTGCGCGGCCGCCGCGTGTTCGTCATGGGCGAGCGCCGCACCGACCTGGCGCTGCGGCTGGAGACCGACGGGGTGGACTTCGAGACCGCCGACCGCGTCGACGAGGTCCTGGGCCGCCTCAAGGCCGAGCAGCCCGGTATCACCAAGGTCGACGTCATCGCCAACTACACCGCCTTCCAGCAGATCCGCACGGCGTACGGCCGCGTCCAGTAGGGGAGACAGACCATGACCGACACCAGCAGCGCCCTGCGGATCGTGTGGATCTACCCCGACCTGCTGAGCACCTACGGCGACCAGGGCAACGCCCTCATCCTGCGCCGCCGCGCCGAACTGCGCGGCATCGCCACCGAGATCGTGCACGTCCACTCCAGCGACCCGGTGCCCGAGCAGGGCGACATCTACCTGCTGGGCGGCGGAGAGGACCGCCCACAGATCCTCGCCGCCGAGCGCCTGCGCGCCGACGGCGGCCTGGCCCGCGCCGCCGCCCGCGGCGGCTGCGTCTTCGCGGTGTGCGCCGGGTACCAGATCATCGGGGAGACCTACGGCGACGACGAGGCCAACCCGCTGCCGGGCGTGGGCATCCTCGACATCCGCAGCGGGCGCGGCCAGACCCGCGCCGTCGGCGAGATCGTCGCCGACGTCGATCCGGCGCTGGGCGTGGGGCGCATCACCGGGTTCGAGAACCACCAGGGCCGCACGGAGATCGGCCCGTCCGCGCGCCCGCTGTCCACCACGGTGCGCGGCATCGGCAACGACGACCGCACCGAGGGCGCCTACCAGGGCCAGGTGCTGGGCACCTACATGCACGGCCCGGCGCTGCCCCGCAACCCGGCACTGGCCGACCTGCTGCTGCGCTGGCGCGTGGGCCAGCTCCCGCCGCTCGCCCCCTCCTGGGGCGAGCGCCTGCACGAGGAGCGCCTCGCCGCCGCGTTGAGCTGACGCACACCGGGGGTCCCGCGCCGCACGGGACCCCCGGCCGCACGGTTCAGGCGGCCTGGTGGTCGCCGTTCTCAGCGGGGGTGCTCTCGGCCGCCGCCGTTCTGGGAAGGTCCAGCGTGACGTTCAGAGGCCCCTGGGACACGGTCAGGTGCAGTTCGCCCCCGACGGCGCTGATGTAGGAGCGCAGGAGATCCAGGCTGTTGATCTGGCCGTGCTCGATCTGGGAGACGCGGGCCTGGCTGATCCCCATGACCTCGGCGACCTCTTTCTGTGTCATACCGCTGTCCCTACGCAGAGCCGAGAGCGCGTAGCCCTGCTGCTCGGCCTCGATGCGTTCGGTCTCCGCTTCGAAGATCTCCTGCGCCTCCTGGGAGGCGAACCAAGGGTCGGCCTTATCGGCTTCGGCTTTGATCTCTCGCCAGCTCTGTGCCTTCATGCCTCGTTCTCCTCTCGGTGCTGCAGGTATTCCAGATAGCGTTGCTCTGCGGTCGGGATGTTCTTCCGGTACCACTTGTTCCACTGGCCGGATTTGTCGCCTGCCACGAGGAACACCGTCTGTCGTTCCGGGTCGAAGGCGAAGAGGATCCGTATCTCGCTTCGTCCCGAGGATCCGGGCCGGAGCTCTTTGAGGTTGTGTATTCGGCTGTCTTTGATCTCGTCGACCAGGGGTCGCCTCAGGTCGGGTCCGCGTAGCTCCAGTTGAGCGAAGGCTGCTTAGAGCTGTACGGCGGTCGCTGGGTCGTCGGTCCGAAGCTTGAGGTACCAGTCCCTGACCGGCCCCAGCATGATGATGTCCCACATGCAGAAGAACATAATGCTTCTCTTATATCCAGTGTGGCCGAACGCGATGATTCGATCACCTGGGGCGCACATGCCGATGGCCCCGCAGTGCGGGGCCATCGGTCGTCGCTCAGGCGGCTCTAACGGGGACGGCGGCGCAGGTCGATCTGGGCGTTGGCGCCGGTGTCGGGGGCCACCACGACCTCCTGGCCCGCGGCGATCCCGTCGGCGGTGAGGTCGGTGTCCACGGGCACGGCGCGCTTGACCAGCCCCAGCGCGATCGGGCCCAGTTCGTGGTGGCGGGCCGACGAGCCCACGCGCCCCACGGTCCGCCCGTCGAACTCGACGGCCGAGCCCGCCTCCGGCAGGCGTTCGACGGTCCCGTCCAGGTGCAGCATGACCAGGCGGCGCGGCGGGCGGCCCAGGTTGTGCACGCGGGCGACCGTCTCCTGCCCCGGGTAGCAGCCCTTCTCCAGGTGCACGGCGCGGCCCACCCAGTCGACCTCGTGCGGGATGGTGCGCTCGTCGGTGTCCAGTCCGGGGCGGACCCGGTGCCCGGCGATCCGGTGCGCCTCGTAGGCCCACAGGCCCGCCGGGGACGCGCCCGCCTCCGTGAGCGCCTCGGCGGCCTCCACCAGGCGCTCCGAGGGCACGAACAGGTCGCTCTCGCCCTCCGCCGCGCGGACCGGCACGCCACCGATCCGCTCGACGGCCGCCGCAACTGCCTTGTCGCGCTCCGGGCCGAGCACGGTCAGCACCGACCGGGATCCGCTCAGGTCCGCCACCTCGACCCGCAGCATGAACCGCATCGAGTCCAGGAACGCCGCCAGCGCGGGCCCGTCCCCGGGTTCGGTGTGGATCCAGACGGCCTCCCCGTCGTCCACCAGGGACAGGTGGTGCCTCAGGTGGCCGCGGGTGTCCAGGACCAGGGCCTCCGTCCCGGCGCCCGGCACCAGGCCGAGGGTGAGCTGGCTCGTCAGGTCGTTGAGCCACCCCAGCCGGTCCGGGCCGCTCACCCGGACCACCCCGCGGTTGCTCCGGTCCACCCACGCGCCCGAGCGTTCGATGGCGCGGCCCTCGTGGGCGGGTCGGCCGTAGTGCGCGGCCACGCCCGCGTCGGTCGACTCGGCGCTCACGGCACCCGGTGTGGTCAGCAGCGGCGATGTCATACAGCCGAGCGTATCCGCCCCGCGCGCCCTACCGGAAAACCCGTCCCTGAACTGGTGTTACGCACCACGGAAAAACATTTGCCCCAGCGGCATCCGGGCGCATACCTTCGAGGCACGCAAGAAAGGAGGTGGTCCGAGGAATGAGTGACTCTAGGACTGGCGAGGTGGCCGTCCGCTAGGGCGACCCGCGCGTTCGCGCGACGTCGTTCGCAGCGAATCCCAGACGGACACCCGGATCCCGGGCCGCCGGAACTCGTCCGACCGGCCCCGCCCCGGCGGGAGAGGGCCCGGGATCCGCCTCTGCGCCCAAGCCCCGGTGAGGACGCCCTCCGCGCGTCACCCGGCCCCGTGTCAGCGCTTGTCGGCGCGCTTGAGCTGGGCGGACATGTACGGGCGCAGCTTGTGGCCGCGTGCGGCCAGGTCCCACGCGTACCCCAGTGTCTCCCGGTCGTCGCCGAACAGGCCGTACAACCGGTGCGAGGCCTTCACGTCGATCCCGGTCTCGGTGTGCACCACCGCGTCGGTGTGCATCTCCACACGGTGCGCGAACACGTTGCCCAGGTACACCTCGGTGAACCCCTCGGGGTGGGCGTACAGCGCCTCCAGGTGGACGATCTCGGACCCCTCCTCGGGGACCTCGGCGTCGCTGGCGGGTTCGGGCCGGGCACGCCAGTAGCCGTACTCCTCGGTGACCAGTTCCCCCCGGGCCCCGTCGGGGCCCATCCGCCAGGCCCGGCTGGAGAAGGTCAGGTACGGCGGCCCTGCGGCGGGGGCGAACTCCAGTTCCTGCTCGAAGCGGAACTCCTCCTCGTCGGCGTACCCGGCGACACCGGCGCCTTCCCAGCGGCCGAACAGGAAGGACAGTCTCGCCAGATCGGGGTGCACATCAGCGTCCATGACCCCGTAGCGTAGCCGCGCCCGGAGAGTGGGCGGGACCGGTCACGCGTGACCTGCGTGATCATCCGCGGGTCCAGGTCCGGTCATACCCAATTGGCCCCGCTTTCGCGGAGAACTGGTAAAGATTGTCAACGAAGCGGTGCGGCCACGGGGTGTGTCGAGCCCACCGCCGGGGTCGACCGCCACGGACTGGGACAAGGGGCATTCTGTGTTACTGCTGATCGGTTCGGTGCTGCTCGTCGCCGCAGCGGTCCTGGTTCCGCTCACGGTCGTCGCGCTGCGGCGCTGGTCGCGTCAGCGCGGTCTCACACTCCTGCGCCCCGCCGCGCTCGCGGCCCAGGAGGGCAGCCGTGTGACCCTCACCGGGGTGGCCGCACCCGGCCCCGCGGGCCCGATCGAGTCCAACCTGGCGGGCCTGGAGTGCGTCTGGCACGGCCACGAGGTCCTGCGCCACTACTGGCCCCTCGCCTCCGACCAGGAGGAGGGCACGGTCCGCGAGCGCGCCTGCGACTCCATCGCCGACCACGGCTCCGAGGAACTGTTCGGCCTGGTGGCCGCAGGCATGCCCCAGACCTCCGACCGCGTCTTCGTCGACCCCTCCGGCAGCGACCCCCGCAGCGCCGAACTCTGCCTCAAGCGCGTCGTGGGACGCCCCCAGCGGGGCGGGAACGCTTCCTCCGACGATCTCCTGTCCCGGGTGCGCGGCCGGATCTCCGGCGTCTTCCGCGGCGAGACTATCGAGTTCGAGTACCGCGAATGGGTCATCCGCCCGGGTGACCGGGTGCGTGTCAGCGGCGAGGTCCGCAAGCGCGACGGACACGTCCTGCTCGTGGCCCCCGACGGCGGTGCGGTCACCATCGAGCACGGAGCGGACGACCAGCCCGTGCGCGTCTCCCCCCGGCGCCGGGAGGCCCTGGTGCTCTGCGCGGCCCTGGCGTTCTGCGCGATCGCGGGGGCCCTGCTGGTCGCGGCCGGGCTCTGAGTAGGGTGGCGGCCATGGATCGTTCGATGGTGATCAAGGTCACGGTCGGGGGTGAGGCCCCCGAGCGGTGCAACCAGGCGTTCACGGTGGCGGCGGCCGCCCTGGCCTCCGGGGTCGGGGTGTCGCTGTGGCTGACCGGTGAGGCCGCCTGGTTCGCCGTTCCCGGGCGCGCCGAGGGCTTCGAACTCCCGCACGCCGCGCCCCTGGCAGACCTGCTGGGAGCGGTGCTCGCCGCGGGGCGGGTGACGGTGTGCACGCAGTGCGCCGCCCGCCGGAACCTGGAGCAGGGCGACCTCCTGGACGGGGTGCGCATCGCGGGTGCGCCCACGTTCGTGGAGGAGGCCCTCGCCGAGGGAGCCCGGGCCCTGGTGTACTGACCGCCCGCGCCGTGGCGGCGCGGGCGGTGACTGACGGGGGGAGGGGCTCCTACTTCTTGCCCTGGTTGGCCACGGCCGCGATGGCCGCCTCGGCGGCCTTCGGGTCGAGGTAGGTGCCGCCCGGGTTGCGCGGCTTCAGGTCCTCGTCCAGGTCGTAGGTGAGCGGGATGCCGGTGGGGATGTTCAGCCCCGCGATGTCGGCGTCGCCGATGCCGTCCAGGTGCTTGACCAGGGCGCGCAGCGAGTTGCCGTGTGCCGCGACCAGCACCGTCCTCCCGGCGACCAGGTCGGGGACGATGGAGTCGTACCAGTACGGCAGGGAGCGCTCCAGCACGTCCTTGAGGCACTCGGTGCGCGGCATCAGCTCCGACGGCAGGTCGGAGTAGCGGGCGTCGCCGGACTGCGAGTAGGGGTCGTCGTCGGCGATCACCGGCGGAGGGGTGTCGTAGGAGCGGCGCCAGACCATGAACTGCTCGTCACCGTACTCCTCGCGCGTCTGCGCCTTGTCCTTGCCCTGTAGGGCGCCGTAGTGGCGCTCGTTGAGGCGCCAGGTGCGCCGGACCGGCAGCCAGTGCAGGTCGGCGGTCTCCAGCGCCAGGTTGGCGGTGCGGATGGCGCGCTTGAGGAGGGAGGTGTGCAGGATGTCCGGCGTGATGTCGGCAGACTTCAACAGCTCCCCGCCGCGGCGGGCCTCGTCCTCGCCGGTGGCGGACAGGTCCACGTCCACCCAGCCGGTGAACAGGCCCTTCGCGTTCCAGACACTCTCACCGTGTCGCAGCAGTACCAGAGTTCCCATGGGGCCAAGCCTAGAGCCTGTTCCCCGAACGCGGTGCCGTGCCCCAGGGGGTCGGCGCGGGCGCCCGCGGGGCTCCGGGTCTTCGGCCCTACGGGCGGCCCCCGTCGTGGTGGTGCGGCTCGGCCAGGTGCGCGAACGCCTTCAGGTTGCGCATGTCGTGGCCGCGTTCGGCGCGCCAGATCCACTCCTTGCGGATCGCCGACGCGAACCCGCGCTCCAGCGCGGCGTTGAAGTTCTCGTCCGAGTAGGTGAGCACGCACCCCAGCAGCCGGTCGACCTCCTCCGGGGTGATGCCGGACAGCGGGAGCCGTCCGCGGATGTACACGTCGCCGACCTCGTCCGCGGCGAAGGCCATCCCGAACATGTCGGAGTTCCTGCCCATGAGCCACTGGTAGAACACTGCGTGGTTCTCGTCCGGCTGGCGGCAGAAGAACGACGTCAGTGTCAGGCTGTGCGGCCCGACCTCCAGCCACACCAGGGTCTTGAGCTTGGCCGTTCCCGGCAGGGTCACCAGGAACGAGCTCTCCCGGGGCCGCTCCGACTCCAGTCCGGCCTCGGCCACCGCTTCGGCGATCGCCCTCTCCGCGGCTTCGCGCACCGCATCCGTAGCCACCTCGTCCGCTCCTCTCGTTCGTCGGTCACCGGCACGCGGCCATCGGCAGGGGGGCCGGGGCGAGGCTCGTGCGGTACACGTCCAGCATGTCGTCCACGGTCCGCTCCCAGCCCAGGGTGGCGGCGTGCAGGGGGGCCTTCCCGGCCAGGGTGGCACGCCAGCCCGGCTCGGTGACCATCCGGTGCAGCACAGCGGCGTAGTCGTCGGGATCGTGGCCGTCCACCAGGACCCCGGAGAGCCCGTCCGCCACCGCCGTGGTCAGCCCGCCCACGCGCGAGGCCACCACGGGCGTTCCGCAGGCCTGGGACTCCACCGCCACCAGCCCGAAGGACTCGGAATAGGACGGGACCACCGTCACCGCGGCCGCGCGGTAGTAGTCGGCCAGCCGCACACGGTCCTGCGGCGGTTCGAGCCGGACCACGTCCGCCACCCCCAGGGAGCGCGCCAGGTCCCTCAGGAGTCCGGGTTCGCGCCGCCCGGTGCCGGAGAGCCCGCCCACCACGCCCACCACCAAGCGCGAGCGCAGCCCGGGTTCGCGTTCCAGCAGCCGGGCCGCGGCGCGGATGAGCACGTCCGGGGCCTTGAGCCGTTGCAGGCGCCCCACGAACAGCAGGAGTTCGGTGCCGGGGGCCAGCCCGATCCGCCGCAGGGCCTCCTGGCGCGGGCCGGGGCTGAACACGTCCAGGTCGACACCGGGCGGGACCACACTCAACTGCGACTCGCGTGCCCCGTAGAACTCGCGGAGCTGGCGGGCCTCGTCGTCGGTGTTGGCGATCAGTCGGTCGGCCTGGCGCACGAGCTGGTCCTCGCCGCGTACCCGGGCCTCGGGCTCGGGGGTGTCGCCCTCGGCGATGAAGGCGTTCTTGACCCGGGCCATGGTGTGCATGGACTGCACGAACGGCACCCCCCAGCGGCGGGCGGCGACGACACCGGCCCGCCCGGAGAGCCAGTAGTGTCCGTGGACGAGGCTGTAGTGGCCGGGCTCGCCCTGGGCCTCGGCCCGCATCATGCCGAAGATGAACGGGCACAGGTGGTCGGCGAGCGTGTTCTTGTCCACCTGGCCGTAGGGGCCGGCGGGCACGTGCCGCACCTGCACCCCGGGGGCCGGTTCGACGACGGGCGGGAGGTCCGGGCCGCTCGCCCGGGTGAACACGTCCACGGCCACGCCGCGTTCGGCCATGCGCCGGGCCACCTCGACGACGTAGACGTTCATACCGCCCGCGTCACCCGTTCCCGGCTGGTCGAGCGGGGAGGTGTGCAGACTGACGGTCGCCACGCGTCGCGGTACCGTCTGTTCTCCCTCAAGGACGATTCCGGACACCGGGGGTCCCTTCAGTTCGTGTATACGCCGCTGTCGTCAACAGCGATGAAGGTACACACTGTTCCCGCCTGGATTGTCCGAGGGGTCTGGTATTGACGGCCCGCTGCTCAGGAGGGGAGGGTCCAGCCCGAGACCAGGAACTCCGCGGCCCCGGGGAAGGCGCGTTTCCAGGCGGGGAAGCCGGGCTCGCCTCGGGGGCGGAGGGTGGCGACCGTCATACCGCGTCCGTCGAGCAGGCCGGCGAAGTGCGCCGCCCCTCCGCCGTCGCCCTCCTCCTGCGGCGGGGTGCGCTCCCGGGCGTCCTCGACGAGGACGAACCGGAGGTCGCCCACGGATCGGGAGTCCAGCAGGCGGTCTAGTTCGCTGTCACCGAAGCCCTCGGGGCCGTCGCCCCGGTAGCGGCCGGACCAGGACGCCACCTGTGTGTACAGCCCGGGGTTGCGCAGTGCCACGGCGGCCGCACCGTACCCGCCCGTGGCGAAGCCGCCGAGGGCGCGCAGCTTCCGGGGCCGGACGTGCTCACCCTCCACGGCGCGTACGGCCGCGCCGGTCACGAAGGACTCCAGCGCGAAGGAGCCGTCGGCGGCGTCGTCCCGCCCGGTGGCGGCTCCGGGCGCCGCCCGGACGTCGGGGGCCGCGATGACGAACTCGACGCCGGTGCGGCACATCTGCTCGTCCAGCAGCGCCCCGACCCCCTCCTCCATCAGGGTCTCGTGGGTGGACGCCGATCCGTGCAGCAGGTACAGCACGGGCAGGTCGGCGCTGTCGGGTCCAGGCGGCCGGCGGATCCAGACCTTGCGCTCACCCCCGGGCGCGGCCGAGTCCGGGGCGTTGACGACCTCGTCGCGGCCCGCCTCGTCGCACACCGCGACCTGTCCCGGCGCGGGGATCGGGGCGGGCACGGCGGCGTTCGGGAGGGAGGGCGGCCGCATCTCGCCCGCACCGGCCTCCGGAGCGGGGCCGGCCAGGCGCCGTCCGATCCGCTCGGCGAGCTGGCCGGGCGGCGCGATGGCGAGCAGGGCGGCGGAGGCGAAGACGGCACAGGAGCAGACGAGCACGAGGACAGGTCGGGAGAAGGAGGCGAACACACCGAAACCTCAGGGTTGGGGCCGGTCGGTGCCGGGGGATGCGGCGACACCGAATGTGACTCATTGTAGTCGCACCGATTCCCTGTGTCGCATGGGTGTTCCCTCTCGGCGGCTCAGACCGCCAGGGCGTGCCGCAGTCGCAGCTCGTCCGGGTAGGGGCGCAGGTAGGTCTGCTCGTGCGCCCACCCCGCGTCCTCGGCCGCGCAGTGGTGCCGCAGCAGCGCCACGGGCACGCTCAGCGGCGCTATCTCCGTGCGGTAGTCCTCGATCGCCGCCAGCAGGTCGTGCCTGCGCGCGTCGTCCAGCAGCGGGCTGAGCATCCCGAACACGTGCTGGAGCGTGTTGGCGTGCTTGCCGCGGCTCGTCCGTACCGCGAGGGCGCGGTGGAACTCCGCCGTGTAGGCCGCCGCGACCTCCCCGGGGTCGGAGCTCCCGGCCCGGGCCGCGATGCGCCCCGTCCGCCGGTACCCCTCCGGCGAGTGCGACATCAGTTGGAGCTTGTGCCGGGCGTGGAAGGCCACCAGGTCCCGGGGCGCCCAGTCCGACTCCAGGAGCGCGCGCAGCCGGGCGTGCGCGAAGACGCGCTGCACGAAGTGCTCCCGCAGTGCGGCGTCGGACAGGCGGCCCTGCTCCTCGACCGGCAGGTGCGGCAGGAGCCGGGTCAACCGTTCGGCGAAGGCCCCGCGGCCCTTGCCGTCCACCCGGTCGCCCTCGGGCGAGAACACCGGAAGGGCGAGCAGGCCGCAGCTCGGCGACTTGTTCTTGAGGATGTAGCCGTCGGCCCGGCGCAGTTGGAGGACGTGGTGGTCGGCGACGGAGGCGAGGTCGTCGGTGTGGTCGGCCCCGTCCTTGCTGGAGACCACGCGGTCGGCGCCCCCGCGCCGCTGCAACCGCAGTGTCGGCCGGGGCACGCCCAGACCGATCTCCGCCTCCGGGCACACCGGCAACCAGTCCACGTAGTGGTCCAGCTCGTCGGTCAGGAACCGTGAGCGGGAGTGGCCGCCGTTGTAGCGCACGGGCGCGCCGAGGAGGCAACTGGAGACCCCCAGCAGTGGGCGGACGGCCGTGGCGGTCTCGTGTACTGGTCTCATACCGTCTCCATGCCCGGGATCGGGGAGCGTACCCTCCGGATCGTCGATACGCTCGGTATCCGAGAAGCTACTCAAAGCGAGGATTCAGGTGCCGCCCGCCATCGTGCTGTTCACCCAGGACCTGCGCGTCCACGACCATCCGGCGCTGACGGCCGCCCTCGGGGACCGCGACGCCGTGCTGCCCCTGTTCGTGGTCGATCCGGCGATCACGGGCCGCGCGGCCCGCAACCGGTGCGCCTACCTGTCCGAGGCGCTCGCCGACCTGCGCGCGGCCCTGCGCGGTCGCGGCGGGGACCTCCTCGTCCGCGAGGGCGACACAGCCGACCGTGTCCGCGCGCTGGTGCGGGAGACCGGTGCCGACGCGGTGTTCCTCACCGCGGGGGTCGGCCGGTTCGCCGCGCGCCGCGAGCACCGGCTGCGGGAGGCCGTGCCCGCCGTGCACGCCCTCCCCGGGCTCACCGTGGTGCCTCCCGGCGCCGTCACCCCCGCGGGAGGCGACCACTACAAGGTGTTCACGCCGTACTCGCGGGCCTGGGCCGACCGCGAACGCAGGTCCGTCCTGCCCGCCCCGGAGAAGGTCCGCCTCCCCGCTGTCGACCCCGGCACCCTCCCCGGGGACCTGGCGGACCGGGGTGTGGGGGCACCGGCCCCCGACCGCCTCGCGGGAGGGGAGCGGGCCGCGCGCGCCCGGCTGCGCGCCTGGCTGGAGGGCGGACTGGCCTGGTACGACCGGACCCGTGACGACCTGCCCGGCGCGGCCACCTCGCACCTGTCCGCCGATCTGCGCTTCGGCTGCCTGTCCCCCCTGGAGACCGTGGAGGCGGCCGAGGCGTCCGGCGCCGGGCAGGGGGCCGAGGAGTTCGTCCGGCAGCTCGCCTGGCGCGACTTCCACCACCAGGTGGCCGCCGCCTTCCCCGGCCTGGCGGTCCGCGACTACCGGCCCAGGGACCGCGTGTGGCACGGGGACCCCGAGGCCCTCGACGCGTGGAAGCGCGGGAGGACCGGGGTTCCCGTCGTCGACGCGGGCATGCGCCAGCTCCTGCGGGAGGGGTTCATGCACAACCGGGCACGCATGATCACCGCCGCGTTCCTCACCCGGACCCTGCGCGTGCACTGGAAGGAGGGCGCCGACCACTTCCACGCCCACCTGGTGGACGGCGACATCGCCGACAACTACGGCAACTGGCAGTGGGTGGCCGGGACCGGCAACGACACCAGGCCGAACCGGCCGTTCAACCCGCTGCGCCAGGCGCGCCGGTTCGATCCGGAGGGGGACTACGTCCGGCGCTACGTGCCCGAACTCGCCGGACTTCCCGGCAGGCGGGCGCTCACCCCCTGGCGGGAGGAGCGGCTCCCCGACGGCTACCCGCCGCCGATCGCCGACCCCGGCCGCTGACCCCGGCCGAGGGGACACGAAGGTGGGGGCCCGCTCCTGGAGAAGGGAGTCCCGTGGGCTCCAGGAGCGGGGCGGTCTCTAGCCGCCCCGGCGGCACCGGTCCGCGAGTCGGGTGCGGAGTGCGGCGGCGTCGGCGGCGGGACAGCCGTTCGGCGGTGCGGTGGCGGACCACCGCCAGGGCGGACGGGTGCAGGTAGCGCAAAGCGCACACCTCCAGGGTCGGTTGCCGGGTGGGAGGCCCGGCGGGATGAGCACGAGACTCACCATGACCCTGTCAGACTGACGCGTCACTAGGATGTCGTCAGACTGACCGATATGCCCATTTCTGAACAGGAGCTTTATGATCCAGAAGGCTGAGAACCCCGAACCAGAGAAGGCAGACGCGCCCGTGGTACCACCGAACCAGCCCAGCATCGAGCGGCGCCGGCTGGCTGCCGAGCTGCGTAGTCTGCGCGAGGTCACCGGGATGACCATCGAGGAGGCGCGCATATCGCTCGGCTGGTCGTCAGGGCGCCTCAACCACATGGAAGGCGGACGGCACTCCGTTCCGGACACGTCCGGGCTCCGGGCACTTCTCCAGCTCTACGAGGTCACGGACCCGGCCCGGTGCGAAGCGCTCGAAGCGCTTCGCCAGGAAGCCAAAGCGCGGCCGTGGTGGCGCGACTTCGACGACGTCATCACCGATGGGTTCCTCGGTTGGGAAGAGCGGGCGCGGAGGATCTTCGCCTTCCACCCGATCGTCGTCCCCGGGCTGCTCCAGACCCCGGAGTACGCCGCAGCGTCCGCACGGGCTTCTCTGGCGCGTACAGAGGACGAGATCGAGCGCATCGTCGCTGCCCGTGTCCAGCGGCAGGAGCGCGTACTGGGGCGATCGGACGCCCCCGAGTTCCGGTGTGTCCTCGACGAAAGCGTTCTTCTCCGCCTCGCGGCCATGCCCGCTCCGCTGGCCAACAGGCAGCTCCGCCATCTCGTGGATGTCGCTACGGCGATCAACACCGTGAGCCTGCTGGTGCTGCCGATCGCCGTAGGCCTACACGGATGCCTGCACGGGTCGACCGTGTTGCTTGAGTATGACGACGAGCGGGACCCGCCCATCGTCTACCTCGAAACCCGCAGCCGCGGTACTTACGTGACAGGACCGGCCCAGGTTGCGGACTACCGTCTCGCGCTGGACGACGTGACCGCTGACGCACTGTCCAAGAGTGCCAGCGTCGACCTGATCAAGAGCATGATCACCGATTAGAAGAGGCACCCCGTGTATTCATCCCTGAATTTCCGCAAGAGCAGCTACAGCGCCAACGACTCCGCGTGTGTTGAGGTGGCCGATGCCCCTGGTGTGTCGGCCGTGCGCGACACCCAGAACCGAGACCAGGTGACCCTGGCGTTCCCGTCGAAGGAGTGGCGGGCAATGGTCACCTCTGCTCGCCGGGGGGTGTAGCAGACGTGCGGAAGCCCCCATCCCGTTTGGGGCGGGGGCTTCCGTGTACTCATCCCACGCCGAGCCTACCGCCCGGGGTGACCGTCGAGCAGATGCCGCCCGGCCCGGGGCGCACCCGGCCGTGGCCCCAGTGCCCGGGATCACCGGCCGCCGCCGTCCTTCGCTACCCGTACAGGGCCAGCACGGTGACCACGGCGGCGGCGTTCCACAGGCTGTGGGCGACCACGGTCGCCGCCAGGCGGCGCGTCAGCAGGAAGAGGCCGGTGTAGACCAGCCCGGCGAGGACGATGGCGACGACGTCGGGGCCCGACGTGGGCAGGTGCAGGGCCGCGAACAGCACGACCGACACCACCGCCGCCCCGTACAGGGCGGCCCTCCGGTGGACGAAGGCCTTCGGCAGTCCGCCCAGGAGGAAGCCGCGGAAGTAGAGCTCCTCGGCCAGGCCGCCCCCCACCACGCCCAGTACCAGCGCAGCGACGAGCGCGGCGACGCCCGCCGACGCGCTGGCGAGGACCTCCTGCACCCCCGGGTTCTGGGCGCCCCCGGCCATCGGGATCAGCACGCCGAACTCGATCAGCAGTCGGGGCGGCACCGTCGCGGCGCCGATGAGCGCGTCCCGCAGCCAGTGCCGCGAGGTCAGGCCGACGTCGGCCGGGGACAGGGAGCGCCGCCGCAGCCACCAGAACACGAGGAGCGCCGCCGCGACGAGTTCGACGAGGGCCACCGCGACCAGGGCCAGGGGCGGCGGCGACTCCCCGGCCAGCAGGCCCAGGGCCAGCGGCGGCCCCACGAAGCAGACGATCGCTCCGGCGAGGAAGAGCACCGACGAGCGGACGGGGGCGGGGGGCGGTGACGTATCGGCCAAAGGAGTCTCCGGGGTTCAGAGGGTGGGAAGTGGATCCTACCGACCACACGTTCGGAGCCGGCGCGGCTCACGCCGTTCCGAAAGCCCGCCGGAAGACCTCCAGCGCGCGGTCGCCGAACAGCACCAGCCGGACCTCGGACACCCGGACCTCCGCGCCCCGGACCGCCTCGGCGGCGATGTCGGCCGCGTCCTCCAGCGGCCAGCGGTACACCCCAGTGGAGATCGCGGGGAAGGCCACCGACTCCGCGCCCAGCCCGTCGGCCACCCGCAGCGACTCGGTGAAGCACGACGCCAGCAGCGCGCTGCGGTCCTCCGTGGTGCTGTGCACCGGGCCGACCGTGTGGACCACCCACCTGGCGGGCAGCAGCCCGGCCGTCGTCGCCACGGCCTGGCCCGTGGGCAGCCCGCCGCCGTAGCGGGAGGCGCGCAGGGCCCGGCACTCCTCCAGGATCGCCGCACCGCCCCTGCGGTGGATCGCCCCGTCCACCCCGCCGCCGCCCAGCAGGGAGCCGTTGGCCGCGTTGACGATCGCGTCCACCCGCTGTTCGGTGATGTCGCCCCTGATGACACTGAGGCGTGTGTCTCGTATACCGCTCATATCCGCTACCTTCCCGCGCTCCAGGGCGCCACGCGTGCACCACCGGATACCCTGGGGGACACGGTTGACCCGGATTTAACAGGGGCTACGACAGCGTGTAGTACTAGCACCGGTAGACTCAGGGTCATGACTCGGCTTGGCGAACTCGAACGCGCGGTGATGGATGTACTGTGGGCGAAGAACGAACCCATGACGGTTCGAGAGGTCGGCAAAGCGCTCGCCGAGCGCGACCTCGCCCACACGACCGTCATGACCGTGCTCGACAGGCTGGCGAAGAAGAAGGTCGTCACCCGGGCACGTGAAGGTCGTGCGTGGCGGTACCGTCCGGCAGCCAGCCGCGAGGCGTACGTGTCCGAGCTGATGTTCGACGCTCTCGGGCAGACCGGTGACCGGGACGCCGCCCTGGCCGCCTTCGTCCAGTCCATGGACGGCAAGGAGGCTGAAGCGCTCCGGCGCGCACTCGCGGAAATCGAGCAGCCAAGGAACTAGCCCGTATGGTCAGCGCCGCCCTCCTGTCCCTCGTCGCGGTCGGCTGCCTGCTCGCCATGGAGGCCCTGCACCGGGCCAAGTGGCCCGAGCGCGGCCCCTACACCGCTGTGGTCACCTGGCAGGCGCTCGGACTCGCCTGGGGCGTCTCCACCATCGGGGCGCTCCTGGCCTACGGCCTCTCCTCCTACGAACTCGGTGCGCTCGGCGGCCTGCTCGCCCTGGCCCGCGACGCCGTCACCGGCGAACTGCTGTCCGCCGAACTCGCCCAGGGCGCCGAAGGGGTCGGCCACATCGCGGCCGTGGCACTCGCCCTGGCCCTGACCCTGGTCCTCTTCTGCGGCCTGGTGTCCTCCTTCGTCCACGTCATGCGCGTGCGCCGCCGCCACCACGACCTCATCGAACTCGTGGCCAGCGAGCACCCCGACGTCCCGGGGGCCCGCGTCCTCGACCACCCGGCCGCCGCCGCCTACTGCCTGCCCGGCGTCCTGCGCTCCCAGGTCGTCATCAGCGCCGGCGCCATGGAGGTCCTCGACCACAGGGAACTGGCCGCCGTCCTCGCCCACGAGCGCGCCCACCTGCGCCAGCGCCACGACCTCGTCCTGCTGCCGTTCTCCTCGCTCAAACGGGCCTTCCCGCACGTGCGCCTCATCCGCTCCTACTACGAGAGCGTCGCCCTGCTCATCGAGATGTGCGCCGACGACCAGGCCCAGCGCCGCAGTTCGCGGCGCGAACTCGCCACGGCCCTGCTGCGCTTCGGCGCCGCCGGACCCGCCCCCGTGCCCGCCGGGGCGATGGCCGCCCTGGAACAGCCCCAGTCCGGCGTGATGCGCCGCGTGGACCGCCTCCTGCACCCCGGCAAGGAACTCCCCTACCACGCCGGTGCCGTCATCATGGGCTCGTCCGCGTTCCTCCTCGCCTCGATCACCTGCCTGTGGCACCTTCCCGTGTGACTTCTGACTCCGCGGGCACGTTTTCCGTCGTCGAAGCGTTGACCGAAAAGGGCGGAGCAGACCACCGCCCGGACGCGTCGTGGGAGTGTGCGTAGTGTTCGGACTCATCTGGCAGCTCATCTACCTGGTCACCTTCGTGGCCAGCCTGTACGCGCTGATCGAGGCGATCCGCACACCGGCCTCCGCGTTCGAGATCATGGACAAGCAGTCCAAGAAGCTCTGGGTCGCCCTCACCGGTGTGGCCAGCGGCCTGTCCCTGCTCGCCGTGTTCTCCGGCCGGGGCATGTTCGTCATCCTCGGCCTGGTCGCCACCCTGGTGTTCCTCCTGGACGTGCGCCCCGCCGTCAAGGGTGCGGGCGGCGGACGGAACCAGGGCCCCTACGGCCCCTGGTAGACCGCGCGTCTCCGGCTCAGCTTGAGATGCCGCTGCCTGGTCGTCGAGGACCGTCTCAGGACGAAACCGCGGGCCGAGGATCGCCGTGGGGCGAAGGCCGCCCCCACGCGGCCCCGTAGACGGCCGCCACTGAGGGGTCGGCCGCCCCTCAGGAACGGCGGTCGGCCATAGCGCTCAACACCCTCCACAGCGACTCGGCGTACTCCGGGTCGCCGGTGTAGCGGGAGTGGCCCAGGATCTCCGGTCGCAGGACCTCGCCGGGCAGCGGGTCGTAGGACCTCGGGTCCGGCAGGGGCCCCTTCGGCGGTACCGCTGCCATCCGCTCGGAGCCGTCGGGTGAGCGCTCCACCGTGCGCACCGGGTCGGCGATGGCGTCGGTGACCCGCCACAGGTTCCGCCAGCCCGGCACGCGCCGCTCCAGGTCCGCGAACGCCCGGGCGTTGAAGTAGGCGGGGAAGTAGCGGGAGTAGAGGCGGTCCAGCGGAGACCCGTGCGTGACCAGCCCCGCTCGCCCCGCGCAGTCCTCCGGAAGCTGCCACACCGTGGCGGCCGCCAGCACGGACCCCTGGGAGTGCCCCGAGAGCACCGTGTCCGTGCCCTCGCGCGCCATCCGCGCCACCCGGGCCGCCAACTGCGGAACCGCCCGCTCGGCGTAGGACGGCGGAGCCAGGGGGTGCGCGGCACGCGGCCAGAACGTCCCCACGTCCCACAGCGCGCCCACCGCCTGGCGGGTCGGCCGGTCCCGGTAGGCGCTGCGCCCGATCCACACCAGCGCGGCCAGGCACAGCCCGCCCAGGAACGAGCCGAAGCCCACCAGGACCGCGAGCACCTCTCGGCCGCCGAACCCTCCGCCGCCGGCCGAGAGCGCCGCCAGCGCGGCGTCCGCCGACACCGGACCGGCCAGCACCGTCCCGGAGACCGCCGCGTACAGCACCAGCGCGATCAGCGGCACCACCGGAACCACGAACGCCGTGAGCACCGCGGGCAGCGACTCCGTCATCCGTCCCAGCGCCCGCGCGCGGGCGATCTCCCAGGTCCGCCGGTCGCGCACGCTGCGGGCGTACTGCTCGGTCACCTCCGACAACTGGGCCCTGGTGGCACGGCGCAGCCTCAGCGCGAGCACGGCCAAGGCCGCGATCGCGATCGCCGCCTCCAGTACGAAGGCGAGCTGGAGCCACGAGTAGGCCGTGGGCGGTTCCAGGGCCAGACAGCCGGTCTCCGGCCCGGCCAGCGGTGGGCAGTCACCCAGCCACAGCGCGGCCTGGTACACCAGCGCGGCGGAGAAGACCCCGCCCAGCAGGGCGCCGAGGGCCGCCGTCGCCGGACCCGCGAGTCCGCGCATCGCGGCCCGGCCCCCGTCCCTGCCGGACCGGTACAGGACGGCCGCCGCCACCACCAGCACCAGCACCAAGGCCCCCTGGACGGCGAACAGGGCCGTGAGCGTGCTGCTGTGGCCCGGCAGACGGCCGACGGCCTCCCATCCGGGGCGGGGCCAGACCGCGTACACCGCGGCGGCCGCACCGACGATCAGGGCGGCGTCGCGCAGCAGCGCGCACAGCCGGTCGGCGCGGGCGTTCCACCGGGGGTCGGTGCCGGGGAGCAGCACGCCCGCGGCGGCCACCGCCGTCACCAGGCCCAGCACCGCGGCCAGGACCGCACCGACCGCCCACACCCCCGGGGAAGGGAAGCCGCCGCCCAGGTCGTGCCTCAGGGGCGGTACCAGCAGGAGCAGGGAGACCGTGTTCAGCGCCACCGCCACGTGCGCCGACCGCAGCCGCGCCAGCACCTCGCCGTTGCGCCAGAACCCGGGATCGCTGAGCGGAGCGGCCTCCGTGGCCACCGTCGGCTCGGGGGTCGACACCACCTCGTACTCGCCCCCGGAGCTGCGCGAGAGCCGCCACAGCACCGCGACCACCGCCAGCGGGGCCACGGCCCCCAGCAGCAGCACGGTGCCAGGTGCAGACAGGGCCGGGGGCGCCACCGCCAGGAACGCCGACCACGGGTGGGCCGCGGCGCACCGCTCGGCCTGGGCCGAGCACTGCCACGCCGCCACGTCCATCCCCACGCCCGCAGCGGCCAGGGTGATGAGCATGGTCAGGGCCAGCGCCAGGAGGCGGACCGACGCGCCGTAGACGGCACGGGCGGTCCGGGGCGCGCCCTCCGGACCGGTTCCCGCCCGCCCCGGACGCATCCAATAGGCCAGGTTCACCAGCATGAACGGCAGCAGCGTGAGCCACAGGGCACGCGAGGCGCGTCCGGAGGTCAGGTTCCCCCAGGCGAAGATCTCACGGCGCACCCCCGGAACGGTCTCCGTGTCGGCCGCCCGGCGCCAGCGGAAGAAACCGGACAGGCCGTCGCCCGCCACCCGCATGGCGGGTTCGACGTCGAGGAGCTCCTCGGCCTGCCCGCCCGCCACGCCGTGTACGCGCAGTTCCACATGGTCGCCTTCGGTCCGGGCGGGGGATTCGGGGCTGTCAGGGTCGGTGTGGGAGGGCATGGCCGACATAGTCAGCATCCTGCCACGCAGCGTGCTCCGGCGATACCGATTCCCCGGATCCGCGGCACTGCCGGGCGCTCAGCCCACCAGGGACCCGTCCTCCTCGGCCCACGTGTTGCACGCGCCCGGGGTCTGCTGTTCCCAGCCCGTGCGCGTCCACCGCACACTGTTGTCCACCGAGCCGTGGGTGCGGTCCTCCTCGGCGCCTCCGACGCGGTCGGCGGTCGCCGCGGCGTCGGCCAGCAGGGTGGCGAGGTCGCCGTCGTCCAGCGGGTAGCTCACCCGCACCGAACCCAGGAATACCCCCGCCAGGCAGTTCGCCTGGAGTTCGCTCCGGCGCGTCCAGGCGTTGCGGTCCGAGACGTCGTCCTCCAGCCGCCGCTGCTCGTGGTAGTACTCCAGCAGCCCCGACTCCCCCTGGACGTGGTGCGCGTACTCGTGGGCGAGCAGGGAGGCGTACACCACGCTCTCGGAGGTGCCGTGCCACTTGTCCACCACGTCCGAGACGCCGATGTACACGCCGGTGTCGGCACGGCAGTAGAAGGCGCCCGCCGCTGAGGGGTAGGCGCGGCACGGGCTCGTCCCCGGCTCCGACCAGAACACGCGCTCGGGCGGGTCGAAGGGGATCCCCGCCCGCGCGAACTGGGTGGCCCAGGCGTCGTCGAGGCAGTCGGCGACAGCGTGCAGGAACGCCGCCATCTCCTCTGGAGCGTCCACGTCCGGCTCCGGAGCCGGACACGGCAGCGGGCTGAGGCGGCCGGTGCCGTAGAGCGGGTTGGCGAGCAGGGCGTCCTGCCCGGAGGGGCGCCGGCTCCGGCCGAACTCGCCGAGGGCGTCCGCGGCGGTCCCCCCGGACGGCTCCCCGGCGGTGTCGGTGGAGGAGGCCCGCGCCTGGTCCGCGGTCGGCACCGGCGGCCCCGGGGCGTCCCCGGCCGCGGCGGTCCAGACCACGGCCGTCAGAGCCAGGAGCAGCGCCGTCAGGGCGGACACGGCACTGAGGAACCGCCGCCCGTCCGCCGCCCGCACGCGGTCCGCTGGCCGGGCCGTTTCCCCGAAACCTTCGAACACCCTGGTCAGTCCGTCCCCTCGACCTCGGGGACCGGCCCCTTCCGGCCCCGGCTCCCCGGCGGGCCTCACCCCACCAGGTCCTCGTCCGCGTTCCACGTGTTGCACGAGGCCGGGTCCCTGCGGTCCATCCCGTGCTCGGTCCACAGGCGCGCGTTCCGCTCCCGGCCGTGCGTACGCTCGGCGCCGTGGTCGCTGCGCCGGGCGACGTCGTCGAGGATATTCGCCCGCTCGGTCCCCCCGAGACCCAGGGAGTCGCCCGAAGCGCCGAGGAAGACCCCGGCCAGGCAGTCGGCCTGGAGTTCGCTGCGGCGGGTCAGCTCGTCGGCGGTCTCCTCGCCGGCACCCACGCGCGCGGAGTGGAATTCGGCCAGGATCAGGGCCTGACCCTGGACGTGGTGCCCGTACTCATGGCTGAGCAGGAAGGTGTAGACCTCGGGGTGGCCGTTGCCCGCCGACGCCGCCACGATGTCCCGCACCCCCAGGTACAGGCCCTGGTTGGCGCGGCAGTAGAAGGCGGCGGTGCCCTCACGGGGGAAGGGGCCGCACGGGCTGTGCCCGTTGGCGTACCAGTACACCCGGTTGGGCGAGGAGAAGGCCATCCCCGCCTCCTCGAAGTAGCCGCTCCACGCCAGGTCGAGGCAGTCGGCGATCGCGTGCACGAACACCTCCATCGACTCCGGGTCGTGGGCGTCCAGTCCGGGGGCGGTGCAGCTCACCTTCCCCATCTCACCGGCCCGGTACAGGGTGTTGTGCACGAGGGGGTCGCCGTCCGCCGAGTCCACGAGCGGCCGTTCGGCCGAACCGCCGCCCCCCGACGGGTCGGGTTGGGACCAGGCGGCGTCCGTGCCGGGCACCAGCGCGGAGATCGCGAGGAACCCGGTGAAGCCGATCGCGGCCAGGCCGGTGCCCAGGGTGAACGAGACGGCCGGCCCCAGGTGCTGGAAGAAGCCGGTCCGCTCGGACCAGAACTCGGGACTCCTGCGGCCTCTCACCGAGGAACCGTCCGGGGGCGGCGGTCGCGGTCGGCTCGGGAGGACGTCAGTGCACGGGGGTACCGGGGGGACCGGATAGGCTCTCGCGTCATGTGGTGGGTCGGCTCCAGGCGCCCGGCCGTCGTGTTCGCGGCGGCCGCGTTCGTGTTCTCCTCTGTGCTCGTGGCGACCGTCGCCGGACCCGTGGGGGAGGCCGGAGCCGCGACGGCGGTACCACCGGCCACCACAGTACAAGGGCCGTTCCAGGCCCCCTCAGGGCGGAGCCTCGCCGAGGAGAGCGCCATCACCAACGACATCCGGTTGGATCTGGACGCCGACGGCGTCCTCCACGGCAGGGAGACCCTCACCTTCGAGGGAGGGGCTCCGGAGGCCTTCACCCGCGCGCTCACCGAGACCATGATCTACGACACCGAGCACGACCGCGCCTACGAGGTGCGCGACGTCGCCGCGGCCGACGGCGGCGGCACACCGCTGGAGGTGCGCACCGAGGCCGAGGACGGCCGCCTGTACGCCACCGTCGAGACCGGCGGCGCCGAAACGGTCGTGCTCACCTACCGGGTGGAGGGCGCCGTGAGCCAGGTGGCGGGCGGGGTCCAGATGGAGTGGCGCGCCGTGGGCGCCTACAGCCACTCCGTGCGGACCACCGACGTCACCGTGACCGCCCCCATGCCCCCGGAGGGGCTGTCCTGCCTCGCGGGCGAGCCCCGCAGCGCCATCTACTGCACGGCCTCGGACATGGGGACCGACTCGGACGTGGCGCACTTCCTCCAGACGGACATGGAGCCCAGCGACCGCCTCGACATCGCCGTCTCCTACCCGCCCGGCACCGCCGAGGGCGAGCCGTTCCTCGAACGCCGCTGGACCCTCGGCTCGGCGTTCGCGGTCACGCCGTGGACGGCGAGCGTGTTCGGGCTCCTGCTCCTCGTCCTCATCGGCGGCCTGGTGCTGCTCATCCGGGTGCGCGGCCGGGACGAGCGGGCACTGCGCGAGGAGGCCGGACGGGGCGAGCAGGCGCCCGTGGCCACCGGCGCGCGGGGCCAGGTGCGGTTCGAGCCGCCGCACGGCGTCCACCCCGGGCAGATCGGGACACTCGTCAACGAGACGGTGGACATCACCGACCTCACCGGAGCCGTGGTGGACCTGGCCGTGCGCGGCTACATCCGCCTGGAGGAGCTCCCGCACGAGCACTTCACGTCGGTGGATTGGCGCCTGGTGCGCCTGGAGGGCCCGGAGGGGGAGCACCTGCTGCCCTACGAGCGCCTGCTCATGGACGCCCTCTTCGGCGGGCGTCCGACCGTCCGCCTGTCCCAGGTGGGCACGGCCGGGGTGTGCGCCGACTTCCCCGCACGCATCGACCGCGTCCGCGAGGAGCTGTACCGCGACATGGTGCGGCTGAAGTGGTTCGCGCGCTCACCCAACCAGGTACGCAGCCGGTGGAGCACGGGCGGTGTGGTCCTCACCGCGTTCGGTGTTCTCCTGACCGCGGTCCTGGCCGTGTTCACCACCGCGGCGTTCACCGGCCTCGCCGTCGTCATCGCCGGGGCCGCCGTCACGATGGGCGCTCAGTACATGCCTGCCAAGACCCGCCTGGGCAGCTCGGTGTTCGCGCACACGATGGGCTTCCGGGACTACCTGTTCCACCCCAGGGCGGCGACCGAGCCGCCGGGGCAGCGGGTGGAGATCTACTCGCGCTACCTGCCCTACGCCGTGATCTTCGGCGACACCGACCGCTGGGCGAACATCCTGGCGGCGGCGGCGCTGACGGATCTGTCGGACGAGGAGCTGACCGGCGACGGGCTGGCCTGGTACACGGGCCCGCGCGAGTGGCGGATCGAGGACTTCTCCGACTCCATCAGCACGTTCGCCGTCGCCCTGACCGGCATCATCACCAACGCGCGCCGACTGCGGCTGGTCAACCAGTTCCAGCGCCGCAGGTGAGGTCTAGGGTGGTCTGACCGGAGCCGCGGTGGCGGCGGTCTACGAGGGGGGAACATGCGCGCGGTCGTGCAACGTGTGTCGCACGCGTCGGTGACGGTGGACGGCGAGGTGGTCGGGCGGATCACGGAGCCCGGACTGATGGCTCTGGTGGGGGCCACCCACACCGACACCGAGGAGCAGGCGCGCAAGGTCGCCAGGAAGCTGTGGGCCCTGCGGATCCTGGAGGACGAGAACTCCTGCTCGGACACCGGAGCGCCCCTGCTCGTCGTCAGCCAGTTCACGCTCTACGGCGACGCGCGCAAGGGCCGCCGCCCCACGTGGCAGGCGGCCGCGCCGGGTCGGGTCGCCGAGCCGCTCGTCGACACCGTCGTCGAGGAGTTGCGCGGGCTCGGCGCCCGGGTGGAGACCGGGGTGTTCGGGGCGCGTATGTCGGTGGCGCTCACCAACGAGGGGCCCTTCACCGTCCTGGTCGAGGTGTGACGGGTGCCGACGGCCGTTTCAGGGGGCGCCGACGCCCGCCACGGAGACCTCGGGTGCGGGGAGCGGGGACGGGGTAGCACTCACCCCACGTCGACGGTCACCGGCTCGAACTTGTAGCCGAGGCCGCGCACCGTGACGATGTACTGGGGGTGGCCGGGGTCCTCCTCGATCTTCGCGCGCAGCCGCTTGACGTGCACGTCGAGGGTCTTGGTGTCACCGACGTAGTCGGCGCCCCACACCCGGTCGATGAGCTGCATCCGGGTGAGCACCCGCCCGGCGTTGCGCAGGAGCACCTCCAGCAGTTCGAACTCCTTCAGAGGCAACTGGACGTTGTCGCCGCGCACGGTCACCACGTGCCGCTCCACGTCCATGCGGACGGGACCGGCCTCCAGGGCGGCGGGCAGGACGGGCTCCTCGATCTCCACACGGCGGCGCAGCACGGCGCGGATGCGGGCGACCAGTTCGCGGGAGGAGAAGGGCTTGGTCACGTAGTCGTCGGCGCCGAGCTCCAGACCGACGACCTTGTCGATCTCGGAGTCCTTGGCGGTGAGCATGATGACGGGGACGTTGGACTTCTGGCGCAGCGTCCGGCACACCTCGGTGCCGGGCAGGCCGGGCAGCATCAGGTCCAGCAGGACCAGGTCGGCGCCGGTGCGGTCGAAGGTCTCCAGGGCGACGGTCCCGGTGGGGGCCACCGCGACCTCGAACCCTTCCTTGCGCAGCATGTACGAGAGGGCGTCGCTGTAGGATTCCTCGTCCTCGACAACGAGTACGCGCGTCACTGTGCCGCCTCCTGACGGTCGGTGTTACCGGGGGCCTTGGCCTCCCGGTTCTCAGGCCGGGGCAGACGCAGAGTGAACGTCGACCCGGACCCCTCCTTGCTCCACACGGTCACTTCTCCACGGTGATGGGTCATGATGTGTTTGACGATCGCCAGGCCGAGACCGGTACCGCCGGTGGCCCGGCTCCGAGCGGCGTCCACACGGTAGAACCGCTCGAAGATCCTCCCCAGGTCCTGCTGGGGGATGCCGATGCCCTGATCGGCGACGCTGATGTCCACGCCGGACTTGGACTCCGCCACCGAGACGGCCACCCGCGTGTTCTTGGGACTGTAGGCCACGGCGTTGGAGACGAGGTTGCGCAGGGCGGTCTCCAGCATCGTCTCGTCGCCCAGGATGGTGATGCCCTTCGCCCCGCTGCCGACCAGCTCGATCCCCTTGGCGTCGGCGGGCATGCGCACCGCGTCCAGGGCCTCGTCCACGACGCTTCCGAGGTCGACGCGGGTGGGTTCGCTGATCGGCTCGGCGCCCTGGATGCGGGAGAGCGTGATGAGGTCCTGGATGACCGCCGTCAGACGCGAGGCCTCCTGCTGCATGCGGTCGGTGAAGCGGCGGACGGCCTCGGGATCGTCACTGGAGTCTTGTACCGTTTCCGCCAGCAGTGCCAGCGCGCCCACGGGTGTCTTCAGCTCGTGTGAGATGTTCGCCACGAAGTCGCGGCGGACCGCCTCCACCCTGTGGTGCTCGGTCTGGTCCTCGGCCAGCACCAGCACCAGCCCGGTCCCGCCCAGCGGGGCCACCCGGACGGCGAAGGAGGTGGCGTCGGGGCCGAACTTGCGGACCGCCACCTCGATGTCGGTCTCGCGGATGACCCCGTCGCGGCGCACCTGCCGTGCCAGGGCCAGGAGTTCGCCGATCACCAGCTCCTCGCCCCGGACGATACCGAAGGCACGTGCCGCCGACGAGGCGCGCAGCACGCGGTCGGTGGAGTCGAGGACGACGGCGGAGGAGGGGAGGGCGGACAGGACCTCGGCGATACCGGCCGGGAGCGTGGTCCCGTCGCGGCGCTCGGGCGCCGGGGGGCGGCGCTGAGTACCGCTGGTACGAAAGAAATGACCGGCGAGGACGCCGATGACGACGCCCGTCACGAGTCCGACTATGCCGGTCACGGCGGTGAGAAGTTCCCCTTGCACGATTCGATCGTAAACGGCAGGACTGGTTCTTTACCCGGTCGGGGGCTTGGTCCCAACCGAGCTTCTCGGATCGTTCACCGAATCTTGGCCGACTCTTCAACGAAGCACTGGGAGCATTGACGATATGCGCGATACCTACCACGAGGATCTCGACAGCCTGGGCGAACGCCTCGTCGAGATGACGCGACTGGCTCGGCATGCCGTCGCGCGCGCCACCACCGCGCTGCTGGACAGCGACCTGACCGCGGCCCAGGAGGTGATCTCCGGTGACGAGGAGATCAACCGTCTGGACCAGGAGATCGAGGACGCGGCCTTCCGCCTGATGGCCAGACAGCAGCCGGTCGCCTCCGACCTGAGAACGGTCATCACGTCGCTGTACATGCGCGGCGACCTCGAACGCATGGGCGACCACGCCGTCCACCTCGCCAAGATCGCCCGGCGGCGCCACCCGGACTCGGCCATCCCCAAGCCGCTCCGCTCGATCGTGCTGGAGATGGGGCACCAGGCGGAACTGCTGGTGACCAAGGCCGGCGAGGTGATCGCCGACCGCGACCCGGACACGGCGCTGGAGTTGGAGCACGACGACGACCGCATGGACCGGCTGCGCCGCAAGCTGCTGGAGCGCATTCTCAGCCCGAAGTGGGAGTACGGGGTGGAGGCCACCATGGACGCCACTCTGGTCGGCCGCTTCTACGAGCGGTTCGGTGACCACGCGGTGCACGTCGCCAACAACCTCGTCTACATGGTGACCGGTGAGAAGCGGGAGGACTACGAACCGGATATGTGAGACCGGGTGCCATCTCGTGTCCAAAACGTGATCTTCCTCGCTTTGAAGGTCCGCGGCGGCTCTGGAGGGGGCGTCGGGCCCCCTTCCGGAGCCGCCGGGCGAGGCCGGTGCTTACGCTGGCCAGCAAGGGATTCGGAGTCGGGTGCCGCCGTGGCCGGGCCCGGCGAGAGTGCTCGGGTACACTTTGTCAAGCCCCGAAAAGTAGTCCTTGACCTGCGTCTTCGCAAAGCTAATAGGTACGTTAAGTCACAGATTCATGGTATCCTCGTGGTAGCGGAAGGGGTACCTGTCACATGGCTTTCAAGGTCGGCGACACTGTTGTCTACCCCCATCATGGGGCTGCTCGTATTGACGCGATCGAAACTCGCACCATCAAAGGCGAGGAAAGAAGCTATCTCGTTCTGAAGGTCGACAAGGGCGATCTGACGGTTCGTGTGCCGGCTGAGAACGCCGAGGATGTCGGTGTTCGCGACGTTGTGGGACAGGAGGGCCTGGACAAGGTCTTCGAGGTCCTGCGCGCGCCGCACACCGAGGAGCCCACCAACTGGTCCAGGCGCTACAAGGCCAACCTGGAGAAACTGGCGTCCGGCGACGTCAACAAGGTCGCGGAGGTCGTCCGGGACCTGTGGCGCCGGGACAAGGAGCGTGGCCTGTCCGCAGGGGAGAAGCGGATGCTGGCCAAGGCCCGACAGATCCTCGTCAGTGAACTCGCCCTCGCGGAAAAGACCAACGAGGACAAGGCTGAGGCCCTCCTCGACGAGGTTCTCACGAACTGACATCGGCTGAAGAATCTCCTCGTTCATGAAGAATATGCCTCGGGTGGGCGTCGGAACCGACGTCCATCCGTTTTCTCCTGGAAGAACACTTTTTCTCGCCGGTTTGGAATGGCCGGGAGAAGACGGTGTCAGTGGCCATTCCGATGGTGATGTGGCCGCCCACGCCGCTTGCGACGCACTGCTTTCAGCGTGCGGGCTGGGCGATCTCGGATCCAACTTCGGAACCTCCGATCCTCGCTGGAAGGGCGCGTCCGGCTCCGCCCTGCTGGCCGAGACCGTCGCGCGCGTGCACGCGGCCGGGTTCGGGATCGGCAACATAGCCATCCAGATCATCAGCAACCGCCCCAGGTTCGCGCCCCGCCGCGACGAGGCGGAGAAGACGCTCTCCGAGGTCGTGGGGGCACCGGTGAGCGTCTCGGCCACCACCACCGACGGTCTGGGCCTGACCGGCCGCGGCGAGGGCATCGCCGCCGTCGCCACGGCCCTCTGCGCGCCTGTGGACTGACCTGGCCCGCCCCGCCGCGCGGGCCGCGCGGTCAACCGGTCCGGCGTATCCCGCCCGCGGCGGGGGCCGCCCCGCGTGGCTCAGAGCTCGTCCGCGTCGGGGCGCAGGGGGCCGCTGCGCATCCGCCGCGACGGCGGTACCGGGGTGAGGTCGATCGGCCCCCTGCGCGGCTTGAGCGCCATCGGCCGCTTCTCCAGCGGCGGACGGCTTCCAGCGGGCTCGGCGGACGCGGCCGGGCCGCCGTCGGGGGACGGTTCGGCGGGGAGCGGCTCCGCCTCGGGTACCGGCTCGGCGTCCTCCTCGAAGGTGTCCACCGGCTCGGGCTCCGTAGCCCGTCCGTCCGGCTCCGGAGCCGTAGGAGGGATACCGAAGGCGGCCCGAACCGACGGCCCGGTGTCGTGGTTGAGTGCGGGGAACGTCTCGGAGGGCCCGTCGGGCACGCCCTCCGGCGCCTCCCAGACCGGGGCCCCCTCGGCGGCGGGGGCTTCCGGAGCCTCGGGCGGGGTCCACACCGGCGGCTCGTAGTCGGTGGGCGGGCCGTGGCGGTCTGCGGGCGGCTCCCACAGAACCCGCTCCTCCTCGATGGGCTCTTCCTCGGCGGGCTCCGTCGGCGCGGGCGGTGTTGTGTCCTCCACCGGCCGGGGGCGGGCCGGGGGCACCCGGACGGGTTCGGGCTCGGCTCCGGCCCCGGGGCTCTCGGCGGCGGGCCCGTCAGTGCGGGGGGTGGAATCCGTACCGGAAGGTCCCGCCGCACTCGGCGCGGCGGTCGGCGGCTCGCCCTCGTCGGAGACCGGGTCTCCGGGCAGGGCCTCGTGGACGAACCCCTCGTCGGAGGGCTCCGGGCCGCCGCCCTCCACCGGGCGCTCCGGCTCCGGGCCGGTGGGGCGGGCCGCCGTGGACACGGCCGGGGGGCGCTCCGCGGCCCGCTTGATCGGGTTGCCCGCGGCCTGGGGGCGCCGGGGCAGCGCGGGGGTGGACACATCCGCCTCCGGTGACTCGTGGCCCTGGTCCCCGGTCTCGCGGGGGCCGGTGTCCGGGCCGTCCTCCGGGGACCGCTCACCCGGTTCGGGGGCGGGCCGGGCGGGTGCCGGGAAGCGCTCGGTGTCGGCCTCGGGCAGCGCGGCGGCGAAGTTCGGCGGGAGGTCCTGTTCGGCATCTCCGTGGTCGGCGGCCTCCCGCGGCCACTCCGGCTCCTCCTCCGCACGGCCGTGCAGCACGGTGGCCCGGTCCGTGGCGGGCAGGTCCCGTGGGACGGCCGACCTGCGGGCACGACGCATGTGGGACCGGACCGTCATCCACAGCAGGAAGGCGATGAGCAGCGCGGCCAGTGGAGCGACCGCCACGATGACGTCGGCGACCCCCTGGTGCACCGACTCCACGAGCCCCAGCCTGTCGAGAGCCATGGCGGCGCCGGCCACCAGGATGAGGAAGAGGATCAGGGCGTCGACCCACAGGCGGTCCCGGGGATGGTCCTGGCGGACGACGTAGCTCACCCCGAACGCCATCAGCAGCAGCAGGGCGTGGGTGAGGGGGAACACGTGGGCCACGGCGCCGTCCCCGTGCCCGCCGTAGCGCACGAAGGCGTAGATGCCGTTGTAGGAGACGACGAGGTCGCACACGGTGATGAGGACGGCGAACAGCACACCGACGGCGAGGGCACCGGATCCCGCGCCGTGGCCTGCGAGCCGACCGTTCCGTGCCCCGGTCCCGGGGGCTTTGTCGTAAGGGGCCATCGTCTCCGCAGCGTAGTCGAGAAGGCCCGTTCGGCACGAGGTTCCGGAGGATTGTCGGATGCCTCCGGGAGGTGCGGAAAGCCGGCCTTCCCCGGTGAGGGGCCGAAAGGCGTGGAACGGGGCCGGGCGGCGGAGGGGAACGGTTCCGGGAAGGGGGCGGAAGGCCGTGGCAGGCACCCGGATACGGCTCAGCACATATGCGTCCTGCGGACTGTCCGGGACCGGAGAACACGTACCGAAGTCCAAGGGAATCAGGGGCCTCACCGAAGGCGGAACCGGCTACGCTTGACGGCGTGAGTCTGCGCTTCTATGACACCAGTGCCCGGCAGGTCCGAGACTTCGTCCCGCTTCGCGAGGGATGTGCCTCCCTGTACCTGTGTGGTGCCACGGTGCAGGCCCCTCCGCACATCGGCCACATCCGCTCCGGCGTCAACTTCGACATCCTGCGGCGCTGGCTCACCTACCTGGGCTACGACGTCACCTTCTGCCGCAACGTCACCGACATCGACGACAAGATCATCAACGTCGCCGCCGCCGAGGGCGTGCCGTGGTGGCAGGTCAGCGAGCGCAACCAGCGGGAGTTCACGCGGGCCTACGACATCCTGGGCTGCCTGCCGCCGACCGTCGAACCCAGGGCCACCGGGCACGTGCCCGAGATGATCGAGCTCATCCGGCGCCTCATCGACGCGGGCCACGCCTACGCGGCCGGGGACGGCTCCGGAGACGTCTACTTCGACGTGGCCTCCTACCGGGCCTACGGAGAGCTGTCCAACCAGCGCCCCGACCAGGTGGAGGAGTCCGCCGACCAGGCGCGCGACAAGCGCGACCCCCGCGACTTCGCCCTGTGGAAGGGCGCCAAGCCCGGCGAGCCCAGTTGGGAGACGCCGTGGGGCCGAGGGCGCCCCGGCTGGCACCTGGAGTGCTCGGCGATGGCCACCAAGTACCTCGGCCCGAGCTTCGACATCCACGGCGGCGGCCTGGACCTGGTGTTCCCCCACCACGAGAACGAGGTGGCGCAGTCGCACGCCGCCGGCGACGGGTTCGCGGGGTACTGGCTGCACAACGGGATGCTCAAGGTCGGCGGCGAGAAGATGGCCAAGTCGCTGGGCAACTCCATGCGCATCCCGCAGATGGTCGAGAAGGTCCGCCCGGTGGAGCTGCGCTACTACCTCGGACAGGCGCACTACCGCTCCACGATCGACTACTCCGAGGCCGCGCTCCAGGAGGCCGCCGTCGCCTACCAGCGGATCGAGGGCTTCCTGACCCGCTCCGCCGAGGCGCTGGGCGAGGTGGCCCCGGCGGAGCGGGTGCCGGCGGAGTTCGCCGCCGCCCTCGACGACGACCTCGGCGTCCCCCAGGCGCTCGCCGTCGTGCACGGGCACGTGCGCGAGGGCAACACGGCCCTGACGGCGGAGGGCACGGAGAAGGCCGCCGAACTGGCCGCCGAGCTCCGCACCATGCTGGGGGTCCTCGGACTGGACCCGCTCGGCGCTCCGTGGGCGGGCGGGGGCGACCACGGGCTGCGCGAGGTGGTCGACGCCCTGGTGTCGGTGGCCCTGGAGCAGCGCCAGGCGGCGCGCGGGCGCAAGGACTACGCGGCGGCCGACGCCATCCGAGACCGGCTCACCGAGGCGGGGATCGTGGTGGAGGACACCCCGCAGGGCCCCCGCTGGGACCTCAAACGCGGCTGACACGGGCCCGGGCGGTGCGCGGACGGCACTAGGCTGGAGGTTTGCCACCGCCCGCGAGGCCAGGTGGCCGATCTCCACCGGCCGGACGCGACGCGCTTCCGGCATGCTCGCGACAACGGGAGGCGGCGGACATGCCGGCGAAGAAGAGCAAGAAGGGCCCGACCAAGGGCAGCGGCGGCAAGGGGCGGCGCTCGCTCCAGGGCAAGAGCGGCACCCTGCCCGCCCAGGAACGGCACTGGTACGAGGGCAAGCAGCGCGCCCGGGCGGCCAAGCGCACCCCCGCCGGGGGCGGCGCGGCACCGGCGCGCACCGAGCGGCGCAGGGCCGACTCCGACCTCCTGGTCGGGCGCAACCCGGTCGTCGAGGCGCTGCGCGCGGGCATGCCCGCCACCCGCCTGTTCATCGCCAACAGCCTGGACCCGGACGACCGGGTGACCGAGGCGGCGCGCCTCGCCGGGGACCGCGGTGTCGAACTCCTGGAGGTGACCCGGTCCGAACTGGACCGCCGCTGCGACAGCAACGGCCAGCCCGACGCCGCCCACCAGGGTGTGGCCCTCCAGGTGCGGCCCTACCGGTACTGGCTGCCCGAGGACCTGCTGGACCGGGCGCGGGCCTCGGAGACCCAGCCGCTGATCGTGGTCCTGGACGGCGTCACCGACCCGCACAACCTGGGCGCGATCGCGCGATCGGCCGCCGCCTTCGACGCGCACGGCATCGTCATCCCCGAGCGCCGCTCGGCGGGCGTGAACATGACCGCGTGGAAGACCTCCGCCGGAACCCTGGCGCGGCTGCCGGTCGCCCAGGCCACCAACCTGACCCGCGCACTGGAGGGCTTCAAGAAGGCGGGGCTGTTCGTCGTCGGCCTGGACGCCGAGGGCGACACGTCCCTGCCCGGCCTGGACCTGGCCACGGGGCCGCTGGTGGTCGTGGTGGGCTCCGAGGGCAGGGGGCTCTCGCGACTGGTCCGGGAGACCTGTGACCTGGTCGTGAGCATCCCGATCGGCGGGGCGGAGTCGCTGAACGCCTCGGTCGCCGCCGGGGTGTCGCTGTACGAGGTGGCCCGGCGCCGCCGGTCCGCGACCGAGTAGGCCTACGGACACCGGAACCGGTACCATGCGGGTGGACGGCTCGGGACCTTTGGCCCTGGGCGCCCGCCAGCGTAGCTCAATCGGCAGAGCAATCGCCTTGTAAGCGATAGGTTAGGGGTTCAAGTCCCCTCGCTGGCTCCCTTGCACAGGAGAACAGCAGGTCAGCGCACGAACAGAACGGCCACCGGGGAAGTCCCCAGGTGGCCGTTGCACATACCGTGCACATCCGCTCAGGCAGCAGACCTTTCGTCTTCCTTCGCCAGGTGTTCCGCCCTCTTGGCACCGAGCGCGTCCGCGACCTCATCGAGCCGGTCCGGCCACAGATGGCCGTAGGTGTCCAAGGTGATGCTGGGTTTGCGATGTCCAAGCATGGTCTGAACGACGTAGACGTCCGCTCCGGCGGCGATCGCGAGAGACGCGGCAGTGTGCCGTAGCTTGTGAGGTGTCAGCTTACGATCTTCCAGCCCTGCTTCCTTCACCGCCTTCTTGAACGCCCGGGGCCGCCAGTTGCGCAGCCAGATCGGACCGCCCCGGGGAGCGGTGAACACCAATGCCTCAGCCGATCGGCCTTCCACCAGTGCCCGCAGCTCTGGCACGAGGAAGGACGGCACCGGAACCGCACGAGTCTCGCCCTTCTTGGGCGCTCCCATAGTCAGCTTGCCCTTGTTGTCCTTGTAGGCCTGCTTGATCTGGGCCCGACGAGTAACCAGGTCCAGGTTTCCCACGGTCAGGGCTGAGGCTTCCGACCACCGGACTCCGGTGTAGGCCAGGAAGCGAATCAGCGTCGCATCCTCCCTTGCAGCCAGGGCCAGCCGTTCAACCTCCACATGTGACAGGTAGACGTGGCTACGCGGGGGGAGCTTGGGGAGCGGAACGCCACGCGCGGGGTTCTCCCCGATCTTCTTGGTCTTCACCGCCCAGTCCATGACGGACAGCAGGACCAGATGGACACCGCGAATCGTTGCCGCACCGAGCGGCTTACGGCCACTTCGCACACCGGAAGTACCTTGCAGCTCCAGCACCCAGGTTGTCACGTCTTCGTATGTCACCGCAGCCACGGGCGTCTTCCCCCACCGGGGAAGGACATGGTTGTCCAGGTGGTCCCGATACAGGTCACGCGATCCCTGTTCCAGGTCAGTCTTGGACTTGAGCCACGCGTCAGCGACCGCGCCGACCAGCACCTTGCCCGCAGCAGGATCACGGTAGTTGCCTGCGGCTAGCTGGTTCTCGATCTCGGTCTCGAAAGCTTCGGCCTGACCTTTCCTCGCGAAGATCCTGGCTTTCGGCTTGCCCGCAGGGTCGTACCAGCGGACCTGCCAGCGGCCGGGAGGTTTGCGCTTGTCCTTCTTAGCCTTGGCCAGAGCGTCACGGTAAGCCCGGTCGTTCTGCCGGTCGTAGATCCACACCCGAGCCATCAGGCGGCCTCTTCCAGCTCTGCGAGCTGTTCGCGTCCCACACGGCGGCTGTACACCCGGCTGCGGTGGTGGGACTCGGCCAGCCAACGGTCAACGGGGTGCGCGTAGCCTTGTCCGGCATAGGAGAACGAGCCGACCACGAGCGTGGTCTCCTCAGCGGTTTCGGGCAGGTCGCCGAGCAGTTCGTCATGACCGGCCGCGCGTGCCTGCCCCGCCCGGAAATCCCGCCTCACCCGCCGCAGCTCCCCGAGGGTGGTGGAGTAGCGGCGCGACTTGGTGGAGAAGTGACCCCGAAACCCCAGGGTGTGCGCCCACCGGTCCAGCTTGCGCTCCTCCAGGCCGGGGACCTCGGACAGACGCCAGCAAGCATGGATGAGCCGTCGCTGGTGGTCGGTCAACCCCAGGTGGCCCAACGGGGCACCGGCGAACACGCGCCGGTCCAGGGTGCCGTCATCGGTGGTGGACTTGGTGGCGTACTTGGCGATGTAGGCGGCCACCGCCTCCTCACCCAGAGCGCCGGAGGTGAACGCACCCGAAGTGATCGAGTGGACATCGACCTGTGCACCCCAGGACAGGAACCGAACGCCGCTGTCGGCCTCGACCGGGACCACTACGGCCGCAGCCGCCGACCTGATCGCGGCGGTGAGCAGCCCTGTCGTGGCCCACACGGGCGGATGCTCCACCACAGTGTCAGGGCGTTTGGCGTCCAGGCGGACCACGGCGTGGAAGTGCACCAGCCCCCGGGCCTGGAACTCGGCGACCTTGGCGTAGGACACCCGCACGGTGTCGTTGAACTCGCTACGCCCGATCCCGGCGGCGTCGGCCAGGTGGCGGCGCAGGTAGACCGTGAAGCGGCTCCACAGGTCCCCGGCGTGGTTGTTCCACAGCACGTGCCCGTCGTAGTCGTAGCCCTGCGCGTCCAGCGGTTGGCCGATGAGCGGGTCATCTGCGGTGTGGCGGCGGTAGCAGGCCGCACCCGAGCGGCGGGGGTGGCACACCACCGAGCGCCCGGAGGCGTCCGGCCCCCGGTGGACGGGGCCGAAGGAGGGGGCGGTCAGGGTGGCGAACACCCGGGGGTGCGAGCGCACCGCTTGGGGGACGCCCTTGTCCCCGCCGACCAGGCCGGAGCGGATGAGGTGGAAGGTGTCGCCCCGGTAGGTGTCGGCGCAGGCCGCACAGCGCGAGGCGCGGCGGTTGCCGCAGGCCACCGCGAGCGCTTGGCCGGGCTGTCCGGTGGTGGACCACAGCGGGGTGCTGGCCCCGGTGTGCGGGTCTACGGCCGAGAGGTGTCCGCGCAGGCGCAGGGGTTGGGAGCAGCCCCCGGTGCGCTTGATGGTGGCCAGGACGTCATCGAGGGCGCCGGAGGCCAGGCGCTGGCTGATCTGCTCGGTGGAGGGTGCGCGACGGGGCTGCGCAGCGTCGCCGGGGTGGGGCATGATGGGAAGCGCCTTTCGTTCCTTGCACTCGCGTGTTGGGTGTGTTGGGTAGGTGAAGCCCCGGCCCGGGTGGTGTGTGGAAGCAGCCCCGGGCAGGGAGCGTTTCGCGGCCCCCGCGCAGCGACGGTTCTTGGTCGGATCAGGCGCTGTGCGGGGGGCGGGTCTACAGGAAGTCGTCGCCCCACTCGTGGTCGGGGGCCGGGGCGGTGCGGTGCATCTGCCATCCGGTGTCGGCGCACGTGGTGCACTCGACCGCCCAGGGGACGCGGGCGTTCTGCGCGCCGTGGCAGGGCGAGACCGGATCGGTCGGGCAGTCGCGGCAGGGCCCCCAGTACTGGCGCACGGTCTGCTGGGCGGTGGTCACGTCGCGGTGGAAGCAGGGGGTGCCGTAGGCGCTGCGGGTGTAGCGGTCGAAGTCCCAACCGCGGTGGCGTCCGTTCATACCGGTGCAGGAGGGGCACAGCTTCCACTGTCCCTTGCGGCCCTTCTCGGGCAGGCAGCCCCGGCCCTCGCACTGGTCGCACAGCTCTTCGGGGGACAGGAAGGCGACCGGGGCGGGCACGGGCAGGCTCGCGAAGTCGCCAGCGGTGAGGGCTCCCTCGACCCTGGCGAAGTAGCCCGAGCGGGTGGGCAGGGAAGCAGGGGCTGAAGTAGCAACGAGGACCATGAGTACCTCTCTCATGAAGACGTTGGAGCAGCGCCAGCGCACTGCCTAAGGTCATGCCTTATACGTTAGAAGTTACGCTTCTAATCTGTCAAGTCTGCCACTGGCGAAACCCGTTTGCCCTGATAGCCTGGCCTTCAGGAGTCGGTGCCATCTCACGACAGCGAGGTCGAAGCCCGTGCAGGCGAACGGTTCTGTCCTCAAGAGCACTGACTTCAGACGTGAAAGTGTTAAGCCATGACCAAGGTTGAGACGAAGGACGAACGCCAGCGACGCCTCCGCGCCGCCGGTACCTGGCTGCGCGAGCAACGAGAAGCTCGCGGGTGGAGCGGAAGCGATCTAGCCCGACGCCTTGACCTGAACCAGGTCCGGGTCTCGGCCTATGAACGGGGACAGTATGAGGTCCCCAACGCGGTTGCCGAAGGCATCGCAACCGCCCTAGACCTGCCAGTGGTCGAAGTGCGTCAACAGCTCGGGCTATGGGTTCCGGACGATGCTGACCTAGAAGACCTTCGTCGTCACGCTGACCCAACTCGACTCGCTGATGACGTTCTCCTAGGGGAGCTTGTCCGGCGTTACCAACGACGTACTGATCGTGAGATCGTTAATGTCTACCCCTATCGCTCCAGCGTTCCTGGGGAATTGTGGGACAGGCTTATACACGACGCTCGCTCTGAGATCTCTCTTGGGGGCTACACCAACTACTTCTTCTGGACTGAACGCCCTGGGTTCAATGAACTCTTGCGGGCTAAGGCCGAGGCGGGAGTCCGGGTTCGAATACTCGTTGGCGATCCTGAGCACGAGGTAACTCTACGTCGGGAAGAGATCGAATCAGCTGCCCTGTCCGTCAGTACACGCATTCACATTACCCTTGATGAACTGGCAAAACTTGGCCCAGTCCCAGGCGTCGAGGTTCGCCTTTCAGATCAGAACGCCGAAGCACACGTGTCGCGCTCGATATTCAGGTTTGACCAAGAAGAGCTTGTCTGTGAACACATAGCAGAACGTTTGGGGCACGGGAGTCTGACGTTCCACATGCAGAAGATGCAGGACAACGGACCGTTCAGTCAGTACGCAACGCACTTCGAGCATCTATGGGATGGCGGGCACCTTTGGACGCCTCCTGGGGCCGAGTAACCAACTCTTCGCCCTGAGTCCCGTGTGCTCGGTGATATGGCTGTTGAAGGTTTCCTTACTTCCTCAAGCCCGCACCTGGCGGTGCGGGAGGCCGCAGCGGGGTCGGTGTCGTTCGGACTTTAGGCACCTCTCCGGAGCGGGTCCCTCCTGAACCACCGCCAGGGGGCCGGAGGAGCAAAACCCGGGGTGAGGGGCCGGAGCCCCTCCCCATTGGCGGGCCAGCGTAATGGCCCCCTGGCGGTGGTTCAGCCCGCACCGGACAGGACACCGCCCAAACTCCGCCCGCCACCTCACGCAGGCGGTGAAGGTGCAGGAGGGCGCGGGGCGGGGGTGAGGGGAGCCGCGGAAAGGGGTGGGCTGGTGTGGGGGCCTGGTTCCTTTGCTGGTTCGACCCGGGCGGGTCGAAGCGCGAAACGGACGAGGCCGGGCCGGAGGGAGGGGACGCGGGAACGGGGACGCAGGGGCCGGCGGGGTGTTCACAGGGGGCGGGCACGTGGACCGGGGCACGGAGAGCGCGGGTGTCGCGGGGCACGGACCCACCGGGGGTTCTCTCCGGCGGATCAGTGCAAGCCGTTGTGGTGTACCGAGCAACCAGGGTGCGCGGAGCGCGGTTGCTGGCCACCCTGAAGGGGTGTCCGGCGGTAGGCGCGCCTTCGGGCGCGCTCGCCAGCGTTCCGCGCGGCGCGCCCGGGCGCGCCCCGCCGAGCCCGAGGAGATCGGGCACGGCGTTCGTCCAGGGGTCGAACCAGGGGCAACAAGAGTCCAGAGGCCAAAGGGGTGGACTGGACCGACAAGGCGGCGGTGCCGGAGCGGCCGGTCTCCAGAGAACCGGGCCGGAGCAGTGAGCGCGGGACACCGGGGGAAGGGCCTCACCGGGGCGCGGAAGGCAGAGAAGGGAAGAGAGGGGAGGGAGGAGCAGAGAGGCGGAGAGGGCACACGAAGCAGGGAGGGCGGCGTGCACATTCAGTGCACACGGCGCAAGGAGAGACCGTGAAACAGCAAGAATCAACGAGATCTGTTCTCGCAGTTCAGGGCTGGTTTCCCTCCGTTCTCTGAGGTCATGAGCGAACCATGAAGGTAACGATAGGTTAGGGGTTCAAGTCCCCTCGCTGGCTCCCTTGCACAGGAGAACAGCAGGTCAGAGCAGTTGACGGACGGCCGCACCGGGAGCACCGGGGCGGCCGTCTCGCGTCGGGTCGGCTCTGCCGTGCACGGCTCCGGCGGCCCGTCCGCGCCGTCTTCTTCCTCGGCATACGCGGTGAAGACACCCTCTTGGGCCCGAAACTCCACGTTCGTGTAACCCTGTGGGGGCAGTGTGACGCGGTGGAACGTCGGAGCGAGAAACGGGGCAGGGGCGCATGGGGCACACGCGGACGAGGCTGGTCGGCCTGCTCGTCGCCGTATGGATCGTGGTCCCCGTGCTCCTGGCCGTGCTGCGGTGGCCGGACTACTGGGAGTGGATCGCTCCCGAGCGCACCCCGATGACGTGGGCGCAGAGCGTCGTGCTCATGCTCGCCGGAGCGGGCTGCCTGCTGACGGCGCTGGTCGCGGGCCGGGCCGGGGAGCGGGCCGGGATCTGGTCGCTGCTGGGCGCGGGCCTGCTCGCGCTGGGCACCGACGAGCGCTTCGCCTTCCACGAGAGCCTGGGGGACGACCTCTTCGGGTCGGACGGCGACAGCGTGCCCTTCCTGCCCTGGGTGGCCCCGGGCGACTTCCTGCTCTTCGTCCTGGCCGCCGTCGGCCTGCTGCTGCTCGTCTGGGTGTGGTGGGCGGTGCGCGCGGACGGCGCGGCCACCGTCGCGCTGGCGGTCGGGGTCGTCCTCTCGGCCGGGGCGGTGGGGATGGAGCTCATCGACTCCAGTACCTGGAGCACGGCCGCCGACCGGGTGCACGGTTCGGTGCAGGAGGTCGTCGAACTGGCGGGCGGCCTGGCGCTGCTGGCCATGGTGGCGCTGCGCCTGCTCGGCATGCTCGACGCCCACCTGCCCGGCGCGGAGGAGGAGGGGGAGTAGGGCCAGACCGGCCCCGTGTACGGCGGGGAGAGTGGGCGCGGAAGGTGAGGGAACGACCACGTTATGGCTGTTGACGGCCGAAATGACTCAGAGGTAAAGTTCTTGGGAGCGCTCCCAGAACTGTCCGGAACCCCCTTGCGCCGCCGTCCGCCGATATGATTCGAGGTCTGCTCGCGCGCCCGACCCTGGAAGGTCCTATGGGGCTACTCTTCGGCCTGCTCGGTCCCGTCCGCCTCCTCGACGATCCCGTCGCCCCCTCGCCCGGCACCCCCAAACTCTGCGCCCTCCTGACGGCTCTCGCGCTCCAGCCCAACCAGGCGGTCCCCCTCGACCGCCTCACCGCCGCACTGTGGGAGAAGTCGCCGCCCGCGTCCGCGATCGCCAACCTGCGCACCTACGCCAACCAGCTCCGCAAGCGCCTGCCCCCCGCTCACTGCACCGTCGACCGGGCGCGGCTGGTGGCCAGCCCGCCCGGCTACATGCTGCGGGTGTGCCCCCGCGAACTCGACGTGCTCGCCTTCACCGACCTCCACCGCCGCGGTCGGCGCGCCCTGCACGAAGGCGACTCCGAGGAGGCCGTCTCCCTGCTGTCCGCCGGCCTGAACCTGTGGCGGGGGTCGGCGGCCGAGGACGTGCCGCGACTGCCCGTCCTCGCCCCGAGGCTGGACGCGCTCAACGAACAGCGGTGGAGCGCCGCCGAGGACCTCGCCCGTGCCCGGCTCGACCTGGGTTCGGACCCCGACCTCGTCAGCGACCTGCGCACCCTCGTGGCGGAGCATCCGCTCCGCGAGCGCCTGTGGCACGCCCTCATGCTCGCCCTCTACCGGTCCAACGAGGCCTCCGCCGCCCTGGACGCCTACCGCTCGGCCCGGCGGACCCTGATCCAGCAGCTCGGGGTGGAGCCCGGACCGGACCTGGCCCGCCTGCACGCCGCCATCCTCAACCGCGATCCCGGTCTTCGGGGGCCGCGGGAGAAGACCGGTCTGCTCTAGCGGCTACCGAGGGGGAGGGGCCCGGAACCGGTGCGGTGGGCCGGAGCGCCAGGCGTCTGCGGACGACCCCGAGCACCTGGTCGTCCGGGACCGGCCCCCACACACGCGAATCCGTGCTGCAGCCGGTGTTGTCGCCCAGTACGACCAGGTGCCCGGGGGGGACGGTTCCGTCGGGGCATCCGGGCACCCCGTCAGGGACGGGACCACCCGGTAGGGCCGCCACCCGCTTGACCACCCAGGGCGCCGCGGCGCCCAGGAGTTCGTCCAGGTGGGCCAGGACGCGGGGATCGGGCTGGCCGAGGACGGCGACGTCGCCCACCCGTAGCCGCCGCGCGGGAACCCGTCGTACGAGGACCCGCTCGCCGTGGTGGAAGGTGGGTTCCATGCTCTGGCCCACCACCTCCACGGCGACCAGGGTCCGGTTGAGCCACAGCAGCAGGGCGGCCGGGACCGCCACCGCGATCCCGGCCGCCACGAGTACCGACAGTGTCATCGCTGTTCTACCTCCTGCGCGGGTTCGGTCCCGGGTTGGTAGCCGCGGGCCTGGAGCCCGAACAGGTGGGCGTAGAGCCCGTCCGCGGCGATGAGCTCCTCGTGGGTGCCGGTCTCGGCCACGCCGCCCTCGTCCAGGACCGCGATCCGCTCGGCCTCGCGCACAGTACCGAGCCGGTGCGAGATGAGCAGGCTGGTGCGCCCCCGGCGGTGCTCGCGTAGTCCGGTGTGGATCTCGTGCTCGGCCTCGGCGTCCAGCCCGGAACTGGGCTCGTCCAGGATCAGCAGGTCGCGGCTCCCGCGCAGGTAGGCACGGGCCAGGGCCAGGCGCTGCCACTGCCCGCCCGAGAGCGGGACGCCGTTCTGTTTGCCGTCCTGCTCGTCGTCGGAGCCGGGCATGTCGAAGAACATGCGCGAGAGCAGGGTGTCGTAGCCGCGCGGCAGGTCGGCGACGATCGGGTGGGCCCCGGCGCGCTGGGCGGCGGCGCGGATCAGATCCCGGCGCTCCCCCGATCCGTTCTCGGTGAGGATGTCGACGTCGCCCAGGCCGATGTTCTCGGCGGCGGTCAGGTCGTATTCCATGTAGTCCTGGAAGACCGCGCCGATCCGGTGGCGCAGCAGGGCGGGGTCCATGTCCCGCAGGTCCACCCCGTCCCACAGGATCGCTCCGCGGTCGGGATCGTACATCCGGCACAGCAGTTTGACCAGGGTGCTCTTGCCCGCGCCGTTGCGGCCCACTAGTCCCAGCGACCCGCCGTGCGGGATGTGCAGGTTGACATCGCGCAGGGCCCAGGGGTGCTCGGGCGAGTAGCGGAACCACACCCCGCGCAGCTCGATGCCGCGGCGCAGTGCGGGGACCGGCACCGGGTCCGCGCGCACGGCGAGGTCGGGCTCGGCGCGGGTGACCTTGAGGTAGTGGTCGAACATCAGCAGTTGGTTGTGGGCCAGGCCCACCTCGCGTACCAGTTGGCCCAGGGCGTTCTGCACACCGGCCACGGCTGAGATGAACAGGCTGAGGTCGCCGACCGTCAGTCGGCCGTCGACCGCCGCGAGGACCGCCCACACCAGGCCGCCGCCGGCGATGAGGGCCGAGAGCAGGCCCAGCAGGCCTTGGGCGGACAGCTCGCGCTGGTCCATGCGGCGCCGCTGGGTGTTGGCCTCCACGCGTTCGCGGCCCATCCGCTCGCGCAGGTAGGGGCCGACCCCGAACAGGCGCAGCTCCTTGGCGGACTGGACGCTGGAGAGCAGTTCGCGGAAGAAGAACTCGCGCCGCTCCACCGGTCCGATCCGCCACATCATCGCGGCGCGCGCCTTGGACAGCCGCAACTCCACGAAGAGGGTGGGGATGCCGGCGGCCAGGACGACCAGTGCCATGAGCGGACTGATCACCAGCAGCGATCCCAGGAAGCCGCCGATGGTCACGATGCCGCTGATCAGGGAGAAGACGGCCGATACCACCTGGCTCGGGGTCTCGCCGCCCGACTGCTGGGCCAGGCGCAGACGGTCCAGGAACGCCGGGTTCTCGAAGCGGGCCAGTCCGGTGAAGCGTTCGGCGGCCCGGAACAGACGGTCCTGGGAGTGCAGCCCGACCCGGCGGGTGATCTCGCTCTGGATGTACTGGGAGGCGAACGGTGCCAGCGCGGTGACCAGGCCGGCGGCTGCAAGCCCCAGCCCCAGGACGAGGACCCGTCCGGGGTCGATGTCGGCGGTGATGAGGTCGAGGATCAGTTTGGTGAGCCAGGCCACGACCACCGGCGCGGTGCCCTGGAGCAGGGTGAGCAGGCCCAGGGTGATCAGCAGGTGCGGACCGGTGTGCCAGGTCAGGGCCAGGGCGGCGCCCGCGCCACGCAGGGAGGCACGGACACCGCCGGAGAACCGCTCTTCGGTGGAGTCAGACACCGGTCAGGGCCTCCAGGGCCTCGACGCTGTAGCCGCTGGCCAGGACCCGCCCGGTCGCGTCGATACGGGCCATGGCGGGGAAGCCGTTCACGCCGAACGCCGGTGCCGTGGTGCCGCCGTGCTCCTCCTGGACCACCCGGGCCACGGGGGTGAGCCTGGCGATCTCGTCGGCGGCCTCCTCCGCTCCGCCCACGACGACGGCCAGGACGCGGTCGCGGCCGCCGGGGTAGGAACCGGCCAGGTCGGTGAACAGGGGAAGCTGTTCGGCGCAGGCGGAGCAGCCGGGGGAGAAGACGCCGACGAGGGTCTCCCCCTCCAGGGCATCACGGCTCACCGTCGTTCCGTCCGTCGTCTCGGCGGAGAAGTCCGCGACCTCCTCACCGGCCGGGAGCATGATCTGGCCGGGAAGGACCGGGACGGCGGAGCGCAGTTGCTCGATGGTCTCGGTGTGCTCCTTCAGGCGCCGGATCACGCCGACGGTGAGCAGGATGTTGAGTAGGCACAGGGCGCCGACCAGGGCGCACAGAACGGTGAGGAACACGGTCATGTGGGATGGCACTCCTCGGTGAGAGAGGGGAGAATAGGGCCGCGATGTCGTCGAGCAGGACGATGACCAGCCCTCCGAAGGCACCGGCGGCGGCGCAGGCCGCGGCGGCCCCGGGTTCGGGGAGGGGGAGGGAGGCGAGGGCGGACGCGAGCCCGGCCACGGCGGCGGTGAGCAGGGTGAGGTTGCGGACCAGGTGCAGGGGGCGCAGTGGTGTGTCCGAGGCTCCGAAACAGCGGCAGGCGACGTGCTGGCCGCCGCGTAGGACCCTGGCCACGGCGACGGTGAACGCCGTGAGCAGGACCGCGGCGGCGGCCAGGCCCGCCCAGGCCAGGGCGGGGACGAGGAGGAGAAGCGCCGTCCCCGCCTCGGCCGCCACGAGAAGGGCCGCCAGGCGGCGGGTGGCGGGCGGGTTGCGGACCGCCCACCGGGGGGCCAGCCGACGCACGGCGGACACGAAGCCGTCGAACGCCGCGCGGCCGCGCATCTTGCTGACGGCGGACACGCAGAACACGAGGGCCAGGAGGACCTGGCACGCGACCTGGACGTGGGACATCGGCGGGCACCCCCGGTGGACGGGCCCCGAGCAGGGCTGCTCAGGGACGGATCAGCAGAGCCTCCAGTTGCCGCACGTGATCGGGGTGCTGCCAGGCGGGTCGCAGCAGTACTGGCAGGCGGGGCCGGAGTACCTGTACCAGCAGTAGGGGTTGGCGCGGGCCTGGGTCTCGGGGACGATGAGGCTGAGGAGCCTGTCGCTCAAAGAGCCGAACATGGGATTCCTTTCCTGACCACGTGTCCGTGGTCGTGGCTGAACCGCCGGTTGGTGTGGCGGCCATCACTGAAGCTAGTGACCGCTGCTACATGTGGGATACATGTGCGATACAAGCGCTGGCTGTGGCGGGTGTTTCCCAGGAGCAGGATGGGAAGCATGACCGTTTTTCAGACGCGCACCGGCCCTCGTCGGGCCGGTGCGGTCGGCTGGTCGCGACCAGCCGGTTCAAGGCCCCGGGGCCACGACCGCACGAAGGGGGCTCAGCAGGCCGACCAGTTGCCGCACGAGAAGGTGGAGCTGATGCAGCAGGTCCGGCGGACGACGCGCCCGTCGTGGCTGGTGCGCTCCGTGTAGCAGAATCCGGCTGTGGCCTGGGCCTTGGGGACGACGCGGGCGAGCAGGCGGTCGCTCAGGGATGCGAGCATGGGATGCTTCCTTCTTCTCTTCGGCCGCGCTGGTGGAGTGTCAGCAGGGCTTGTAGGTCCCGCAGGAGACGCCGTAGGTGGATCCGGGCGGGTCGCAGCAGTAGCGGCGGTAGCAGGGGGAGCTGATGGGCAGGTACTCGTACCAGCAGTAGGGGCTGGCCGAGGCCCTGGCCCCGGGTACGACACGGCTGAGGAGCCGGTCGCCCAGAGAACCGATGCGCTCGAACACGGTGTTCCCTTCCGGGCCGCGGGATCGGGGGACCGCGACCGTTACCGAAACTAGGCAGGATGCCTACAGACCGCATACAAATGCGATACAACGGCTGGTCACCGCGTGATTACGGGCCCCGGTCCATTCGAACCGGGCCAGCGGGCCCACACGTCGGCCGTCAGGCGGCGCCGGCGTGCGCCGTGGGAGCGGTACACGAGCAGGCGATCGGCCCGGTGCTCCCGAACATGGCGGCCCTTGCGGCCCCACACCCCGGAGCGCGCGGAAGGCGCCCCGGCCTTCGGTTCCGGATGGGGGTCCGATCCCCGTGTCCGTGAATTCCGGAGCGCCTTCCCGGCCTTGCCGAGCGGGTTCGGCTCACCCGGCGGGCGCGGGCCTACCTCCCGCAGGCACTGCACTGCATGGTGGCGCCGTATCCGGGGACGCGGGTGATGCAGCACCACTTGTACGTGGTGCGGCTGCAGTCGACGATCCAGCAGTTGGCGGCGCTGGCCTGGGCCTTGGGAACGATGCGGGCGAGCAGACGGTCACTCAGGGAGGTGATCATGGGCGGACTCCTCATTCTCTGTGTTCGTAGCGGGTGCCAGTAGGGCTTCAAGCTCGAACACCGGCCCCCGACGTACCCGCCGATGTCACAACGGGGCCGGTCGGGCCAGCGGTGGTGTCCCGAAACCATCGCCTGCCATGGCGGACACCACCGACGCTAGGGAGCGCGCCTACATGCGCGATACATTTGAGATACAAGTGCTGTTCGTGGTTGGTGTTACCGGTGTCGCTAAATGTCTGTTTCTGAAGCCGGGTCGCTTCGCGCCGCACCACCGGGGCCGGTCGAGTGCGGAGGGTACGAAACCGTCGGGAACCTGCCGGGACGAAGTGGGCCTATTCTCCGAAACGCGCGGAAGGCGCCCCGGCCTTCGGTTCCGGATGGGGGTCCGATCCCCGCATCCCTGAATTTCAGAGCGCCTTCCCAGGCTTGCCGAGCAGCCTCAGATCATCCGGTGGACGGAGTCACCTGCTCCTGCAGGGCATGCAGTACATGAAGCTGTAGGGAATTCTGCTGCCGGGCAGGATGGTGGTGGTGTAGCAGCACCGCTGGATGTGGGTGCGGCTGCAGTCTGTGTACCAGCAATTGGTGGTGGTGCCGACGGCGCCGGCCCGGGCCTTGGGGACGATGCGGGCGAGCAGGCGGTCGCTCAGGGATGCGAGCATGGATGTTTCCCTTTCCGGCCGCGGGATCGGGGGGACCGCGACCGTTACCGAAACTAGGCAGGATGCCTACAGGCCGCATACGAATGAGATACAACGGCTGGTCACCGCGCGAACACGGTCCCGGACCACCGCCCGAACCGCCCCACAGGGTCACGCGCCAGCCGTCAGGCGGCGCCGACCATCCCCGTGGTGACGGACCGCGGCGCCTGGGCGTAGGAGTCGAACTCCATCGTGAACGCCGCCCGCCCGGACGTGTGCCCGCGCAGGTCGACGACGTATCCGAACATCTCCGCCAGCGGCACCAGCGCCGACACGGTCTTCGCGCCGTAGCGCTCCCCGATCGACCGCACCCGCCCGCGCCGGGCGTTGAGGTCGCCGATCACCTCGCCCATGTACTCCTCGGGCACGGTGACCTCCACGGCCATCACCGGTTCGAGCAGGACGGGCCGGGCCCGGGCCACCGCCTCCCTGAACGCGGCGCGCCCCGCGATACGGAACGCCGCCTCCGAGGAGTCCTCCGCGTGGAAGGCACCGTCCAACAGCGTCACCCGTACACCCGTTAGCCCGTACCCGGCGAGCGTGCCCTCCAGCATCGCCTGGCGGCAGCCCGCGTCCACCGACGGCACGAACTCCCTCGGCACGCGCCCGCCCGTCACCGCGTCCACGAACTCGTAGCCCTCCCCGATCGGCTCCACCGCGATCCGCACTCGCGCGTACTGCCCCCTGCCCCCGTGCTGCTTGCGGTGCGTGTGCTCCATCCGCGGAACGGCCTCGCGGATCGTCTCGCGGTAGGAGACCCGCGGCCTGCCGACCCTGGCGGCCACCCGGAACTCGCGGAGCATCCGGTGGACCAGGATCTCCAGGTGCAGCTCGCCCATGCCGCCGATGACGGTCTGGCCGGTCTGGGGATCGGTCCGCACCCGGAAGGTCGGATCCTCGTCGGTGAGGCGGGCGATCGCCGTGGCGAGGCGGTCCCGGTCGGTCCGCGAGGCGGGTTCGACCGCGACCTCGATGACCGGGTCGGGGAAGTCCATGGACTCCAGCACGACCGGGTCGCCGGGGTCGCACAGCGTCTCACCGGTGCCGGTCCGCTTCAGCCCCATCACCGCGACGATGTCGCCGGCGCCCGCCGACGCGATCTCCTCCCGCTTGTCGGCGTGCACGCGGTAGATCTTGCCGACGCGCTCCCGCTCCCCCTTCACGGAGTTGTGCACATGGGAGCCCGACTCCAGCCGCCCCGAGTACACGCGGAGAAACGTCAGCGCGCCCAGGTGCGGGTCGCTACTGACCTTGAAGGCCAGCGCGGCCAGCGGCTCCTCCTCCGACGGACGCCGGGTGAGGACCGTCCCGGGGTCCCCGGGCGGACGGCCCTCCACCGCGCCCGCCTCCCCGGGGGAGGGCAGGTAGCGGACCACCGCGTCCAGCAGCGGCTGCACACCCTTGTTCCTGAACGCCGCGCCACACAGCACCGGCGTGTACACGGCCCCGTCGCCGATCCGGCCGAGCGCGGCACGGCGGATCGCCGCGTGCATCCGCGCCTCGGAGGGCTCGGTGCCCTCCACGTAGGCCGCCATCACGGTGTCGTCGAACTCGGCGAGCGCCTCCACCAGGCGCGTCCGCCACTCACGTGCCCGGTCGGCCAGGTCCTCGGGGACGCCGGTGACGTCGTAGGCCTCGCCGGGTTGGGTCTCGGCCGGCCACACGAGCGCGCGCATTCGGACGAGGTCGACCACGCCTCGGAAACCGGCCTCCGCGCCGACCGGCAGTTGCAGGACCAGCGGCACCGCGTCCAGGCGCTCGGCGATCGTGTCGACGCAGTACTCCAGGTCGGCGCCCACGCGGTCCATCTTGTTGACGAAGCACACGCGCGGCACCCCGTAGCGGTCGGCCTGGCGCCACACCGTCTCGGACTGCGGCTCCACGCCGGCCACCCCGTCGAACACCGCGACCGCCCCGTCCAGGACGCGCAGGCACCGCTCCACCTCGGCGGTGAAGTCGATGTGGCCGGGGGTGTCGATGATGTTCACGGTGTGGTCGGCCCCGTCCACCGGCCAGTGGCACGTGGTGGCGGCGGAGGTGATGGTGATGCCGTGCTCGCGCTCCTCCGGCATGAAGTCCATGGCGGTGTCGCCGTCGCGGACCTCGCCGATCCGGTGCGAGACACCGGTGTAGTACAGGACGCGCTCGGTGGTGGTCGTCTTGCCCGCGTCGATGTGCGCCATGATCCCGATGTTGCGGACGGTGTCCGGGTTCCAGTCGCGGACGGCCATGGCCCTGCGCCCCTCCCGGTCAGTCCCGCGGGAACCGGGGCTCCACCACCGTCTCCGGGCCCGGGTAGATCAGGCGTTCCTCGCCGTCGGGGAAACGGACCACGTAGGGCGGCCGCTCCCCGGCGCCGCGCACCTCCACGATCCTGCCGCTGTGCTGACCGTCCGTGCTGGCCACCCCGTGGGTGTGCACGTAGTCGCCGACCTTCGCCCTCATCGCCTGCCCCGATCGTGTCCGACCGCCGCCTCTACCCGAGGTCTACCCGCCGCTGTGACCTGCTGAAACAGGGCACCTGGTGGTCGTCGTCCAGGGTGTCGGTGCTGGGCCCGCACGTGAAATGGGGTTCGGACCGTGGCATCGGCTGTACTCGGCGGAGGAGACCGGGTTGATGTCCACGCCCGGTGACGTCCCCCGACCACCAGGGGCCCTACGGGGAAGGAGGGCCGCCCGGGGCGTCTGAGGCTGGAGTAACGCGAGAACCTTGAACGGAACGCCCGTCTATTAAACTTTATTGCTCTATCCTTTGATGGACTGCGAGTCCATGAAAGGAAACCGCGAATGGCCGCATGGGAGAGGGCGCACTGGGAATCCGGCACGGGCTTCGGCCTGCCACGCTCCGCCCAGCGCTCCGGCCCCTACCAGTGCTATGTTCCCGACCTTGTCGACGGTCTTGCCCTGGCTGTCGACGGTCGACTCTCGCGCCGGGTCGGCGCCGTCGAGCGAAGCATCCGTGCTCTCAACGGCCCGAACGCGGAGAACCTGGCCGGTGTTGCACGGTTCCTGCTGCGCTCCGAAGCCATCGCCAGTTCGCGGATCGAAGGTATCGCACCATCGGCACAGCAGGTCGCGCTCGCTGAGCTGAGTCAGTCCGAGGCAGTCCGGGGACTGAGCGAGCAGGCACGGCTCGTGGCCAACAACATGACGATCGTCCGCAGGTCGACGACCGACCTCGTCGACGCTGAACTCCTCACGGTCGACCACATCGTCGAACTCCACCGGGCGCTGCTTCCCGAACAGCCGGACCACCATGGACTGCGTCAGGTCCAGAACTGGATCGGCGGCTCGGACTGGAGCCCGATCGGGGCGGACTTCGTCCCGCCGAACCCCGACCGGGTCCCCGGCCTGATCGCCGACCTCGTGGATTACATGAATGGCGCGGCCCACGCCTCCCTGATCCAGGCAGCGCTCGTCCACGCGCAGTTCGAGACGATCCACCCGTTCACCGACGGCAACGGACGTGTGGGCCGTGCCCTCATCCACACGGTTCTGGCACGTCGGGGTCTGACTGAAGCGGCGGTCCTGCCGATCAGTCTCGTTCTCGCTACCTTGCGGGACCGGTATGTCGAGGGACTCAACGCCTACCGGCACGACGCCCCGCCCACGTCCCCGGACGCGAGCGCGTCGGTCAACGCGTGGGTGGACACCTTCGTCGAGGCTTCCGCCATCGCCGTCGAACAGTCACAGACGCTCATGGAGCGTATCGAGGAACTTCGCTCCGCATGGGGCCACCGGCTGTCGGCCCACCGGGCGTCCGTCGGCCTGCGACCGGCCCCGCGGGCGGACTCGGCCGTCGCACGTCTTCTGGGGTGTCTCCCCGAAGCACCAGTGCTCACCGCGACGACCCTGTCGAGGATCCTCAAGGTCTCGTTCCCCGCGGCGAGCACCGCCCTGGACGAACTCTGCCAGGCGGGGATCGTGCAGACCAGGTCCATCGAACGCGGTACGACCGCCTACCTCGTCCGTGAGGTGCTCGATCTCATCACGTTGGCGGAGCGGGCCCTGGCGAGCACGAAGTTCGATACCCGGGCCTCCGCGCCCAACCGCCCGGCTCCGGCCCGCCCACAGGGCTGACCGGGCCCCGTGCGTGGGAGGGCGCCTCAGCGCGGGCGCAGGCCGTTGTACAGGACGCCGAGGACGTCCCGGAGTTGTGCTTCGGGGTCGGCGGGGGAGGAGTCGGCCGTGAACATCGCGAACCCGTGCACGGTGGCCGACACCGCCGTCGCGATGGTGTCCGGGTCCCCGTCGACGACCTCCCCTGCGGCCTGGCCCTCCGCGATGGGGCGCATCACCGTCGCCAGTATGCGCTCGACGGCCTCGGTGAGCTCCTCGGGGGCGTTCGGGCCGTGCTTGCGCGCGTACATGAGGTCGAGCAGCGCCGCGTGCTCGGCCGCGAAGCCCACGTAGGCGCGGGCCAGGAGGAAGAGGCGTTCACGCGCGGTCTCCGCGCTGGAGACGGCGGGCTCCAGGTACCCGTTGAGCCGCTCGAACCCGGTGAGCGCCAGCGCGTCCAGCAGCGCCTGCTTGTCCTTGAAGTGGCGGCCCGGGGCGGCGTGGCTCACCCCAGCCTCGCGCGCGAGTTCGCGCAGGGACAGCGCCTCCGGTCCCCGCTTCTCCAGCGCGCGTTCGGCGCCCGCGAGGAGAGCGGCGCGCAGGTCACCGTGGTGGTAGGGGCGGTCGGCCATGGCCCCAGCATAGAACGGCCCTCCGGCGGGCCTCCAACGCGACCGTGGCCGCCGTGGACAAGGTGCGCCGCCTTCCCCTACTTTGGCGCGATGGAGACGCAAGCGGTCATCATCCCCGACCTCAGCGGCCGCACGGCGGTCGTCACCGGAGCCAACAGCGGACTCGGCCTGGAGACCGCGCGCATCCTCGCCCGCAAGGGCATGCGCGTGGTCCTGGCGGTCCGCAGCGAAGACAAGGGCCGAGAGGCCGCCGCCACCATCGAAGGGAACACCGAGGTCCGCCCGCTCGACCTCGCCGACCTCGCCTCGGTGCGCGCGTTCGCCGAGGGGTGGGAGGGCGGCATCCACCTGCTGATCAACAACGCGGGAGTGATGGCGCTCCCCGAGTCGCGCACCGAGGACGGGTTCGAGACCCAGTTCGGTGTGAACCACCTGGGCCACTTCGCCCTCACCAACCTGCTCCTGCCGCACGTCGCGGGCAGGGTCGTCACCGTCACCTCCGGCATGCACCAGATGGCCCAGGGCATCGACTTCGACGACCTCCACATGGAGAAGGGCTACCACCCGGCCAAGGCCTACGCCCAGTCCAAACTGGCCAACCTGCTGTTCACCCTGGAGCTGCAGCGCCGCCTGGAGGAGGCGGGGTCGACGGTGCTCTCGGTCGCCGCCCACCCCGGCTACGCCGCCACCAACCTCCAGGGCCACACCGGCAACCCCGTCCTGCACCGACTGCTCGCCGTGGCCAACACGGTCATCGCCCAGAAGGCCGCCGTGGGCGCGCTGCCCACGATCTACGCCGCCACCCAGGACGTCCCCGGGGCCGCCCTCGCCGGCCCCAAGGGCATGGGCGGCATGCGGGGCGCCCCTGCCCTGGCGAGCCGCAGCGAGGCCGCCTGGGACTCGATCGCGGCCCGGCGCCTGTGGACGGTCTCCGAGGAGCTCACCGGGGTCCGGTTCCCGGAGAAGGACCTGCGCGGCTGAGAGCGCTCCGCGAGGCGCATGGGAACGGCCCGCCACCGCCCGGGGCAGGGGGCGGCGGCGGGCCGGGTCTTGCGCGCTACGGCACGAGCACCAGCTCGTCCACGGCGGCCGCCTCGACCGCCTCACGCGTCACCGCGAACGGCAGGGTCTCGCCCCGCGCCCACAGCTCCAGTTGGTTGTCGTAGTCCTCGTGGAAGGCGTGCCCGGAGTTGCCGGTCAGGTGGATCCAGGTGGAGGCGTCCCGGTCGGCCAGGTCCACGACCATGCGCATCGACGGCACCGCCGTGATCTCGTAGCCGTGCTCCGAGCGCCAGCCGGTGGCGTTGACGATGCTGGAACCGCCCGCGCTCTCCACCGGACCCCGGTTGACCAGCCACTCCACCGGACCGATCCCGGAGGTGCCGAAGGACTCGTTGGTGGCCGTCAGGGTGTGCAGGTCGCCCCAGCGCCACGCGGAGGGGTCGTCGCCGAGCCGCTCGGTGAGCTCCTCGGTCGCGGCGTCCATCGCGGCGGCGAGCACCGCGTCGTAGCCGTCGGCCTCCTCGCCCTCCCACCACGGCGAGTCGGGGTCGTCCAGCAGCCCGTCGACCACGTACAGGCCGCGCGCGCTGTCGTTCATGTAGTTCTCGCCCAGCTCGTCGAAGAGCAGCGGGAGCAGGTGGCGCCAGGTGGCCATGGAGAACGCGGCGCCCGCGGAGTCGGGTTCGGCGTACCCGTCCCAGTCGCGCAGCAGCTCCCGCGCCTCGGCCGTGGCGCCGTCCACCTCCACCTCCAGCAGGTGGGGCACGGCGGCGAGCGCGGGCGCGTGGTAGGAGTCCAGGTGGATCTCGGACATGTCCTCCGACGTCACCGGCCCCTCGGCGATCGCCTCGTCCAGCAGGTCGTTGATCCGCTGGCTCCGGTAGCCGTAGTCCCAGTCGTCGGTGAGGAAGTGCTCGTAGTCCTCGTCCACGACCGACTGGTTGGCGGTGACGATGACGCCCGACGGCGGGTTGTACGCGCTCGGCAGCTCGTCGAAGGGGATGAACCCCTCCCAGTCGTAGGAGGTGTCCCAGCCGGGCGCGGGCCAGCGGCCGTCGCCCTCGCCGCGCACGGGCACCCGTCCGGGGGCCTGGTAGCCGATGTTGCCCTCATTGTCGGCGTAGACGAGGTTCTGCGCGGGCACCTCGAAGAGGGACGCGGCGCCGCGGAAGTCGTCCCAGTCGCGGGCGCGGTTCAGCGCGAAGATCGAGTCGGCGGTCCGCCCCGGGGTGAGCGCGGTCCACTGGAGCGCCACGCCGTAACCGGTTCCGGCCTCCTCGGCCTCGCCCACGACCCGGTCGGTGCTCTCCGCGACGGTGGCCAGGTCCTCCCCGACGGCGGTGTCCGAGAGCAGCGGGCCGTGCCCGGTCATGCGGATCGTGAGGTCCACGTCCTCGCCGCCGGCCACGGAGATCGTCTCCTCGACGGTCTCCAGCGGGACGCGCTCGCCGTCCACGATGTAGTGGTCGCCGTCGATGCGCTCCACGTACAGGTCCATGACGTCGGGGTTGATGTTGGTGAAGCCCCAGGCGATGGACTCGTTCTGGCCGATGATGACGCCGGGCAGGCCGGAGAAGCTGAAGCCGCTGACGTCGAAGGGGCACTCCTCGCTCAGTTCGGTGCAGTGCAGGCCCACCTGGTACCAGGTGGAGGGCATGGCCGCGCCCAGGTGGGGGTCGTTGGCCAGCAGCGGCAGACCGGACTCGGTGTGCTCGCCCGAGACCACCCAGGAGTTGGAGCCGATGTCGGGGCTGTCGGAGGGGCCGAGCAGTTCGGGGACGGCGTCGGCGAGCCCGTCGAGTCCGTCCATGGCGGCGAGCGCCTCCTCGGGCAGTGCGCTGTCGGCGGCGGGGGCACGCGCGGCGTCGGCGGGGGCCGGGTCCGTCTCCACGTCGGCGCCGTTGTGGTCGGCGGTGGCGGTGATGGGCTCGTGTTCGTCGAAGGGGTAGGCGGGGTAGAGCTCCTCGACCTGCTCACGGGAGAGCCCGCCCGCCAGCAGGACGGCCCGCTCGGTCTCCTGGTGCATGTTGCCGCCCAGGTCCCAGGCCATGGCCTTGAGCCAGGCGAGGCTGTCGGCGGGGGTCCACGGTTCGATCCCGGTGTCGGCCCCGGTCACGGCGAGCAGGCCGTACTCCACGCTGGCGGCCAGGCCGTCGTTGTCGTCGAGCCAGGCGTTGACGCCCTCGGCGTAGGCGTCGAGGTAGCCGCGGGTGGACGCGTCGAGGAGTTCGTACTCCTGCTCGGCGACGCGGCGCCAGCCCATGGTCCGCAGGTAGGCGTCGGTCTTCACCTGGTCGGGGCCGAAGAGCTCGGCGGTCCGGCCTGCCGTGACGTGGCGGCGGAAGTCCATCTCCCAGAAGCGGTCCTGGGCGTGGGTGAACCCCTGTGCCATGAAGAGGTCGTGGGCGGTGTCGGCGTAGACGTGCGGGACGCCGTAGTCGTCGCGCAGGACGGTGACCTCGGAGTCCAGCCCGGGGAGGGTGAGCTTCCCGGCGTGTTCGGGGAAGGACCGGCGGACGGCCCACACTCCGAGGAGGGAGGCGACCAGCGCCAGCGCCGCCAGGACGGCGAGGACCCATATCAACGTGCGAACGACGGCACGGCTACGCAAGACACTCATGCGGGGAACAATAGGGTGTCCCAGCTCACGTCAGGCACGAGTCATGGGATGACCGACCCAATTGTTACCTGTCGGTAGCGCGATGGCGATGTGGCCGTCCCGGCAGGTCAGTCGGACCGCTGGTGCAGCGAGCAGGCCCCTTCCGACACGAACCCCAGCGACTCGTACAGCGGCTGCCCGTCCTCCGTCGCCACCAGCACGATGTCTCGCCCCTCGTGGCCGCGGACCAGCGCCGACAGGATCTGGCGGGCCAGGCCCAGGGAACGGTGTTCGGGCAGGGTGGCCATCCAGTAGACGCACACGGTGTTGTCGTCGTCGAAGGTCAGGGCCGTGGACACGCAGGCGCCCAGGCGCCGGATCGCCCACGCGCGCCAGCCCCGCCGGTCGAGCAGGTCCGTCGGCAGCAGCCGAGAGGGGGAGTAGGGCTGGAGCGCGGGCATGGGAAAACCGTCCACGATGACCCGCTCGGCCAGGGGGAGCTCGGCGGCGGCGAGTTCGCGCACCTTCCGCGACGCCTCCGCCTCCGGCAGCGGGATCGCCGCCGGTCTGCGCATGATCGGCCGGGTGGTGCGCCGGGTGCCCGACAGCTCCAGCAGACCGAAGGGGTCCTCGACGGTGAGGCTCCCGGGATCGGACAGGGCCTCGCGCGCCTTCCCCGTGAGTTCGCGGGTCGGTTCCCACACACTGATCCAGGTGAGCGGCGGCGTGCCGCCCTGGAGGAGGTCGATGCCGGGGGCGACCGTCCGTCCGGGCAGGAGGTGGCGGCGCATCTCCGCCATGTTCCACGCGTAGGCGCGCACGGTGTCCATGGGGCTCCTTCCAAGGGAGGGCGGGGGCTCTCGGTGGGGCCTCAAAGCGGCTGGGGGCGGGGGAATTCGGACGATTGTGTCAGGTTCGGGTCGCCGTGAGTAGGGAGGATGGGGGGTGCGATCAGGTGAACTCTTGGAACGTGCCCCGGGGTGTGTGATCGAGGTTCGTTCTGCGGCGAAGCTCGGCGTCGGTCTTCGCCGAACGCCGCGCCGTGCACGAAGTCGGCCGCCATGGGCCCGGGGACAAGAGCGCGAAACGGTTGTGGAGCGGGACTCCGGACGGTCAGACGTTCGGGGCCGGTCGGAAGGATCCCGTGAACGTGGGGCCGGACAACGGGAGACGCAGCGTGAACACGGAGCCCACCCCGAGGGTGCTCCTCACCGCCACTGAACCGCCGTGCAGTTCGACGAGGCCGCGTACGATGGCCAGCCCCAAGCCGCTTCCACCGGTCTGCCTGCTGCGGGACTTCTCCGCCCGCCAGAACCGGTCGAACACCTGCGGCAGGTCCTCGGGGGCGATCCCGGTCCCCGTGTCGGCGACCTGGAATATCGCCTCCCCTTCCTCACCCCATGCCCGGACGGTGACCGTTCCGGTTTTCGGAGTGTGCCGCAGAGCGTTCCCCACCAGATTGCCGAGAGCCTGGGTCAGCCGTGTCGGGTCGGCGCTGAGAACGGTCCCGTCCGCCTCGGCGACCAGTCGCAGCCCCGCTTCGTCCGAGCGAAGCTGGTAGCTCGCCACGACCTGCTCGACCAGGACACGGGCCTCCACACGCTCCGGTGACAGCCTTAGCCTGCCCGCGTCAGCCAGCGCCAGGTCTTGGAGGTCGTCGATGATCGCCTGGAGCAGCAGGGTTTCGCCCACCAACATCCTCATGCGTTCCGGTTGCAGGTCTGCCACACCGTCCTGGGCCGCCTCCAGCCAGCCCCTGAGATTGCTCAGCGGTGTCCGCAGTTCGTGTGAGACGTCGCTGACCATGGCCTTGCGCTGCTCCTCCAACCGTTCCAGGTGTTCGGACATCTCATTGAACGCCGTGGCCAGTTGGCCGAGTTCACCGGGATCACGTACCTCGACCCGCCCAGCGCCCTGACCAGCGCGCATACGCAGTACCGCGTCCGTGAGAGCGCGGACCGGGCGCACCAGCTGTGTCGAGACGGTCACACTCACCACGAGGGTCAGCACCAGAACCAGCAGCACTACACCGGAAACCCGCAGTACACCCTCGCGCGACAGGGACAGGCTGGCGGCCGGATTCTCGGCCGGGTCGTCGATGAAGAGGAGAGCGGCTGGCGCGACGTAAGGGGCGAGCAGGTCGCGCCGGGCGGAGTCGACACAGTCGGCGGTGTGCCGGTCCAGTTCCGGGGACAGCGGCTCCATCCACCGGATCTCTGCCGACGACAGCGCCCTCTCGGCCCACAACGCCTCCTCTTCCTCTTGCGTGAGACCCGAGGTATTCCTTGGCACGGCTATCGGCGTGCCGGTGGTGCTGTCCATGCGGAACACCACCTCAGGCCCGGCTGGGTCCAGACACGAGGCGGTGAGCTCGGCCAAGTCCTCAAGGGCCGCACGCTCGCTGGTGACGGGCTCTTCCAGTGCGGTGAGCCCACAGAACAACCGCAGTGACCCGGTCTCCTCGCCCCCTGACACGTTCACGTAGGGGCGGCCGCTCGGCGCGGTTTCCACCGTCGCTGATATTCCGAACTCCTCATTGAGGCACGCGGCGCTCTCCTCGGCGGCACTGGTGAGCCGCCCCAGGTCGGATCCGGAGACAGTGAACGGGCCGACCGCGCGCGGGTCGATGCGGCCCGCACGCTCGGAGACCAGGGTCACGTCCATGGCGAGCGGGTCCACGACTGAGGACGCCCGGGGTGGAAGCGGTGACCCGTCCCGGGAGTCAGCGATAGGTCGAAGGTTCTCCGTGACCAGTGCGATCCGCCGTCCGGTCTCCTCGGCGAGAACCCGGACCGTGCCATCGACGCTGTCCCAATCAGGGTGGGTCGCAGCGTAGCCGATGAGCGTGTCGTGGATCCGGGTGTCGACGGCCAGCGTCTCCCCCTGCTCGACGCGGAGCGACTCCGAGGTCCCTTGCACGGACAGCCACGCGGTCGCCGTGATAGAGCACGCCGCGATGAGCACCGAGCTCGCCAGCAGCCGGGTGCGCAGGCTCTGCCAGAGCGCCGTCATAGTCCGCGGTTCCGCCTTACCCAAAGGACGCAGTATCGGTGGTCTCGTTCAGCTTGTATCCGACCCCGTAGACAGTGACCAGCAGGGTGGGCTTGCGCGGAACCCGTTCGAGTTTGCGGCGCAGATTTTTGACGTGCACGTCGATAGTGCGCTCGGTGATGAACCGGCTGATTCCATGGATGTGTTCGAGGAGCTGTGCCCGGGTGAACACCTGTCCCGGTCGGGCCGCGAGCGCAGCGAGCAACTGGAACTCGGCCCGGGTACAGGACACCGGTCTTTCGTCGCGGTGAACGGTATGACGACCCGGGTCGAGCGTGATCGGGCCCACCCTCAGGACAGGGTCGGTGGTCCGGCCGAGACCGTCCCCGTTCTCTGTCCACCTCGCTCGGCGCAGCAGGGTGCGCACCCGCGCCATCAGCTCGCGCGGGCTGTAGGGCTTGGTGACATAGTCGTCCGCCCCGAGATCGAGCCCGGTCAACAGGTCTTCCTCAGTGGAACGGGCGGTGAGCATCAGTATCGCGACGTCGGATTCGGCGCGCAGTGCCCGGCACGCCTCCATGCCGTTCATGGTCGGCATCATCACGTCCAGAATCACCAGGTCGTGACGGTCGCGGTGGTAAGCGGCGACAGCCGTGCGACCGTCATGGACCACACGTACGGTGTGTCCCTCGTATTCCAGATACCGCCGGATCAGATCCGCCTGGTTCACGTCGTCCTCGGCGACGAGCACATGGGCGCACACGTGGATACCTCCGCTGCCGTGGAACGCCTGACACGGAAAAGATGGTAGAGGCCCTTCGCGGCGACGAAACGTGGTGCGGAAACCGCCTCCCAGGTCAGAACACAACGGGCACATAGCGGACTCACGACTTCTTCACATCCGTGCGTCAGTGTTTGGGTCGTCCGGAGCCGCTCGCTCCGGACGACCCAAACGCGGCCCGGCCCGTACCCGGACGGCCGCACCCCGTGAGAAGAATCCGGACGGCTGCTCATGCTTCGATCCTCGCTTCCCCCGAACCCGGCACGGACCAGGCCGCGCACGGCTCCGCCGCCACTGGCGGCGATCCTGCTCCTGGCCGCGCTCACGGCCTGTTCGTCCGGAACCCCGGACGGATCCGGGGCGGAACCGTCCTCCGCCGACTCGGCGGGTTCGGAAGGGGCCCCTCCGCCTGGTGCGGTGATCGCCACGGTTCTCGGAGACGAGATCGGGGTGATGACCGAGAAGGGCGGTGAGGAGGTGCTGGACACGCTCGTGAACCCCAACGGGTTCGGGGTGGACCGTGCGTTCCTCGTGGAGAGTGAAGAGGACGCGTGGCTGGAGGTACTCCTGCCGGTCCGCCCGAACGGCACCACCGGGTGGGTGCGCAGGGACGAGGTATCACTGACCAGCACCGACTTCCGGGTGGAGATCCACATGGCGGAGTTCGAGTTCTCCGTCTACGAAAGGGACGAAGAGGTGCGCGGCGGAGTGATCGGCACGGGAAAGAGCGATACACCCACCCCACCGGGCCGGTACTACTTCACCGAGCTGCTCCAGCCCTCGGACCCCGACGGGCCCTACGGCGTTTACGCGTTCGGGCTGAGCGGGTTCTCCGAGTCATTGGAGACCTTCGCGGGAGGCCCTGGCCAACTGGCTGTCCACGGCACCAACGACGAGGGTGCGCTGGGCCGCCAGGTGAGCCACGGGTGTGTCCGAGTCTCCAACGAGGACATCACCTGGATGGCCGAGAACCTGCCCGTCGGTACCCCGGTGGAGATCTCCGAGTGACCGGTGCTCCCGCCCGTATGCGGGGGGCGGAACCACGGGTCGGCGGTATGCCGGGCCGCCTTATCGCACGAACAACAATCACGTGAAGAACCAACGAAAGGTCGATCATGAAATTGAAGCCCTTCCTCCTCACCGTTGGAGCCGCGGCCACGATCATCTTCGGTGCCTCACCCGCCTTGGCGGACAGCACCGAGGCTCTGGAGATGGAGCACTCGGGCTCTGAGGCTCCGCGCAATGACGAGGCTCTGGAGGCGGAGTACTCGGGCTCTGAGGCTCCGCGCAATGACGAGGCTCTGGAGATGGAGTACTCGGACTCGTTCCCGGCACAGCCCGTGCCCGCGGACCCGAACTACACCGGCTGATCCCAGTTCTCCCCCTTGCCTTGGCCGTGGACCGATCGGTGAGTCGGGTCCACGGCCTTTCGTTGGGATCCCAAAGTCTCAGATCGCCGCGCTTGGAGGCTGGGTCCTCCGCCCACGGCGTTCTGGCCAGCAGGCCGAGGCCCGGCCGGTGACGTGGAGGTAGGTGCGGATGGCCGTGGTGAGGTCGGCCAGGTCGTCGGGCGGAGGGGACGGCGGTGCGGCCAGGAGGTCGCCCTCGGGCATCCGGGGGCGGGGGACGGGCGAGCGAAGTGGGGGAGGCGGCGGCATGTAGGGGCGGACGAGCGCGCCCCCCGGTCTCGTCGGGTTCGGGCCGCCACCGGGCTGGGTTCCGGTGTGGTGCGGGCGGTGGGTCTGTCGGCCCGGGCCGCTCGGGCGGGGGCAGGGGCGTCCTGGGCGCGCGGCGGGGTGTGCCCGGGATAAGGACGAGGGTGAGGGTCGAGGCGAGGAGCGCGGCGGCCAGGGCCCAGAGCTGCCCGGCGAGAGTGCGGTGTGGCCTGCGGTGCCGGCCGCTAGGGTGGTGCACGGTCGATCTCCTGGTGGTTTCAGGTGGTCGGTCACGCCCCGGATCGGTGGTCGCTCACCGGACGGGGCATCTTCGTGTGCGGGGGGCGAGCGCGGGACGGGGCGCGGGGTTGGGCGCTCAGGCGTCGAGGGCGCGGTGGGGGGTCGACGCAGGCCCACACGGTCACCGGGCCGTCGCGGTGGCTGCGGGTCCACCACCACTTCCGGGAGAGTTCGGCCACCAGGTGCAGGCCGCGCCCGCCGGGGCGCAGGTCGGCGAGGCGGTTCAGCACCCGGGGGCCGGTGACCGGGCGGCCCGGGCGCGGGCCGTCGTCGGTGACCCGGATGAGGACGAGGTCGCGGGGGAGGACCTCGACGATCACCCGCACCCGGCCGCAGGGGTCGCCGGAGGCGCTGTAGCGGATGGCGTTGGTGACGAGTTCGGTCACCACGAGGAGCACGGGCGCGGCGCGGTCGTCGTCCAGGCCGGTGGCCGCGCGGCACCAGTCGCGGATGCGGGCCACCTGGTCGGGGCGGCCGTCGAAGAGGCCGGTGTGCTCGCCGAGGCGGCGGTGGTGCCGGGTACGGGGCCGGGGGACCCGGGGCGGGGACTGGTGGGGTTCGGGGGTGGTGGCCCTCTGCCGTGGAATCTCGTATCCGGTCATCGCGCGCCTCCCAGCGTCAGCCGTGAACGTCATGAGGGCAACCGACGTGGTGTACGCCAGAGGCTCCCTCATAGATGACTCACAACTTAAATGAGGCGGCCTCATTTAATAAGATCAGTGTCTTTGATGTGCAGCAAAGTCATGTTTGTTCGTTTCGAGTCTGGAACACTGTGAGGAAGCAGTGGCGGTCTCAGACAAGGAGGACGGCATGGCGACAGGTATGCCGGTGCGTCGGCGCTATCTGGTCATCCAGCTCAGGCGGTTGCGCAGCGCCGCGAACCTGACCCAGGACGAGGTCTGGAAGGACCTCGGCTGGAGCCGGGCCAAGCTCCAAAGGCTCGAAGCGGGGGAGTTCCAGCGCGTCAAGGCGGGCGACATCATGGCGCTGTGCCAGCTCTACGAGGCTCCGGAGGACGTCGCGCGGGAGCTCATCCAGATCGCGCGCGACTCACGAACCCACAAACCGTGGTGGTTGCAGTACCAGGACGTCCTTCCAGGGGCCTTCGTCGGTCTGGAAGCCGAGGCCACGATGATCCAGGAGTTCAACATCGGCTTGGTCCCCGGCCTGTTGCAGACCCCGGACTACATCGCCGCGCTTTTGGAGTCCGCCGTCGGCAGCACCAAGGACCAGGCAGAACAACGGCTGAAGATCAGGCTCGAACGCCAGAGGAACGTACTGGATCGCCCGGAGCCGCCGTTGCTCTTCGCCGTCGTCGATGAGGCGGCGGTGCGCCGCCAGATCGGAGGAGCGGACGTGATGCGGGAACAAGTCCGCCACCTTCTCCATGTCGGACAGCGGCCCAACATCGAGATCCAGGTGCTTCCGTTCGCTTCCGGCGCCCACGCGGCGGCCGGTCTCCCCTTCACCATCCTCAGTTTCGGTGACGGCCACAGTGCTGACAGCGTCGTCTTCCTCGAATCCCGCAGTGACGGGTTCTACCTGGAGTCCAAGGACGAGATCGACCGTCATAGGCTGGTGTTCAGCCGTACTCAGGGAAGCGCGTTGTCCGTGCAGGAGTCCGCCGACTTCCTGGAGGGCTTGATCTCATGATGCACTGATCCGAAACGAGGCTCCCCCTTGGACACCAACGCCGCGCGGTGGCGCAAGTCCAGCTACAGCAACCCCGACGGTCCCCAGTGCGTCGAGGTCGCCGACCTTCCCGGAGAGACGGCTGTGCGCGACACCCGGAACCGGGACCTCGGGCACCTCTCGTTCGAGAGTGGGGAGTGGGCGGGACTCGTCGCCCTCCTCAAGGGGTAGGCGGCAACCCTGCTCCATACGGAAATCGAGGGGCACCGGGGGAACTTTCCTCGACACGGGGCAGCATTCCTCTTTGTTCGGAAACCTCGGGGAACTTCAGGAGCGCGTGCTGAGGTCCAAACATGGAAAAAGAAATCATAGGCCCGAGAAGCTCGCCCATCGGATGGGGATGCTGTGATTTTCGGCCCGCTAGGGTCGGAGTATGGCCATTGATCCCGCAGAGTCCTTCGCTCGCCCCCGGGTCGCCGCCGGCGCCCTGTTCTTCGACGACCTCAGACGGGTGATGATGGTGGTCCCCTCCTACAAGGACTACCTCGACATCCCCGGCGGCTACATCGAGCACGGGGAGACCCCGAGCCAGGCCGTGGCTCGGGAGGTCGAGGAGGAGTTGGGGATCACCCCATCGATCGGCCGCCTGCTGGTCGTCGACTGGGCACCCAATCCCTCCGAGGGCGACAAGCAACTGTTCGTTTTCGACGGCGGTGTCCTCGCCAGGGAATGGCTGGACAAGATCGTTTTGGGCCCCTCCGAACTGACCGGGTACGACTTCTACGCTGTGGACACCGTCGAGTCGATCACCATCCCCCGCCTCGCCCGCCGCATCACTCACGGTGCGTACGCACGCGAGCAGGGCACGACCGCGTATCTGGAGAACGGCCGCCCCATCCCGTAGAGGGCACATGGCTGTTGAGCGATCGTCTGGGGGCCGGGTTCGTCTTCTTGCTCATACGGGTGGTTCTCCTATTGGTCTCTTCCTGCCTAACCAGACACAGAGGGATGTTTCAGTCCAATCTGGCAGAGGGGGCGGTTTCCCGTCAGCTGTGTGGTGGACAAGAAGTACACCCGGATAGTCATCACCTGGCCCTCCCGAGCGCCGAAGGAGTGACTGCTGTGCGCGTACCGGACCGGTTCGGTGTAGTGATTGCTCACATCTCCAGCGAACTCGGATCTGATCGTTTCTGCGAGGAGCTGTCATTAGATCAGTCCGAAGTGGTTGCTTGCTGAGTTCGATAGGGTTCTTCTATGACTTCTGTCTTTGCGAAGGATCTACTGGGTTGGCGCAAGCCAAGTGGTAAGGGTAAGTATGTTCCGAACTGTGCCGATTCTCATAGTGCCGAATCAATAAAAATTTCCGAGGGTATGCTTTTGTCTCTCGGGTTGGATCCGAGTCGGGGAAATGGCCCTCCATTGAATCCGGGGCCTGTTTTGGAATCTAGTGTTCGGGATGATATTGAAAAGTATTTGTTGCGGGAGGCGTCATGGAACAATTGGGAGGTGGCTTGCGGGGGATTGGTGACGGATTTTTCTCAGTACTCGCATCTGAAGCGGGTGGATGAACTTGTTCGAGATAGCCCTGAGCTCAGGATTGCGATCGGCCAGGACTACCTCATTAGGCCTGATGTCACTGTGGGGGTGGCTGGGTCTGATGGCAGCGACAAGAGTTACTTCTTGCATGCGGCCATCTCCTGCAAGTGGACTATTCGCTCTGATCGTGTGCAGAATATTCGCCATGAATTCAATCAGATGATCCGTCATTGCAGGGGGAGGCAGCCGCATCTGGTTTCCGTGACGGCTGAGCCCTTGTCAAGTCGGTTGGCTGCGATCGCCAGGGGTACTGGCGAAGTGGATGCCGTTTACCATGTTGCTTTTGATGCTTTGCGGGAGTCTGTTGATGGCTGTGCTAACCCTGCACAGAAAGAAGCCTGGCATGAGTGTGTTGAACAGGGGAGGTTGTTGAGTTATGTGGATCTCCCTGGGGCTCTGGCTCGCTGGTAAGTGAATTTTTCGATTTTGCAGGGGGTTTGTTTTTGCTTTGATTTTAATCAAATGTGAATGTGTTTTATTTTTACTGCTACTCTTTGAAGGTGCACCTCTTCGATCCCCCTCCTCCGGCTGCTGGTGGCAGCGGCTCAGACCCCGAGCTCGACAAGGTCGCCCAGCACCTGCTTGGACTCGATCCCGACGGCAGCCGCTTTGCGGCTGCCGTGCGCAGAACCTTCGACATGATCCTCGACGGGAAGAACACCGGGCGCTACCGGTGGGATCAGCTCTACAAGACCGAGAAGACCCACTTCGGCACGGTCGTCGAGATCAACCTCCAGCGGGAGTTCGACTTCGAGGGGGGTGAGGATCTCGACTACCGCATCTGCGGCATCGATGTGGACTGCAAGTATTCGCAGAAGCGCGGTTCCTGGATGATTCCGCCGGAGGCCGTCGGCAAGCTCTGCCTGGTCCTCTGGGCGAGCGATGCCGAGTCCCAGTGGTGGGCGGGCCTGATCCGTGCAGATGAAAAGGTTCTGAACGGCGGCAGCAACCGGGACGCCAAGCGGACCTTGAACAAGGAGGGGAGAGCTTCCGTGCGATGGCTCTTCTCGGAGGCTTCCCTTCCGGCGAACGCACTCCTGTACCTGGCTCCTGGCGATGTGGAAGCAATCTTTGCTCCCAAGCACGGGACGAAGCGGGTCGATGAGCTGTTCCGGCGTGCGCAGGGGACGATCATCCGGAGAGCGGTCGTGGCGACTGTCGCCAAGCAGGAGGACTACATGAAGCGGGTCCGGGGCAACGGCGGTTCCCGGTCGAGTCTGCGATCGGAAGGGATCATCATCCTCGGGCATTACACCGAGCACAGCGTCATTGCGCAAAAGCTCGGCCTTCCTGTGCCAGGTTCTGGTGAGTTCGTCTCTACCCGGGTCGTGTCCACGGATGAGAGGCAGGAAGGAAGTGCGCGGAAGGTCTCCATCGACGGTGGTTGGTGGAGAGTAGCCTCGGCCACAGATCCAGTCGAAACAGCTCCTCTACTGCCGAAGGTATGACTGAGCCAGAGAAGAAGCCGGACGGTACCGCTGCTTGGAAAGCGCCGGAGGGTTCGTGGGCGTCGTCGGCGGCGAACCGGCGCAGCATGCTGGGAAACCGCAGCCGGGACACGAAGCCCGAGGTTGCCCTGCGCCGTCTTGTCCATGCGGCCGGCCTGCGCTACAGAGTCTCGGCCAAGCCGCTGCCGAAGATGCGGCGCACCGCTGACCTGCTTTTCGGTCCCACACGGGTAGCGGTCTTCGTTGACGGTTGCTTCTGGCACGGCTGTCCTGACCACTTCGTGCCGCCGAAGACCAATCCCGACTACTGGCGGGAAAAGATCGGCGGGAACATGCAGCGGGACCGGGATACGGATGAGCGGCTGACGGAGGCCGGGTGGCTGGTACTGAGGTACTGGGAGCACCAGGACCCGGCCGAGTGCGCCGAACTCGTAGTGGAAACTGTCTCAGCCCGTAAGCGTGAGTTGGCGCGGGGCCACCGGTTCGAATAGTCCTTCGGGCTCTTCGGGCGGCTGGAGTCCGCTCTCTGCTGCCTTGAGCGCTCGGATGATGGACTCGCCGACGGCTTGGGCGACAGGTGGTGGGAAAGCGTTGCCGACCTGGCGGTAGGCGGCGGTCTTCCTGCCCTGGAACTCCCAGTCTGGGGGGAAGCCCTGGATGATCGCGGCCTGTTCGACGGTCAGCTTCGGTCCCCGGTCCCCGTACAGGTCCCGTTCGGGGTTCTTGGTGTGGCCGTGGGGGTCGGCGACCCCGTGGCCGTCCACTCCGAGTTCAGCCCACGCACGTTTGGCGCGGGTCGGCCCTAGGTCGGCGCCTCCGTGCTTCTTCGATCCCCCGACCAGGGTCGGTGCCACAGTGCCCTTCTCTTCCGCTGTGCGCCGCCACTTCTCGTAATGCTTGCGGCCCTTGGCGGAATTGCCGAACCGGATGCGCATGGTCTCGTCCAGGGCTTCGGCGACCGTAACGATCTTCTTGCTGGCTTGGGGCCGAAGGAAGTGGGATGCGGCCGGTTCGCGCATGGCAACCAAGATGGCCCTGGGGCGCAGTTGCGGAACACCGTAGTCGCGGGCCTCAAGCACTTCCCAACCGAGGATCCGGTAGCCCAGGCTCTCCAAATGGGCACGGATCCTGAGCCGGTAGTCCTGGAATTTGTGCTCGGGCTCCAGCAGGCCGCGCACGTTTTCGATCATGACTGCACGGGGCTGGAGCTCCTCGACCATGTCGAGCATGACAGGGAACAGGTCGCGCTCGTCGGCCTCACCGAGCTGTTTCCCGGCGAGGGAGAAAGGAGGGCAGGGAACACCGCCAGCCAGCAGGTCCAGGGTGCTGTCTCCCACGATTTCCTTGAGCTTGTCCATATCGAAGGAGGTCAGGTCCCACGGGAGGATCTCGCACCTCTCCCAGCCGGGGCCACGGGCATTGTGGCTCAGGGTCTGGACGGCGTGGGGGTCGATCTCGATCAGTGCCCGGTGCTCGAAGCCAGCGTTGTGCAGGCCGAGTGCCTGCCCGCCGGCGCCTGCACAGATCTCCACGGACGTGTATGCGCGACCCTTGCCCGGCATCCTGAACCCTTCTGCTGGTTGAGTCGTGACGGGGACCGCAGCACGACGCTCGTCGAACACCCGATCGAGAGGTGCAGCCAGCTCTGATGGTGGCATGGGAGCGCGTGTGTTTCCAGCTATTCAGGAAACCGACGCGTCGCAGGATCCGGGTTGTTTCTCAGGTGAGATCCTACGCGTTGGCAGGGACGGCCTGCTGCGCAGCCCGTCAACCTGTGGATAAGTCCTCACCCGCCCTCCACCGCCTTCGTCACCACGCCCCTCGACCCGTCCACCACAGCCACCCGGCGGACCGCTGTCGGCAACGGCGCGTTCCCTGGAAGTGGCCCCCGGCCCCGGGGAACACAACCCTCCCTCCCCGCGCCCGCCCGGGAGGACCGCCCCGGATACGCTCGGCGCGACAGCGCATCCGAGCGGGAGGAACCCACCATGACAGCGACTGCCGTCGTCACCGGAGCCAGCAGCGGGATCGGCGCGGCCACCGCTCGCGGGCTCGCGGCCGCGGGTTTCGACGTGGTGCTCGTGGCCCGCCGCGCCGACCGGATCGAGGCTCTCGCCGAGGAGCTGGCCGAGGAGGGCCACAGCGCCCGCGCCCACACCCTGGACGTCACCGACCGGCCCGCGGTCGACGCCTTCGCCGCATCCCTGGACTCCTGCGCGGTCCTGGTCAACAACGCGGGCGGCGCGATCGGCCGCGACACGGTCGCCACCGGGGACCCGGAGGAGTGGCGCGCCATGTACGAGGTGAACGTCCTGGGCGTGCTGCACATGACCCAGGCCCTGCTGCCCAAGCTGCGGGAGAGCGGCGACGGCACCGTGCTGATCCTGTCCTCCACCGCTGGCCTGGACGTCTACGAGGGCGGCGGCGGGTACGTGGCGGCCAAGCACGGCGCGCACACCACCGCCAAGACGCTGCGCCTGGAGCTGTGCGGCGAGCCGGTGCGGGTGGTGGAGATCGCCCCCGGCATGGTCAAGACCGAGGAGTTCTCCCTGAACCGCCTGCACGGCGACGCCGAGGCGGCCGAGGAGGTCTACGCCGGGGTGCCCGGCCCGCTGACCGCCGAGGACGTCGCCGACACCGTGGTGTGGGCGGTGACCCGTCCGGCGCACGTCAACATCGACCTTTTGGTGGTGCGCCCGCGCGCCCAGGCATCCAACACCAAGGTGCACCGGGTGCGGTGACCTTGCGGCGCGCCGCCGCCCGACTGCCGTGATCGTGCTACCAGTGCAGGAGACGGCCGGTTTCCGGGTGCTGGTAGCACGATCGCGGAGAGAGCCGGGTACCCGCTGTCCACAGGTCGGAGAACCCACTGCCATCCGCGGCCGTTCGGCCGCACGCTGGGGATATGGACCCGATCCTTCCTCCCCATGCCGTCGCGCTCGATACGGCCGCCCGCCAGTACGGTGTCCTCAGTTGGGACCAGGCCAAGCACATCGGACTCACCAAGAGCGACGTCCGCCGGTTCGTACGCAACGGGAACTGGCGACGCGTCTATCCACGCGTCTACGCCGTCCTCGCCCTCGTGGACGCCACTGATCCGGGCCTCCGCCTGCGCGCGAAGGCCATGGCCGCCCAACTGGCGCTCGGTGAGGCGTCGTTCGTGGGCGGTAGGACCGCCGTGAGGCTGTGGGGCATACAGGGCCTGCCCGAAGGGGACCTCAACGAGATGCACATGGTCATCCCCGCCCGCGGTACCCAGCGACACATCGCCGGGATCACGCTGCACACCTGGAAGACCCGCCCCGAACAGGTCACCACCATCGACGGTGTCCTCCGTTCGGCCACCCCCCAGCGGGCTCTGGCGGACACACTCCTGGACGTCGATCGGGAGACGGCCGTCTGCCTCATGGATTCGGCACTCAACAAGGGGCTCATCGGGGCTGAGGAGATCGAGGAGGTCGAGCGCGTCAACTGGAGGCGCAGGGGATCCGTTCGCCTGCGAGGCTGGTGGCGGTCGGCCGACGGACGCGCGGAGAGTCCGCTGGAGACCAGGGTGCGCCTGGTCTGTGTCGACGGCGGCCTGCCGCCCACCGACCTGCAGCACCGTTTCTTCGACGGCCGGGGTCGATGCATCGCGAGGGTCGACTTCTGGTGGGAGGACCTCGATCTCATCGGTGAGGCGGACGGGATCGGCCCGCACGGCTCCCCGCGGGTTCTGGCGAGGGACCGCACACGGCAGAACGCCCTCCAGCTCTGGCACCCGTCGACGCGCATCGTCCGGTTCACCTGGGGCGACCTCAACCGCCCCGAGTACATCCTGGCGACCGTCGCCCGACACCGGGCATGACCGCCCGGCCCTGTGATCGTGCTACCAGTGCACGGAATCGGCTGTTCCCCTGTGCTGGTAGCAAGAAGCGTCACGTCCGGGTTCGGGGGTATCCCACGCTCAGGTGGTGTAGTCGGCGTTGATGCGGATGTAGCCGTCGGTGAGGTCGCAGCCGTAGACGGTGAAGGCGCCGTCGGCGATGCCCAGGTCCACGCCGATCACCACCTCCTCGCCCTTCATGTGCTCGGCGGCGTGCGCCAGGACCTCGTCGGTGGCCTCCGTGGGGTAGGTCTCCACGTCGCCGAAGACGATCCGCACGTTCTCCGGCTCGACGTCGGTCTCCGCGTCGAGCTTGCCGACGGCCATCGCCACGCGACCCCAGTTGGGGTCGGAGCCGTGGACGGCGGTCTTGACCAGCGGCGAGTTCACGACCGCCTTGGCCACGCGCTTGGCTTGCGCGTCGTCGCGCGCGCCGCTCACCCGCACCTCGATGAGCTTGCCGGCGCCCTCGCCGTCGGAGGCGATCATCCGCACCAGCTCCAGGGCGACGCCGTGGAGGGCCTCCTCGAAGGCGGCGGTGTCCACGGGGCCGGCGACGCCGTTGGCGAAGATCGCGGCGGAGTCGCTGGTGGAGGTGTCGGTGTCGATGCTCAGGGCGTTGAACGTGCGGTCCACGACCCGGCGGAACACCGCGTCCAGGACCGGCTGCTCTAGGTCGGCGTCGGTGAAGAACCAGGCCAGCATGGTCGCCATGTTCGGTTCGATCATGCCGACGCCCTTGGCGATGCCCGTCACCGTCGCCTCCCCGACCGTGGCGGAGGCGGTCTTGGGGCGGGTGTCGGTGGTCATCTGCGCGGCGGCGGCGCGGTCGAGGTCGGCCGGGGGGAACTCGGCGGGCAGGGCGTCCAGGAAGGCGCGCACCTTGTCCATGGGGTAGGGGCGGCCGATGACTCCGGTGGAGGCGATGAGCAGTTCGCCGGGGTCGATCCCCGCCGCGCGGGCCACCCGCTCCTGGACCTCCAGGGCGTTGGCCTCGCCGGTCATGGTGGCCACGTTGGCGTTGCGGCTGATGACGGTGACGCCGCGGGCGCGGCCGTCGGCGGCGGCGCGGCGGCTGATCACCACGCTGGATCCGGCGAAGCGGGACTTGGTGAACACGGCGGACACGTGCGCGGGGACCTCGGAGACCACGGCGAAGAAGTCGTCGTGGGGGTCCTTGATCCCGATGTTGCCGGCGACACCGCGGAATCCGGCGGGCACGGGGGTCTGGCTGCTCAATGGTCCTCCTCGGGGTTCCTGGGCGTCAGCGTACTTCGGACACCGCGGCCGAGGGGGACGGCCTTCTCCACGTTATGGGAGTTTCGTAACACGCCTGGCGGACTCCGTGTGGCGACACTGGAAGAACGGGGTATCGGCTGAGGTGAGAGCGGGAGGCGTGTCGTGCACGACGGTGACTGGCTCACGGAGACGGGAGGGCGGATCCGCGGTGTCCTCAAGTCCATGGTCGACGCGGGGCGGCTGCCGGGCGGCACCGCCGTCGTCGGCACCGGGGGGATGTGGGAGTTCGTGGCCGTGGGAGGGGTGGACGGCGAGCACGGGACCGCGCCGGACGTCCTCTACGACGTGGCCAGCCTGACCAAGGTGATGGCGACCTGGCCGCTGGTCGGGCAAGCTGTCGCCGACGGGCTCGTGGACCTGGACGCGCCCGTGTCGGAGTACCTGCCCGCCGATGGGCTGCCGGGCGAGGCGGTGACCGTGCGCCGGATCCTCACCCACACGAGCGGGCTCAACCCGGTGACGTGGCTGGAGCGGTACGTGGGCACCGACCAGGACCTGGCGGAGGCGATCCTGGCCGACCCGCTGGAGGAGCCGGGGCGCCACCACTACATCGACCGCGGGTTCATCCTGCTGGGCTTGGTCCTGGAGCGCCTGTACGGCAGCGGGCTGGACGTCCTGGCGGCCGAGCTGTGGGACGAGTTCGGGATGCGCTCCACGGTCTTCGGGCCGCTGACGCGCTCCCTGGCGGTGGCGCCGACGGAGGTCCGGCTGCCCGGGACGGCGCCGACCTGGGGGGTGGTGCATGACGAGGCGGCCGCGCTCATGGGCGGGGTGGCGGGGCACGCCGGGGTGTTCACCACCGCGATCGATCTGGGCGCCTTCGCGCGGGAGGTGCTGCGGGAGGGCGAGTCGGGCGGCGGGGTGCTCCCGGCACCGTACGTGCGCGAGAGCTGGCGCCCGCACGCGGACGCGGGGGAGGGGCTCTGGCGGGGGCTGGGCTGGCTGGTCACCCCGGAGGGGGTCGTCCACCACAACGGGTTCACCGGGACCAGCCTGTTCCTGCACCCGGAGAGCGGCCGGTACGTGGGCGTACTCACCAACGCGGTGCACTACGGGCGGGAGCGGACGGGGCTGCGGGAGCTGCGGGCGCAGGTGCGCGCGGCGCTCACCCCGCAGCCGCACCACGGATCGCAGCCGTGAGGGCGGTGAGCAGGTCGGCCAGACCGGCGGGGCCGGGGACGACGAGGTCGGCGGCCTCGGCGACGGCGGTGACCTCGTCGGAGGTGGAGCACACCTTGAGCCCGCGGCGGCCCCGCTCGCGCAGGCCGTCCACGGTGTCGAAGGCGGGCAGGTCGCCCAGGTCGTCTCCGGCGTAGAGCACGGTGGCGGCCCCGGTCTCCTCGACGAGTCCGCGCAGCGCCGCGCCCTTGTCCACACCCTGTGGACGGAGTTCGATCACCATCCTTCCGGGTTCCACCCTCAGCCCGGTCCGCTCGGCCAGGCGGTCCAGGGCGGGGGCGAGCAGGGCGAGGGAGCCGTCGGGGTCGGCCGTGCGCCGGGTGTGGACGGCCAGGGACCGCCCCTTGTCCTCGGTCCACGTGCCCTCCGGAGCGCCCGCCTCGGCGAGCACGCCGGGCAGCTCGGCGCGGACCCGCGCCACGCCGGGCGGCGGGTCGGCGGCGGTGACGCGCCCGTCCGCCCAGCGCTCGGCCCCGTAGTGGCCCAGGACGGTGATGCCGGGCACCCGGTCCAGGCCGCCCAGTTCCACGGCGGTGGCGGCGGGTCGGCCGGTGACCACCGCGACCGAGCCGAGCGTGTCGGCCAGTCCGGCCAGGAGTTCCACGATCCCGGGCAGGGGTGCGGAGTCGCGCGGGTCGGCGACGATGGGGGCGAGGGTGCCGTCGAAGTCGAAGGCGGCCAGGGCCCGGGCGGGCTCGGCCAGGAGGGCGTCGAGGGCGGAGCGTCCGGCGGCCGTGCTCGGCCGGGGCAGGGACATGCGGGGCCTTTCCTGGGAGGCGGCGTGGGGCCGGTGGGTCCGGGCGCTCCCCCGTCACTGGGGGGTTCGGAGGGGCGCCCGGGAGAGTGCCGGTGGTGGAGGGCCGCCCGCGGGGTCCCTGAGCGGGCGTGTGGGGCGGCCCCGGGTCAGAGTCGGATACCGAGACGGCGTGCGTTGCGTTGGCGTCTGCGGTCGGCGCGCAGCCGACGCAGGCGTTTGACGGTCATGGGGTCGTGGGCGAGCGCCTCGGGACGCTCCACCAGTCCGTTCAGTAGTTGGTAGTAGCGGGTCGCGGAGAACCCGAACTCGTCGCGGATCGCCTGTTCCTTGGAGCCCTCGAACTTCCACCACTGGCGTTCGAAGGCGAGGATGCGCTGGTCGCGTTCGGCGAGGGCCGACTGGCCGTCCTCGGCTGGACCGATATTCGGCATAGGACACCCCCTGGACGGGAAATTGGATGGTCCGGATCGGCGCGACCATGCTAGCGACTCGACATGCCCAGTGAGGGCTTCGGCGGTCAGGACTGGCACGGGGGATACAGTTGCCTTTCCTAGCCCTCAAGGCACTTGTCCCTGCTGTGATCATGTGCTCATGGGAGAATCGCGGTGGTCCGGGGAGGGCCGTGGAACGCCGATCGCAATGTTCGAGGGAGTCTGACGTGCTCGGGGGCAACAGCCGTAACACGACTCGCAAGCGCCGCTTGGGAACCGTGGGGGCCGTCACGGCCACCGTCCTCCTCGGTACGGCGGCCGTTCCGTCCGTGGCCGCCGGCCAGCCGGACTTCCGGCCCGAGCAGTGGGGACTGCTCTCCATCGGGGTCGAGGAAGCGTGGGGGGAAACCTATGGCAGGGGCACCACCGTCGCCCTGCCCGGTGCCGCCGTCCCCGAGGACCACCCCGACCTGGTCGACAACGTGACGGTGGACACCGCCTACGGCCCCAACGAGGGCGACCTCGACCAGGGCACCGCCGTGGCCGCCCTGGTGGCCAGCCACGGCCACGGCATGGACGCCGACGGCGGCATGCTCGGGGTCGCGCCCAAGGCTGGTGTGCTGGCCCTGCCCACCGCGGACCTGCTGCCCGACGCCGTCCGCGGCGCCGCCGACGAGGGGGTCCAGGTCATCCTGCTGCCCGAGGCGGCGCAGGCCTCGGACGCGGACCTGTCCGCCGCCACCGAGGAGGCGGTGAGCGGCGGGTCCCTGGTCGTGGGGCCCGCCGGGGGAGACGACCCCAGCGTGCTCTCCGTCGCGGGGGCGGACGAGAACGGCGCCCTGATCCCCGGGTCCCCCGACACCGCCGACATCGAACTCACCGCGCCCGGCGCAGCCCTGGCAGCCACATCGCCCGACGGAAGCCCCGCGCAGGTCACCGGTGCACCCTACGCGGCCGCCATGGTCGCCGGGGCCGCCGCCCTGCTGCTCACGCAGTATCCGCAGCTCAGCCCGGACCAGGCCCGCCAGGCACTGGTCGAGGGCTCGCAGCCCGGGCCGGAGGGGACGCCCGCCCTCCACCTGCCCTCGGCTGCCGGTGCGGCGGCGGAGATCACCCAGGGCGCCCCGCTCATCGACGAGGAACTGCTCGAACGCTCCCAGGAGGGTCCGGGCGTCCCCTTGTGGGCCTGGTTCGCCGCGGTCGGGGCCGTCCTGCTCCTCGGGGTGCTGCTGGTCGCGGTGTGGGTACGCCGCTCCAGCGCCGATCCCTACGGGGTGCGCGAGGACCGCCGCCACGAGGACGAGGAGATCGCCGCCGAACGCGCCGCCGAGAAGGAGGCCGAGCGCCCCACCAAGGGCGGGCGCCGCCGCAAGCCGCGCAACGGCAAGGGCTGAGGTCCCGTTCCCTGCGGGCTTTTCGGGCCGGGCGCGAGACCCCGGCCCGGTCCGGACACCCGCAGTGCGCGAGGGTGACATCATGCGCGTGCATATGCAAACACGTATCGGTGTCTTGACTAGTGCGGGGTGACAGAGAAATCTTGTGACATGCCACCCCTGGAAACATCACCGCTACCCTTCAGAGGACGCGCGGAGGCCGCCCGACACCGCGACCTCCCGCCCGGACCTGTCCTGATCTCCCCCTACGACCCCAAATGGCCGCTGCTCTCCACCCGGCAGAAGGCGAAGGTGCGCGAGGCCCTGGGCGAGCGCGCCCTGCTCATCGAACACGTCGGGTCGACCGCGGTCCCCGGCCTGGCCGCCCGGCCCTGCGTCGACCTGCTGCTGGCCGTCGCCGACCCCGACGACGAACCCGCCTACCTGCCCGACCTGGAGCACGCCGGCTACCGCGTCGCCGCCGACCGGGACGGCCCGTTCGGCCACCGGGTGCTGGAGGGACTCGACGTCAACCTCAACCTGCACGTCCTGGGCGAGGGCGACCCGGAGATCGAGCGCATCCTCGCCTTCCGTGACCGCCTGGCCGCCGACGAGGACACCCGCGAGCGCTACCGCGCGCTCAAGGACGGCCTCGCCGAGCGCACGTGGGAGCGCGTCGACGACTACATCCGCGCCAAGTCCGCGTTCGTCGACGCCGTCCTCGCCGAGACCGGCGCGCCGCAACGGAGCCCGTCCTGAGGGCGAGGGTGGCGCGACCCGCCGGGCGCCCCAGGGGTGGTCCCTCGCCCCTGGGGCGCCCTTCGGCGCTCGGTCCGTTCAGTCCAGCGAGCGCAACTGCTCCTGGAACCAGCGCCGCGGCGGCAGCGCCACCGCCGCCTCCCGCAGGGCCTCGCGGCGCCGACGGCGCTCCCCCGCCTCCATCGACAGCGCCCGGTGTAGGGCCTCGGCCGTCTCCACGGTGTCGTAGGGGTTGACCATCAGGGCGTGCCCGCCCAGCTCGTCGGCGGCCCCGGCCTCGCGCGAGAGCACCAGCACCGAGTCGCGCTCCGACAGCACCGGCCCCTCCTTGGCTACCAGGTTCATGCCGTCACGGATGGGGTTGACCAGCAGGACGTCGGCCATCCGGAACGAGGCGAGCGAACGCGGGTAGTCGTCGTTGACCTCCAGCACCAGTGGCTGCCACTCGGGGGTGGCGAACTCCTCGTTGATCTCCTCGGCCACCCGCAGCACCGAGTCCGTGTACTCCCGGTACTCGGGCACGTCGCCCCGGCTGGGGTAGGCGAACGCCAGGTGCGTCACCCGCCCGATCCACTCCGGGCGCTCTCTGAGCAGTTCGCGGTAGGCCTCCAGGCCGCGGACGATGTTCTTGGACAGCTCCGTGCGGTCCACCCGCACGATCAGCGCGGTGTCGCCGACGACCTCCCGCAGGGTCTCCTCGCGCTCGGCCACGCGCGGGTCCCTGGCGCTCGCGCGCAGGTCCTCCTCGTCCGCCCCCAGGGCGTGCACGCCCACCCCGACCACTCGGCCGCCGTACTCGACGGTGCGCTTGTCGAGGTCGACGTCGGCGTTGAGCACCTCCGCGCAGCAGCGCAGGAAGGCGTCGGCCCAGCGCGGACTGTGGAAGCCCAGCTGGTCGGCACCGAGCATGCCCTCCAGCAGGTCGCGGGCGACGTGGTCCGGCAGCAGCCGGAAGTACTCAGGCGGGGCCCAGGGGGTGTGCGAGAAGTGCGCGATCCGCAGGTCGGGGCGGCGGGCGCGCAGGATGCGCGGTACCAGCGACAGGTGGTAGTCCTGCACGGCCACACGGGCGCCGTCGGCGGCCCCGGCCACCAGGGCCTCGGCGAAGGCGTTGTTGTAGGCCTCGTAGTCCTCCCAGCGTCCGCGGAAGTCCGACCCGAACGACGGCTTGTTCGGTGTGGCGTACAGCATGTGCTGCACGAACCACAGGGTCGAGTTGGCGATCTCCGTGTAGGCGCCCGTGAAGGTCTCCTCCGGGATGTCCAGCATGTGGACGCGCATGCCGTCGAGGTCGTGCGCCAGGTCCAGCCGCGCCTCGGGGGCCTCGGCGGCGGCGCGGCGGTCGGCCTCGGACAGGGCGGCGCACACCCAGATGCCGTCGACCTCGGTGGCCACCGAACTCATCCCCGAGACGAGTCCGCCCCCGCCCCGCCGGAACTCCAGGGAGCCGTCCTCGGCGGTCGAGAAGGACACCGGTCCCCGGTTGGAGGCTATGAGGATCTGTGCCTTGTCCACGTACTCGTCCTCTCGAAAAGCGTGCATGGGGGTCGTTCCGCGATGGCTGGGGGACGCACCGGTGCAGGGCGCACCATAGGTCTCGCCCCTCCGCCCGAAGCCCAAACGCACCAGGGGCCAACCCGTGGACGGGTCACACGGCCGCAACACGGGCGCACGCCCACGGGTCCGGGCCGCGCCGGGCGCGTCGGCCGAGGGCCGCGGGGGTTCCCGCGCGCCGTGGCCACGGGGGGCGTCCCACCATGTGGGCCGGTCCGTGTAATGCGGATCACCCGCTGTGGAAATCAGTCCGACACCTCCGTTACAGTTGCCGTGCGGGTCCGAACAGAGGATCGGCACCAGAACTTCATATTGCTCATCCAGAGGGGTGGAGGGACCGGCCCGGTGAAGCCCCGGCAACCATCCCGGTACGCGATCTCGTGTTCCTCGCGAGGCGTCCGGGACAGGTGCCAACTCCGGCCTGGGGTCAAGGTGGCCGCCAGGAAAGATGAGGGGAGACGCCTCGCCATGGCGATTGCCGCCACAGAACCCAGCACCGTCCGCGCCTTCGGCCCCGCCGTCGCCCTCTCCTGTCGCGAGTGCGGCGAGCGCTACGACCTCACCCCCAAGTTCGCCTGCGAGTTCTGTTTCGGCCCCCTTGAGGTGGCCTACGACTTCGGCGACGTCTCCCGCGCGGAGATCGAGAGCGGCCCCGCCAACATCTGGCGCTACCGTTCCCTCCTGCCGGTGCCGACCAACGTCGCCGAACTCCCCAACATGAACCCCGGCCTGACCCCCCTCGTCAAGGCCGACCGCCTCGCCGCCGAGCTGGGCCTGGACTCGCTGTACGTCAAGGACGACTCCGGCAACCCCACGCACTCCTTCAAGGACCGCGTCGTGGCGATGGCCGTCGAGGCCGCCCGCACCTTCGGTTTCACCACCTTGTCCTGCTCCTCCACCGGGAACCTGGCCGGAGCCGTCGGCGCCGCCGCCGCGCGCGCCGGGTTCGAGTCCTGTGTGTTCATCCCCGCCGGGCTGGAGGAGGCCAAGGTGGTCATGGCAGCCGTCTACGGCGGCAAGGTCGTGGCCATCGAGGGCAACTACGACGACGTGAACCGGTTCTGCTCCGAGCTCATCGGCGACCCGGCCGGCGAGGGCTGGGGATTCGTCAACGTCAACCTGCGCCCCTACTACGGCGAGGGATCCAAGACGCTGGCCTACGAGATCGCCGAGCAGCTCGGCTGGCGCCTGCCCGAGCAGATCGTCATCCCGATCGCCTCCGGCTCCCAGCTCACCAAGATCGACAAGGGCTTCCAGGAGCTCATCAAGATCGGCCTGGTCGAGGACCGCCCGTACCGGATCTTCGGCGCCCAGGCCACCGGCTGCTCACCGGTCGCCCGGGCGTGGGAGGCCGGCCACGACGTCATCCAGCCGGTCAAGCCCGACACCATCGCCAAGTCGCTGGCCATCGGCAACCCGGCGGACGGCCCCTACGTGCTCGACATCGCCCAGCGCACCGGCGGTTCGGTGGAGCACGTCAGCGACGCCGAGGTCGTCGACTCCATCAACCTCCTGGCCCGCACCGAGGGGGTCTTCGCCGAGACCGCCGGCGGTGTCACCACCGGCGTGCTCCGCAAGCTCGTGCGCGAGGGCAGGCTCGACCCCAGGGCCGAGACGGTCGTCCTCAACACCGGCGACGGGCTCAAGACCCTCAACGCCGTGGAGGCGGGCGTGACCGCGACGATCAAGCCGTCCCTGGCCGCGTTCGCCGACGCCGGCCTGCTCTGAGCGGCGGCCCGCACCGACGACTCCGCGGTGCCCGGGGCGCCCCGGGCACCGCACACCACCCGACGAAGGAAGAACACCCGTATGAGCGCCAGCGTCCGCGTCCCCACGATCCTGCGCACCTACACAGGCGACGCCGCCGAGGTGTCCGCCGAGGGCACCACCCTCGCCGAGGTCCTCGACGACCTGGAGGCCAACTACCCGGGCATCCGGGCGCGGATCCTCGACGACTCCGGCAAGGTGCGCCGGTTCGTCAACGTCTACGTGGGGGACGAGGACGTGCGCTTCGAACAGGGCCTGCAGACCGCGGTCGCCGACGGCGCCCAGGTCTCGATCATCCCGGCCGTGGCCGGGGGCTGCTGACCGCTCCGACCGCCCTGACCGCTCCGCCGGGCTTCCGGCGCGGGCGGGGAGACGGTGCACAATGGCACGGCTCCGCTTCTTCCCCGACCGGGAGGGGCGGAGCCGTTCGCCGTGTCGGCCGGGAAACCCGGTTTCCTCTGGCCGCGCCGCTGGCTAGCCTGCCTGAATGAGCGTGGAGATCCGTGGATACGAAGAGCGGGACCGGGACGCCGTCGTCGACCTGTCCCTGCGGGCGTGGGAGCCGGTGCACGCCTCCCTGCGGCGGGTGCTGGGGGCGGGTCTCTACGACCGGATGACGCCGGACTGGCGCGCCGCCCAGCGCGAGGCGGTCACCGCCGACCTGGACGCGGAGGAGGCCCGCGTCTGGGTCGCGCTCGCCGACGGCGCCGTGGCCGGGTTCGTGTCGGTGCGCCTGCGGCCCGGCGACGACATGGGCGAGATCACCCTGGCCGCCGTCGACCCCGCCCACCAGGGGCGGGGGATCGGTACGGAGCTGACCGTGTTCGCGGTTGAGCGGATCCGGGATCTGGGTATGGGGACCGCGATGGTGGAGACCGGCGGTGACGAGGGCCACGCCCCCGCCCGCCGGGCCTACGAGAAGGCCGGGCTGGTCCCGCTGCCGATCACCCGGTACTTCACGGAGCTGTGACGGGCGGTGGGACGCGTCCCACCGAATCCGCTGACCGGGCGAGCGTCCGTGCCTCCTTTCGTACACGCAGGTGAAAGGCGGTGTGACGGCTGTGGAAATCGTGACCACATCGTTTGCACTCTCCCGGGGAGAGTGCTAAAAATAGACCTGGTTAGCACTCGCTGAGCCTGAGTGCTAACCGGAGCGAGGCTGCGAGGCCGTGCGCGTCCGACAGCAGGGGTGTCGGTACGTCGCGGCCGTCCGTCGCGGGCGCACGCCTCGTCCCATCGCGTATCAGCCCGGTCACGGGAGGACAAGAACTCAATGGCAGCCAAACTGATCGCGTTCGACGAGGAGGCCCGTCGCGGCCTTGAGCGCGGCATGAACCAGCTCGCTGACGCCGTCAAGGTCACGCTGGGCCCCAAGGGCCGCAACGTCGTCCTGGAGAAGAAGTGGGGCGCCCCCACGATCACCAACGACGGTGTCTCCATCGCCAAGGAGATCGAGCTCGAAGACCCCTGGGAGAAGATCGGGGCGGAGCTCGTCAAGGAGGTCGCCAAGAAGACCGACGACGTCGCCGGTGACGGCACCACCACCGCCACCGTGCTCGCCCAGGCGCTCGTCCGCGAGGGCCTGCGCAACGTCGCCGCCGGCGCCAACCCGGTCGGCCTCAAGCGCGGCATCGAGGCCGCCGTCACCCGGATCAACGAGGAGCTCGGCAAGATCTCCAAGGAGGTCGAGACCAAGGAGCAGATCGCCTCCACGGCCTCCATCTCCGCCGGTGACGCCCAGATCGGCGCGACCATCGCCGAGGCGATGGACAAGGTCGGCAAGGAAGGCGTCATCACCGTCGAGGAGGGCCAGACCTTCGGGCTGGAGCTCGAACTCGCCGAGGGCATGCGCTTCGACAAGGGCTACATCTCGCCCTACTTCGCCACCGACCTGGAGCGGATGGAGACGGTCCTGGAGGACCCCTACATCCTCATCGTCAACTCCAAGATCTCCAACAACAACGAGTTCCTGCCCGTCGTGGAGAAGGTCCTCCAGGCCGGCCGTCCGCTGATGGTCATCGCCGAGGACGTCGAGCAGGGCGCGCTCCAGACCCTGGTCGTCAACAAGATCCGCGGCACCTTCAAGTCCGTCGCCGTCAAGGCCCCGGGCTTCGGTGACCGCCGCAAGGCCCAGCTCGGCGACATCGCCGTGCTGACCGGTGGCCAGGTCATCACCGAGGAGGTCGGCCTCAAGCTGGAGAACACCGAGCTCGACATGCTCGGCCGCGCCCGCAAGGTCGTCGTGACCAAGGACGAGACCACCATCGTGGACGGTGCCGGTGACGCCACCACGATCGCCGGTCGCGTCAACGAGATCCGCAACGAGATCGAGCGCACCGACTCCGACTACGACCGCGAGAAGCTCCAGGAGCGTCTCGCCCGCCTGGCCGGCGGCGTGGCCGTCATCAAGGCCGGTGCCGCCACCGAGGTGGAGCTCAAGGAGCGCAAGCACCGCATCGAGGACGCCGTCCGCAACGCCAAGGCCGCGGTCGAGGAGGGTATCCTGCCCGGCGGTGGCGTCGCGCTGCTGCAGGCCAGCGTCCCCGCGTTCGAGAAGCTCGACCTGGACGGCGACGAGTCCATCGGCGCCGACATCGTGCGCCGCGCCATCGCCGAGCCGCTCAAGCAGATCGCGGTCAACGCCGGCCTTGAGGGCGGCGTCGTTGCGGACAAGGTCAAGAACCTGGAGCCCGGGTTCGGCCTCAACGCCGCCACCGGCGAGTACACCGACCTGTTCAAGGACGGCGTCATCGACCCGACCAAGGTCACCCGTTCCGCTCTGCAGAACGCGGCCTCCATCGCCGGTCTGTTCCTGACCACCGAGGCCGTCATCGCCGAGAAGCCGGAGAAGGCCGGGGCTCCCGCCGCCGACCCGACCGGTGGCATGGGCGGCATGGACTTCTAGGCTTCGCCTGGAGTCCGGGGTCCGGATACGCGACCTCGCCCGCGACGACCGGGCGGCCCTGCGGGGCCGCCCGGTTTCGCCGTTTCAAGGGGGTTTGCGGCGGGCGGCCGCGCCGTGCGGTGCGCTGGCCCGGGGAAAACCGGGGGGTTATTCTGCGAAGTGTCGGGCGGATGCGGGCACGGAGCGTTAGTGTTCGTTTCCGGAGGTGCAACGCGAAATGAGTCTTGCCGTGGCCCAAGCCCCTGTGCAGGCGGATTCGTCGAGATGGGACTACCTGCTGCGCACCTGGCAGGAGTTGGACGTGCCCGACGGCTGGCGGGCCGAGATCGTCGATGACAACGGAGTCGTGCTGGTGGCCCCCCCGTCTGATCCTCACAACATCATCGCGTCCCTGGTGCACCGGGCGCTGAATCGTGTGATCCCAGACGACTGGCACGTCTTGCAGACACTGGGTGTGCAGGTCTCGGCCATCGAACGCCTGTACATGCCGGATCTCGTCGTCATGCCCGAGGACATCGTCCTCGATCCCTCGCGCTCCCCCTGCCCGGCGGAGGAGGCGTCGCTCGTCGTGGAAATCGTGTCCAGGAGCAGTCGGGACATCGACCGCAGGAAGAAGTTGGCGGGCTACGCCTACGCGGCGATCCCGCTCTACCTGCTCATCGACGCCTGGGACGAGCACGGGCCGTCGGTGACCCTCTACGAGCAGCCCGACAGCGGCCGGTACAACCACGCCGCCACGGTGAACTTCGGCGGGAAGGTCCGCCTGCCCGAGCCCTTCGGCCTGGAACTGGACACCTCCAGGTTCCCCGGACCCGAGCAGTGGAAGCCCTGACCCGGCGGAACGGCTCCCCGGCACGGCTCAGCCGCCGTGCCAGGCGTGCCACAGCCGCGCGTAGGACCCGCCCCGGGCGAGCAGGTCGTCGTGGGTGCCCAGCTCGCTGACCGACCCGTCCTCCACCACCGCGACCCGGTCGGCGTCGCGGGCGGTGTGCAGCCGGTGCGCGATCGCCACCACCGTGCGCCCCTCCAGCGCACCCGCCAGGGAGCGCTCCAGGTCCCGGGCCGAGCGCGGGTCGATCGAGGACGTCGCCTCGTCCAGCACCAGCACCCGCGGGTCGGCCAGCACCACCCGGGCCAGCGCCAACTGCTGCACGCGGTCCGGCTCCAGCGCGTCCCGTCCCGAACCCACCGGGGTGTCCAGCCCGTCCGGGAGCGCGCGGACCCAGGTGCGGGCACCCACCGCCGCCAGCGCCTTCCACAGCAGGTCCTCGTCGGTTTCGCCGTCCCCCAGCACGAGCGACAGGTTCTCCGCGATCGTCCCCCGGAACACGTGGCTCTCCTGGCTCAGCAGGATCACCTGTTTCCGTTCCTCGCCCGGGGTCTGCGTATCGCCCCCGACCAGGACCTCGCCCGAGGTCGGCCGGTGGATACCGGCGATGAGCTTGCCGAGCGTGGACTTGCCCGCGCCGCTGGGGCCGACCACGGCCAGCCGCTCGCCCGGCCGCACGAGGAGGTCGACCCCGTGCAGGACCTCGGCTCCGGTGTAGCCGAACCGCACCCCGCGCAGTTCCACCGTTCCGGGCTCGGAGCCCTCCGTCGGTGGCACCGCCGCACCGCCGTTAGCGGCCGACTCCGCCCCGAGTAGCCGCCGCAGGCACGTGAAGCCCATCATGAGGCTGTCCACCTCGTCGATCAGCTCCTCCAGCGGCCGGGCCATCTGCGTGGCGAGGAACACCGCCGTGGCGATCTGCCCCACGGTGATCTGGCCGTCCATCCGCAGCAGCCCCGCGACCAGCAGTGTCGCCACGAGGGGGAAGGCGTAGGCGAAGTCCAGCTGGGGGAACCACACCGAGCGCAGCCACAGCGTGTACCGCTCGGCCAGGTAGGACCGGCGGACCCGCTCCTCGGTCCGCTCCCGCTGGCGGGCCTGCCGCCCGAGGGCCTCCACGGTGTGCGCGCCCTCCACGGTCTCGGCCACGCCCTGGGTCAGGTCGGAGTAGGCGGCCAGCTCGCGCACGTACCCCTCGGGTGCCCGGCGGGTGTACCAGCGGGTGGACAGCCACACCACGAGGGCCGAGGGCAGCCAGGCCAGGAGCAGGGCCGGGTGGAGGAACGCCATCGCGGCGGTGATGACCACCAGGGTCACCGAGCTCACCAGGACGACGGGCACCGACTGGCGGGCCGCGTAGCTCAGGTGGTCGGTGTCGCGGCCGGTACGGGCCAGCAGGTCGCCGCTCCCGGCGCGCTCCACCGTGCCCAGGGGCAGGCGCAGCACGCCGTCGACGAACTCCTCGCGCACCTGCGCGAGCAGGTTCTCCCCGAACCGGATGGCCGTGGCCACCGACACCAGGAGGAGGGCCGCGTGGACGCACAGGGCGGCGACGATCGCCGCAGCCATCAGGTCCACGCGCCCCCCGCCGCCGTCTGTGCGCACGGTGTCGATCATGGCGCCGAGCATCCACGGCGCGACGAGCGCGCTCAGCGACGCGGCCCCGTACAGCACGACGACGCGGGCGAGGGTCCACCCGTGTTCGGCGCAGGCGCGGCGCAGCCGCCGCCACACCACGGAGGAGGGGGCGATCGGGAGCCCGTCCGGGGTCCGCGTCCGGGTGGCCTTCGGCAGGTCGGGGGAGGGTCGTGCGGTGGTCTGGGTCATCGGCCTTCCTCCACTGCGGCGGAGCGTAGGACGGTGGCGGCGTAGTCCGGGTTCGAGGCCAGGAGCGCGTGGTGGGTGCCCTCGGCCACGACACGGCCGCCTCGGACGAGACACACGCGGTCGGTGCGGGCGAGCAGTAGGGGGCTGGTGGTGACCAGGGCGGTGGTGCGGCCGCGACGCTGCTCGGCGAGACGCTGGGCGACGACCCCCTCGGTGTGCACGTCCACCGCCGAGGCCGGTTCGACCAGGACGAGGACCTCCGGGGCCGCCGCCAGGGCCCGGGCGAGCCGCAGGCGCTGCTGCTCGCCGCCGGAGTGCTCGCGTCCGCGTTCGGCGAGCACGGTGTCCCACCCCAGCGGTGACCGTTCCACCACGTCGTCGGCGTGCGCGGCACGCACGATCCGGGCCAGGTGCGCGTCGGACAGGTCCCCGCCGGGGTCCAACTCGCCCCGGAGCCTGCCGGAGAACAGGTGGGCGTCGTTGGCGGCGACCAGCACCCGCTCGCGCACCCGGTTCAGCGGCAGGTCGCGCAGGGACACCGTGCGGCCGGTGGAGCGCTCGACCAGTTCCGCGCAGTCCTCGCGGTAGCGACCCAGCCGCGCGGCCACCGCGGTCGCGTCGGAGGGGTCGGCGCACACCACGCCGGTCGACTCCCCGGCGGTGACCGTCACCCCGCTCACCGGGTCGCGGAGGTCGCACGGTCCCTCCGGCTCCAGCCGGGGGAGCGCGGGGTCGGGGTGGTCGTGGGCCAGGCCCAGCACACCGGTGATCCGACCCGCCGCCACGCGGGCCGACACGTACAGGGAGGAGACGAGCATCAGGTGGCGCACGTCCTCGCCCAGGGCGCGCGTGTAGCCGTAGAAGGCGACCAGCAGGCCGATGGTGAGTGCGCCCTCCAGCGCGAGCCGCGCCCCGTACCAGACCACCCCCACCAGGAGCAGGCCCGGCAGGAGGGTCCGCGCGGCCTGGAGGCAGGCCTCCGTCCAGCCGACCCGGACACCGGCGTCGCGGACCCGGCGCGACTCGTCCCGGTAGCGCCGCCCGAAGACCCGCTCGCCGCCCACGCCGCGCAGGACGCGCAGCCCCGCCACGAGGTCTCCGGCGATCGTGGTGAGTTCGGCCTGGTGGTCGCGCTGGTGCGTCTGGCGGCGCGAGAGCGCTCGCAGCAGCGGCACCATGCCCACGGTGATCAGGGGGACCGCGACCAGGACCGCCAGACCGAACACGGCGTGCGCGGCCAGCATGAGCGCGGCGGCCACGGCGATGGAGACGACCGCGCCCGGGCCGCGGACGGCGTCCTCGAAGAACTCGCCGATCTGGTCGATGTCGTCGGTGCCCACCGCCACCACCTCCCCGGAGGGGAGCCTGCGGGTGAGGGTGGGGCCCAGGGCGACGGCCCGTTCGGTGACCGCCTGCACGGTGCGGTAGGCCGAGGCGTACCAGTTGAAGGACGTGGCGCGCTCGTGGAAGGGGACGAGCGCCACCCGGACCAGGGTCAGCGCGGCGAGGACACCGCACCACAGCAGCAGGTCGCCGGTATCGCCGCCGGTGAGACCGGAGTCGATCGCGGCGCCCAGCGCGGCGGCGCTGAGCACACCGCAGGACGTGTACGCGCCGCTGATGAGCGATCCCCAGGTGAGGGAGCCCCACTGCCGACGCGCGAGCCAGAGCAGGTAGCGGTCGGCCGACCGGTGGTCGGGGACGCCCGGAGGTTCGGGAAGATCGCGCACGGTTACCGGACTCTAATCGGTGGAGGCGGGCGAGGCCACTGGTTTTTTCTGCGTGAGGCATCACACGGGGTGCCTCGGGGTGTTCTCAGGGGGATGCCGGATGCGCCGTGCTTTCGCTGTGCGGAAGAGTGGTGTCCATGGATGGCACCCCCGTGTCCGGGCCGTCGTCACCCGTCTCCCGGAGGCCGCCCCTGCCCGTGCGGATCACCGTGGTGACGGCGGCGGCCCTTCTTCTCTGGTGGCTCATGCTCCGGGTGAGCGGCATGCTCCCGGGACCGCTCGGCCGCGCGGTCACCGCGGCGGCCCTGTGCGTGCTGGCCGTGGCGCTGGTGTGGGCGGCGCGCCGCTTCCTCGACCGGCGGCCGTGGCACGGGCCGGTGCTGACCGGCCCCCGCGCGGGGTGGCGGCCCTTCCTCGTCGGCGCGGCGTCGTGGGCGCTGCCCGGCTGTGCGGGGATGGCGCTGTGCGTGGTCCTGGGGTGGTCGTTCGTCGTGCGGACGGCCTCGTGGGACGAACTGGTGCCGGGGCTGGTGTTCCTGGCGCTGGTGGTGCTGCTGGCCGAGGCGCTGCCCGAGGAGCTGATCTTCCGCGGCTACCTGTTCCGGAACCTGAACGCCGCCCTGCCCGCCTGGGCCGCCGTCGCGGCGCAGGCGGCCCTGTTCGTCCTGTTCGGCACGGCACTGTGGGTGTCCACCGAGGGGTGGGGCGTGCTCGCCGAGCGGCTGCCGCTGTTCCTGGGCCTTGGGGTGGTGCTCGGGTGTATCCGGGTGGTCACCGGGAACGTGTGGGCGTGCGTGGGCTTCCACCTGGCCTTCCAGACGGTGGCCCAGGGGGTGCTCGGCGGCGACTACGTCCAGGTCCGTGGCGTCGGCACCCTGACGTCGGTGGGGCTGGCCGCCCCGTTCCTCCTCGGGGTGTCGACCGCGATGCTGCTGGCGGGGAACCCGGGCCGGTGGAGGGCGCGCGTTCCCGACGGCCCCCGGGCCTGAGCCGTCAGCGGAGGGAACCCCGTGCGTGCAGCAGTTCCACGAGTCTGCGCACGGCGGGGGCGCAGCGATCGCGGTCGGCGAAGGCGATCCACTCCAGGCCGGTGATCTCGTGGTCCGCGGCGATCTCCCCGTCGTGCTCGGCGGTGTAGCAGGTCATCCGCACACGGGTGCCCGGCGCCTGGGCGTGGGCGTCCTCGTCGATCACCGCCACGAGGTGGAAGGTTCCCGGACGCAGGCGGACGCTGACCTCCTCCAGTGCCTCCCTGGTCACAGCGGTCTCGTCGCTCTCGCCGGGCTCGCGTTTCCCGCCGGGCACGTAGAGAAGGTCCTTGCCCCGGGAACGCACGCAGAGCAGGCGGCCGTCGCGGACGTGTACCCAGGCCAGGACGTCGATGACCGGGGGAGCGGGGGTCGGTTCCAACGGGGTCCTTCCGGGGGAGAGAAGCGGTGGTTGAGCGGGACGGCGGCGATGCGACCCGTGGTGGCGGCGGGGCCTGAACTACCTTTGGATGATCGCCGTAACACGGCCCTTTCCCGCTGGGAGGGGGCGCCGGGTGACCACTGTAGGCCGTTCCCGTCACGGCTTCACCGAACGTTCCCCCGAAAGCGGGATCACGCATTACCATCCGGGTGCCGACGCCGTTGACCGACCGGCTCCGCCCCCAGGAGCCGAGGGAAGGCACACCTGTGATGACCATCCGCGACGACGTGACCGAGGAGACGGGCACGGTCCGCCCGCTCCTGCTGGAGAGCTCCAGCGGCGGGGTGCCGCCGCAGACCGAGGCCCAGCGCCTGGCTCGGGAGCGGACCTACAACCTCTACAGCGCGGCCATCGGTGCCTGCCTGGCACGCGGCGACACGGCGCGTGCCAGGGCGCTGTCGGACGAGGAGGCCCGGCTCCCCTTCCTGGAGCCCGAGGAGATCGACCGGCTCAACCGGGAACTGCCCGAGACCGTCGCCGTGCTCAGGCGGGTCCCCCTGCGTACCCCTTCCGGGGCCGTACCCGGCGACCCCTCCCGCGACCCGGACCGGGCCGGGCGGGACGACCTCTTCGACCTGCTCCTGCGCCCCCGCCTCAGCGGCCCGGCCCGGGAGCGGCCACGGGTGCTGCTCCTGGGCGGCCAGCCGGGGGCGGGCAAGACCACGTTGCAGCGCCTGCTCCTGCCGGTCCTGCCCGAGGGCACCGTCGGCTACGACGGGGACGACCTGCTGCGCCTGGCACCCGACTACGAGTGGGTGATGAGCTCCGACGACCGCACGGCGTCGCTCTTCCTGGGGCGGCAGGTGGCCTGGATGCACCACAGGGCCCTGGAGCACGTGCGCCGGGAACGGGTCGACGTGGTGTGCAGCCATCGGCTGGGCCGCTCGGACTGGGCGACGGCGTGGACGGAGGGGTTCCGCGAGGCCGGGTACCGGGTGGAGGTGGCCTTCGTGGCCACACACAGCACCAACAGCGTGTTCTCGCTGGAGGAGCGCTACGAGCGGGCGCGGCGCGACCAGGGTTTCGGGCGGTGGGTCCCGCCGGTGGACCACGACCGCGCCTATCTCGGGGTGCCCAACACCCTGGAGTTCCTGGAGACGCACCGGCTCGTGGACACGGTGTACGTGCTCTCGCGCCTGGGCGAGGTGCTCTACGCCAACCACCTCACCGGGACCGGTGACTGGCGGACCGAGCCCTTCGGGCGGATCGCCCTGGAGGCCGAGCGCGGCCGCCGCGACCTGTGGCACCGGCCCGAGGACGAGGGCCGGGTCTGAGGCCCGTGTGCTCCGCTGGAGCGGAACCCCGTCCCGAACATGCCCGGGGCGGGGTGTCCGGAGGGTGCGATCGCCCCTGAGACAGATCAAAGCGGCGAAAAGGGAATCCTTCTCGAATCATCTCTTTGGTGATTGGGGTATTACCCTGGGTTACTATCTCACCGTGAAGATCTCTCGCTTGAGTTTCGCCGCCCTCGCCTTCTGTGCCCTGCTGGCGGCCACCGCCCAACCCGCACATGCGGAACCCGCCGTACCCGATGCCACGGCAGCGGTCCTCGACCACATCAACGACTATCGTGCCCGCCACTCCGCGCCCCCGCTCGCGGCGGACGCCGGACTCGCCCAAGGTGCTCAGGAATGGGCGGAGAGGGGAGTACTCCAGCACAGCCCCCGCGAAGTGAACGGCGGAGTGGGGGAGAACCTGTACATAGCCCTGTCCTCCGATCCCGGCCGCTGCGATGAGCGCAGGCTTCGCAGCGCGGTGGACATGTGGTATCACGAGATGCTTGACTACGATTTCCGTACACCCTCCCCCCAGCACACCACGCACAATTTCACGCAGCTCGTCTGGAAGTCCAGTGAGCGCATCGGCATCGGTATCGCGCATGTGAGCCGGGAGGACAGCATGCAAGGGTGCATGGTGGTGGCCCGTTTCGACCCTCCGGGCAACTACGTCGGCCGGTACGAGGAGAACGTCCTGCCGCCTCAGCGGGGGTAGCCCCTGTCCCGACCGGGGCCGCGCACGGTGCGACCGTGCGCGGCCCCCGAACCGTTGGGGTAGGTGCGTCAGGAGGCGGCGGCGCCGTCCTCGCTGCGCATCCAGACGGTGCGCTGGGGGAAGGGGATCTCGATGCCGGCGGCGTCGAGGGCGTCCTTCACGCGGCGGCGCAGCTCACGGGTGACGGCCCACTGCTCCAGCGGGACGGTCTTGACGACGAAGCGCACCACGACGCCGTCCGCGTCCAGGGACTGCACACCCCAGATCGAGGGGTCCTCCAGGAGGAGGCCGCCGAACTCGTCGTCCTCGCGCATGGCCCGGCCGGTCTTCTCCAGGACGTCGTAGACGGTCTCCAGGTTGGCCTCGTAGGCCACGGAGACGTCCAGGACGGCGCGGGCCCAGTCCTGGCTGTCGTTGCGCACCCGCTGGATCTCGCCGTTGCGGATGTGCCACAGGCCGCCGTTGATGTCGCGGACCTGGGTGAGGCGCAGCCCGACGTTCTCCACCGTGCCGACCGCCTCACCGAGGTCGACGACGTCGCCGACACCGTACTGGTCCTCGACCATGATGAGCAGGCCGGACAGGTAGTCCGCGACGAGGCTCTGGGCGCCGAAGCCGATCGCCAGGCCGACCACACCCGCGCTGGCCAGCAGGGGGCCGAGGGCGATACCGATCTGGTCGAGCACCATGGCCAGGGCCGTCGCCGCGATGACGATGGTCGCGAAACTGCTGAGCACCGAGCCGATGGTGCGGGCGCGCTGCTCGCGCCGCTCGTCGGCCCGCGCCCCGTCCCGCTGGAGGAGGACCGGGCCCCGGGCGGAGCGGCTCTGCCCGTTCTCCCTCCCGTTGGACCTCAGGACGCGTTCCATGACGCGGGAGATCATGCGCTTGGCCAGTGCACGGACGATCAGCGCGCCGATGACGATCAGGATGATCCGCAGGGGGATGCCCACCAGGAGATCGAGGTTGTCCTGAATCCATCCGGGGATGGCGACCGCTTGCGCGACGGCTTGATCGCTCATCGTTTCGAGGCTGGAGGGTGGCATGGGAGATGCTCCGCTCTAGAGGGACATACAAGACGATCGTCGTCGAACGTAGCAGCTCAGAGCCGACACCGGATGAACCGTACCGAGGCACGCGGACCGTGCTCGCCGGCGCCGCTGGAGTGGGACCGGGGCGGATGGCGGCCTGGGCCGTGTGGCCCGGCTCACCTGGTGGCGATGGTCACGACGGCGTTGGAGCCCGCTCCCTTGAGCAGTTGGATCATCACCGTGCCGTGCGCCTGCTCGGGGAGCTGTTCGGCCCGTTCGCAGACGGTGCTGGCGGCCTCGGTGTCGAGGAAGGTGGAGCAGCCGTAACCCGCGCCGCTGGCACCGCCGCTGACCTCGCTGCCGCCGTCCCTGGTCACGGTGTACTCGAAGCTCTCGTCGTCCACACGGTTCACCGTCAGCCGCGCGGTGCCGTTCGGGGCCCGGAAGGGGAACGAGACCTGTTCGGTCACGGCGATCTGGCAGTCGCCGTCCGCGCAGGCGTCGGTGTCCGTGCCGTCCGAGGCCGACGCGGCGGGGGTGGGAAGCGGGTCCTTGGCGTTCTCGGTGGAGAGCCCCGCCCCCTGGCCCGTGTCGCCGCAGCCGACCGCGAGAACCGTCGTGAGGGCGAGGACCGCCGGCCAGCGTGCCATACGCGTGGTCGACTCCCATGCCTTTGCTGTCATGCGTCCCCTTCGGCGTCCGGTGTCCGGGCGGGGCGTGGCCGCCCCTCCTCAGTTCACACCACAAACCGTCACCTGGGGGTGATGCGCGGCGACGCGCCGTGTCCGGGAGTCGGAATCCAGGCGGGCCCCGGCCGGGGCCCGGCCGGGGCCGCACGGGTCAGGACGCGGTTTCGGCCGCCATGGCCTCGCGGTCCTCCCGGCCGAACCGCTCCTCCAGTTCCTCGGGCGCGGCGTCCACGTCGATCCGGTCCAGGGGCACCCCGCGCGCCGACTCGATCGCGCCCAGGCGGCGCAGCGCGCGGTCCCCGGCGTAGTCGACCATCTCCCCGGGCGGGAACTCGAAGTCGTGTTCCCCGGGCTCTCCGGAGAGGAACTCGCCCGCCCGTACCGTGTTCAGCGCGTGGGGCAGCAGTTCGTCCAGGCGCTCGCGGACCACCGCCCAGTTGGCGTCGTCGGCGGCGACGTGCCTGCGGCAGGTGAACGTGCCCCACGCCATGTGGCGGCGCTCGTCGTCGCCGATCCGCCGCACGATCTCGCGCATGCCGGGGAAGACGCCGAGCGCTGTGCAGATGCGGTTCCAGGCGTGGTAGCCGGTCAGGGCGAGTGAGCCCTCGACGATGTGGTTGTAGGTCACCGAGGCGCGGACCTGGTTGCGCGGGCCGGGGTCGTCGAGGAGCGCCTCCAGGGAGCGGGGCAGTTCGTCGTAGAACAGCGCGCGGTAGCCGGGGTTGGTGTCGACGTAGCGGTGCAGGTCCTCGTCGATGCCCAGGGCGTCCAGCCACATCCGGAACGCCTGGACGTGCTTGGCCTCCTCGAAGGCGAACTGGGTCAGGTACATCTCGTCGCCCAGGCGGCCCTCGGCGGCCATCGCGCGGATGAAGGGCTGGATGTCCTCGGTGACGGCCTCCTCGCCCGCCACGAAGAGCGCGCAGAGGCGGAGGATGCGGGTGCGCGCCCGGTCGGGCAGCCCCTTCCAGTCCTCCGCGTCCTGGGAGAGGTCGATGTCGTCGGGGTTCCAGAAGCGGGCGTTGCCCTTGGCGAACAGCCTGAGGGGGAGGGACTCCCAGTTCAGGCCGCCGCCGCGCAGGGAGTGGAATCCGGTGCGGTGCTCGTCGGTGGGGGCTGCCGGGGCCGGGCTGTCGGGCATGGCGAAGACCTCCGTCGGGGTGGGGCCGCATCATCGGACACGGGCGTCTGCGAAGAGAGCGTAGGAGGCCTGCCGACAAAAACCGAATGCGGTTCTGTTCTCCTGGTCGGAACCGGCCCCGAAAGGGGACATACGCCTACGGGCACCTCTCGCGCACCGGGATACGGACGCCCACGGCGGTGATCACTTCCCCGCCGAAACGGTACGGTCGGGGAGTACCGCCTACTTCGACCGCACCGGAGACGACGTGTTCTGTGGTGATCCCGGCAGCCCGGGCTATGCCGCCTGCGCGACCCAGACCCAGTTGTTCGCCCTGGCCTCCGCGGTCCCCGCCCTGCTCGGAGTGGCCCTCTTCGTCGCCGCCTTCGCCGCACCCTCCGTCAAGGACGACCGCCGCCTGCGCACCCGCACGCTCGTCTACTCGCTCATCGCGTGGGCGATCGCCCTGGCCGCCTACACGGTGGGCGGCCTCCCCTCCCTCTAGATCTCCCCCGCCAGCAGGTCGCCCGCGTCCGCGATCCGGTAGGCGTACCCCTGCTCGGCGAGGAAGCGCTGCCGGTGCGCCGCGTACTCCTGGTCCAGGGTGTCCCGTGCCACCACCGCGTAGAAGCGCGCCGCCCGGCCGTCGCCCTTGGGACGCAGGACCCGGCCGAGCCGCTGGGCCTCCTCCTGGCGGGAGCCGAACGACCCCGACACCTGGACCGCCACAGCCGCCTCCGGCAGGTCGATGGAGAAGTTGGCGACCTTGGACACCACCAGGGTCCGCAGCTCACCAGCCCGGAAGGCGTCGAACAGGCGCTCGCGCTCCTTGTTGCGCGTCTCGCCCTTGACCACGGGGGCGTCCAGTGAGGCGCCGAGCTCGTCCAACTGGTCGATGTAGGACCCGATCACCAGGGTCTGCTCACCCTCGTGCCGACGCACGATCTCCCGCACCACCGCGGTCTTGGAGTCGGAGGAGGCACAGAACCGGTAGCGGTCCTCAGGCTCGGCCGTCGCGTAGGCGAGGCGCTCGGACTCCGACAGGTCCACCCGCACCTCCACGCAGTCCGCGGGCGCGATCCACCCCTGGTTCTCCATGTCCTTCCACGGGGCGTCGTAGCGCTTGGGCCCGATCAGCGAGAACACGTCCCCCTCCCGCCCGTCCTCGCGGACCAGGGTCGCCGTCAGGCCAAGGCGGCGGCGCGCCTGGAGGCCAGCGGTCATCCGGAAGATCGGGGCGGGCAGCAGGTGCACCTCGTCGTAGACCACCAGCCCCCAGTCGCGGGCGTCGAAGAGCTCCAGGTGCGCGTACACGCCCTTGCGGCGCGCCGCCATCACCTGGTACGTCGCGATGGTGACGGGGCGGATCTCCTTGCGGGCGCCCGAGTACTCGCCGATCTCGTCCTCGGTCAGCGACGTGCGCCGCAGCAGTTCGGCCCGCCACTGGTGCACCGACACGGTGTTGGTCACCAGGATCAGGGTCGTCGCGCCGGTCAGCGCCATCGCCGCGGCGCCGACGACGGTCTTGCCCGCGCCGCAGGGCAGCACCACCACGCCCGACCCCCCGGCGTGGAAGCCCTCCGCCGCCTCCTTCTGGTAGCCGCGCAGCTCCCAGCCGTCCTGGTCCAGTTCGATCCGGTGCGCTTCGCCGTCGACGTACCCGGCCAGGTCCTCCGCGGGCCACCCGACCTTGAGCAGCGCCTGCTTGAGGTTGCCGCGCTCGCTCGGGTGCACCGCCACGGAGGACTCGTCCAGGCGCTCACCCAGCATGCCCTTGAGCTTGCGGGCGCGCACGACCTCCTCCAGCACCGCGCGGTCGGTGGACTCCAGCACCAGGCCGCGCACCGGGTCGCCCACGAGCCGCAGGCGGCCGTAGCGGTCCATCGTCTCGGCGATGTCCACCAGCAGCGCGTTGGGGACCGGGAACCGGGAGAAGCGGATCAGCGCGTCCACGACCTGCTCGGCGTCGTGCCCGGCCGCCCGCGCGTTCCACAGGGCCAGCGGCGTGACCCGGTAGGTGTGCACGTGTTCGGGGGCCCGCTCCAGTTCGGCGAACGGGGCGATGGCGCGGCGGCACTCCTCGGCGGACGCGTGGTCCACTTCGAGCAGGAGCGTCTTGTCGGACTGGACGATTAGGCAGGACACACGGACCTTCCCTCGGTGGTCGCTGGGTCAGGGGGCGTCGCTCGGGGCGCGGTGGGTGTAACGCGTCCGGGTCCTTCGATCATGCCCGGGTCACGGCGATTCGAGGGCGGCCAGCACGATCGCCACGGCCATGATCGGCACGAGCAGCAGGACGTACAGCACGAGATAGGCGAACGTACACGCCCACGTGTACCTGAGGTAGCGCTCTACCTCGCCGGTGTCGGGGACCTTCGTCAGGGCGACCACACCCAGGACGATGCCCGGGATGTTGGCCGCCAGCGCGGCGAACCACAGGCCCAGGCTCACGGCCGCGGCCGGGACCGCCAGGGTCGCCGCGGCGGTGACCAGGGCCGCGGCGGCACCGCCGACCCGCGGGGGCGGGCCGCTCGGCCCGGGGGCGGCTGGAGGGGGCGCGGCCGGCACCGGTGGCGGGGCGCCCGGCGGGTGCGGCGAGGGCAGGGCCGGACCGCCCCGCGGTCTGTGCCGGGGCGTTCGGGGAACCGTGCCGGAACCCCTTTCCCAGAAGGTCCTGGGACTGTACCGTCCGCCGTCCACCCCTCGTCCGAGCCCCCTCCGGTCGCCGTCCTCGGACCCCCATCGTCTCATCCGGCCCGGTCGGACCGCCCGCCTCCGGGCCGTGTCAGTAGTTCGTGACGGGGACGATGCCCTCGACCCACGAACCGGCCTGGGTGAACACCACGAACGTCAGCACCAGCATCACGAAGAACATCACGCCCGCCGCACCCAGGCAGTACCAGGAGTAGCGCGTCAGCGTCTCCGCCTGCACCGGGCGGCCCCGGTCGCGCGCGTGCGCGGCACGGACCGCGAACACGATCCCGGCGACCCCGAACAGCCAGTTGGCGCAGCACAGGAACGTGAGCGCGTGCAGGATCAGGGCCATCGTGGAGCTGCTCGCCCCACCGGAGACCGGCCCCGCCTCCCCGCGCTCCTCCTCGCGCTCCGGATCCCGGGTCCTGCCGCCCGCGGGCGCGCCGTGCCCGTGGTCGCGGGGGGACGATGCCCCGGGGGGCAGCGATGCGTCGCTCATGGGGTGTCTCTCTTCCACAGTCGGAAGGACCGGCCGACCGGCACCACCCTATGCCGTGGCGCCCCCGCGGTCAGTCCGCGGTGGGCTCCAGTTCGGCGACGGCGGTGACGCGGTGCACGGCGAACCGGTGCACGGCGCCGCGGGTCGTGTCGTAGGCGGTCAGGAAACCGCCGTCCACACTCGACGGTTCGACGATCCGGCTCACCTGGCGGCCGTCGGTGTCGGTGTAGCCGATCCACACCCTGCGCCCCTCCTCGGCGGCGTGGGAGAGCGCCTCCATAGCCGCCTTGGCCCGGGAGCCGGGCGGCCCGTCCCCGGGCAGCGGGACGGGCCGCCGCGCGGCCGTGGCCGCCTCGTCCCCGGCGCGGACCGCGCGGACCGCGGCGCGCGCCAGTTCCCCGCGCGTCCCCGACTCGGCCGGGACCCCGGTGTCCGCGGGCGCGGCGCGGCGGACCTCCGGGCGGGTCAGCCGCATGGAGCCGTCACCGCTCTCCGCCACCGGGTGGTAGCCCAGGGACCGCAGCCGCTCCACCAGGGCGGCCCGGTTGAGCCGACTGGCCACGACGGTGGGGGCCAGCCGCACTAGGCCCAGCTCGGCGGTCCTGCGGTCGCCCACCAGCTCCTCCAGCACCGTCGGCTCGTCGCACCGCAGGTAGCTGGAGGCGCTCCCCGCGCGCAGGCGTCCGTGGCGGCGGGCCGTGTCCGACACCAGGTAGCGCAGCGCCTGCGGGACCGGTGTGCGCGAGTGCCGTTCGAGCAGCGCCGTGAGGTCGGCGGCGCCCCGGCCGGCGTCCAGCGCGCGCCGCACCGACCCCTCCGTGAAGCGGTACACGGTGGCACCGCCCGTCGACTCCACGTCGGCGACCAGGGCGAGTTCGCGGGCCAGTTCACTCACCAGGGGCCCCGGGGCGACCGCGGTCATGTCGCCCTGGAGGAGGACGTGGTCGAGGGGTTCGGGCAGCTCCGGCGCCAGAAGGTGGGCCGCGCCGTCCTCGTCGCCGTCCAGGAGCGGCCGCGTGTGCTCGGCGAGGGCCCCCAGCCCGGTCAGGCCGAGAACGGCGGCCTCGTCCTCGGCCGCGCCCACGAGCTCGGTGTACACGGCCGAACCGCGGCGCGGGTGGCGCCAGGCCAGGCGCGCCTCCAGTGACTCGGCGGTCGGTGCCAGGCCGGGGGGCGCGCTCCCCAGTTCCCCGAGCACGTCCAGGCGGGCCTGCGGTGCGCCGGGGCGGGTCAGGCCGGGGCCCAGGACGTTGCGGACCCGGCCGCCGGAGTCCCGGGTGCCGGTCAGGGCCGCGACCCGGTCCGACCCCAGCCACGCCGAGGCGAGCCGCAGCCAGCGGCGTTCGGGAGGGCTCTCCCGCCACAGGTCGTACTCGCGGGTGGGCAGCCACTCGCCGCCCACGCGGTCGTCGGCGCCGATGAGGCCCGCGGCGCGGGCGGTCTCCACGAGCAGGGCGGCCGTGGGTTCGTCGGTGTCCATCACCTGGGCGGCGCGCCGCAGGTCCCGCACCCCCAGCCCGCCGTTGCGGAGCACGGCCGCGGGCTCCTGGGACCAGTGTTCCAGGAGCTCCCCGACCGCGCGCAGCACGGTGAACGCCTGACCGGCCGCGGTCCGCGACACCGATTCGGCCGCCCGATCCGCACCTTGGAACGGCGGCGGGTCCAGGGCCAGGTCCTGGAAGAGCGTTCCGCCGCGCAGGACCAGACCGACCTCGCGCGGCAGGGTCAGCGTGTCGTCTCCGGTGGGCAGCAGCAGGGCGCGGGCGATGAGCGCGTCGACGGGGGAGGCGGCCGCGTCCGGGGCCACCTCGCGGCGCGCGTTGGCGACCGTGCCGTTGGGCGGCCCCCAGGCGAGCCCGTCCAGGAGTCGGTGCGCCCGCGCGTCCACCCGTTCGAGCAGGCCGGCCACCCGAGCCGGGTCGGACAGGGCCGTGGCCACCGTCTCCACGGGTGTGGCGGCGGTGCTGCCGGGGGCGAGGCCGTCCGCGAGCCGGACGACGGCGGCGTGCGGCAGGGCGGTGAGTAGGGCGCGCACCGGGGGGCCCAGCCGTGCGGGGTGGGGGATCAGGTCGCGCAGGACCTGGACGGGGCGCAGCCGCCCCCGGTCCGGCCAGACCAGGGCCAGGCCGAGGAGGGTGTCCAGTGCGCGGGCGAGGGGGTCGTCGGCCGGTGCCGGGGGCGGCTTGACGCCCAGGGCCTCCGCCAGGTCGGCGGGGGCGGCGCCCACCGGTTCGGAGAGGCGGTCGTCGCCCAGGGCGATCACCGACTCCAGGACCTGGAGGGTGAAGCGGTCCAGGCGCTCCAGGACGCGCAGCACGGCGTTGCGTCCGGCGGCCCGGGCGGCCAGCGCGCCCACGTCGGCCGGAACCGGCCGGGCGAGTTCGGGACGCGCGGTGAGCAGCGCGGTGAGTTCGTCGTCCGAACGGCCGCGCAGCCAGGACGTGAACGTCGGCGGACGCCCGGAGGAGACCGCCGAGCCGCTCCGCGTCCCAGGTCGACCCGGGTGTGCGTTGTCGTTCATCACGCTCCACGCTAGGCGATGGCCGCTGCGGGGTTCGTCGGGGTCCGTGCCGGTCCGCCGACGCCAGCGGTGACCGAAGGCCCGTATTCGAACAGGAATCGTCAACCGGAATCAGGAGAGAGGGTTAAAACCCGGGGTCGCTTGGGTCACTATGGGGTCATGTCCCAGCGAGCGGAACAACTGGTACTCGACTACCTGTCCGAGGTCGGTCTGGCCCTGCACGGCCGACTGTCCCCCAGGGAGCGCACCGAGTACCTGGCCGGACTGCGCAAGCGGATCGACGCGCGGCGCTCGGCCCTGGGCGACCCCGGACCGGAGGGCGTCCGCGACATCCTGCGGGTGTTCGGCTCCCCGCAGGACTGCGTGCGCCAGGCGTGCGAGGGCCGTGACCTCGACCTGGAGGACGACGACCTCATCCCGCCCATGCCCGCGCACGCCGTCCGGGTGCCCCCGCCCTGGCGTGGCGGCCCCAACCACGGCCTGATGCGGCTCCTGGACGGGCCCGGGGGCGGAAACGCGCGACCGCACCGCGCACAGCGCCATGGAGGCCTGCGGGGGCTCTCCCTCACCGTGCGCACGCACACCTCGGAAGCGGCGGCCCTCGGGCTGATGCTGCTGGCGGTGCCGTGGGGGCTGGGACTGACGTTCCTGTGGGTGCTGTCGGCCGCGCTGGTCGTGCTCAGCCGGGTGTGGGGCACCGCGGACAAGTGGATCGGCGTGGGGCTGCCGCTCGCCGCCTGCGCCGTCGCCATGCTGCTGTGGAACGGGGACGCCAAGTTCATCGACGTCTACATCGCGCGCTCGCTGCCCGACACCGGGGTGATCGGGATCGGACTGGGCTCCCTGGTGTGCGTGTTCTACCTCTACCCGAAGGCCCTGCGGTCCGCCCAGGAGCACACCTGAGTCACCGGTTGGCAAATATTGGGGAATGACCGCTTCCGTTCCGCGGCGGCGCCGTGCCCGGAGGTCGGCCGGTGCGGTACTCCTGTCCTTACCCCGGTGCGCACCGCGCCCAGGGGGCCGAGTCACGGCACCACGCCCGGCGTCCAGTCCGGGAGCCGTCACGTCGAGGCGCCGCGCCCGCGCCGAGTCCCGTCCCGCACTCCGCAACCCGGCGCACGGGGCGCCGCCGACGTTCCACGGGGCCCGGATGATCCGTATCCGGGCCCCGCGCGCGGGCCGTGTCCGCACCCGGCCTCGCACAGGGGCACGGGGCACGCGATATGCCCTCGCGCGGGACAGCCCGTCCAAGTAACTTGGGAGGGTCCCCAGCAGTCCTGGGGCGCCGAGGAGACGGACGGGGGAGCGGGCGGAGCGCGTTCTCCGGGAGAGCCGGGAACCGAGGCGCCCACCAGAGAGAGCATGAGGTCGCCAGGTGCCCACCGGCAAGGTCAAGTGGTACGACGGAGACAAGGGTTTCGGTTTTCTCACGCGCGACGACGGCGGTGAGGTGTTCGTGCACTCCTCCGCGCTGCCCGACGGCACCGACTCCTTGCGTCCCGGACAGCGCGTCGAGTTCGGTGTGGCCGAGGGGCGCAAGGGGATGCAGGCGCTCCAGGTGACACTGCTCGACGGCCAGCACTCGGTGGCCAGGGCCCGGCGCAAGAAGCCCGACGAGATGGTGGTCATCACCGAGGACCTCATTACGCTGCTCGAAGGGCTGTCCAACGGCTACCGCAGAGGGCGCCACCCCGACCGTCGGGACGCGTCCAGGATCGCGTCGGTCCTGCGTGTGCTCGCCGACGACCTCGACGTCTGAGCGGTCGGGCCGGGCCCCGTTGACCGCCCCTTGGCGGGGGCGGACCCGCCCGTGACGGGGAACCGGCCCGATCTTGGCCTCCGGCATGGTCGAATCGGTGTGTGCGATCAGTGAGAATGGGGAGCGTGAGCCCTACTCGACGTTCCCCTGTACCGGACAAAGCCTGCATCGAGGCGGTGGACCTGGCGCGCTCGGTGGCCGCCGAGGCCGGCCGCCCCGAGTGGGTGGGCGAGCACCGTGCCCCCCGAGTCGAGGGCACGCGCCTGGTCACCCACTACTTCACCTGCTTGGACCCCGCCTACCCGGGGTGGAACTACGCCGTCACCGTGGTGCGCGCCTCACGCGCCAAGAACGTCACGGTGAACGAGGTGGTGCTGCTCCCCGGCGACGGCGCGGTCGTCGCGCCCGAGTGGGTGCCCTGGAAGGAGCGCCTGCGGCCGGGCGACGTCGGCGTGGGAGACCTCCTGCCCACGGACGAGGACGACGAGCGGCTCGTCCCCGGGTTCGCCCAGGTTCCCGCGGGTGAACTGGACGAGGAGGGCGCCGACCAGCAGATGCAGTGGGAGCTCGGCCTGGGCCGGCGCCACGTGCTCTCCGAGACCGGCCGCGAGCAGGCCGCCGAGCGGTGGTACAACGGCGACGCCGGACCGCGCAGCGCGGTCGCCACCGCCGCCCCCGCCCGGTGCGCCACGTGCGGTTTCATGACCCCCCTCGCCGGTGAACTGCGCCAGATGTTCGGTGTGTGCACCAACGAGTACGCGCCCGACGACGGCAGGGTGGTCTCCCTCGACCACGGCTGCGGGGCCCACTCCGAGGTCCGCCACCCCGAGGAGCGCGCCGAACGCAGGAGCAGCACACCGGTGGTCGACGAACTCGGCTACGACCACATCGTCTTCGACGACACCGCGGAGCTGGAACTGGTCTCCTCCGACCACTGAGCGGTCCGGTCCAACGGGCGGTTCGGTGCGTCCCGTCGCGCGGCGTCGCCGACGATGGCCTAGGGTCGTCCTGGTGCCCGGGCCACGTTCGCCCGGTGCGCCGTTCCGGGGTGGTCCGCACCGCAGGAGGAGTCCGCGATGTCCGAGCCGGTGACCGCTCCGGCGGTCGATCCCTTCCACACCGCCGAACTCCGTCGGCGCGTGCTCGCCGCGTGGGCCGACGCGCCCGCGCGCTTCCGCGAGGACGCCAACGCCGAGGAGGACTACGCCCTGGACGGCTACCGCGACCGCGTGGTCGTGGAGCTGGCCCAGAACGCCGCCGACGCCGCCCGCCGCGCCGGGGTGCCCGGTCGGCTGCTGCTGGCGCTGGAGGGCGACCGGTTCACCGCGGCCAACACCGGTGCCCCCCTCACGGCGGAGGGGGTGGAGTCGCTGGCCACGCTGCGGGCCTCCACCAAGCGCGGTGAGCACGGGGCGGCCGGGCGCTTCGGGGTCGGCTTCTCCGCCGTGGCCGCGGTCAGCGACGACGTCACCGTCGCCTCCGGCGGCGCCGCCGTGCGGTTCAGCTCCGAACAGGCCAGTGCCGCCGTCGCCGACCTGCTCGTCGAGGGCGCCGCCCACGAGGGCCTGGCGGACGAGGTGGGGCACCGCTCGGGCCACGTGCCCATGCTGCGCCTGCCCTTCCCCGCCGAGCCCCGGGGCGTGCCGGGCTACGACACGTGCATCACCCTCCTGCTGCGCGACGAGGCCGCCCGTGAGCGTGTGGCGGCCCTCCTGGACGCCACGGGCGAGGCGCTGCTGCTGACCCTGCCCGGCCTGGGCGAGGTGACCGTGTCCGTCGACGGCTCCGAGCGCGTCCTCACCCGGGACGACACCGGCGCCGACGGGCCGGTGACCGCCTACAGCGACGGCGGAGGCACCCGGACGACCTGCTGGCGGGTGCTCTCCCGCTCCGGCGCGTTCGACCCCTCCCTGCTCGCCGACCGCCCCGTGGAGGAGCGCGGCCGCACACAGTGGTCGCTGACATGGGCCGTGCCCGTGGACGCCCGGGGGAGGGTGACCGAGCTGCCCCCCGACGTCGAACCGGTCGTGCACGCGCCAACCCCCACCGCCACCGAACTCGACCTTCCCGCGGTCCTCATCGGCACCTTCCCGCTCAGCACCGACCGGCGGACGGTCCAGACCGGTGCCGCCACCGACCTGCTGCTCGTGGAGGCGGCCCACGCCTACTGTGCGCTGTTGAGGGAGATCGACCCGCGCTGCGCCCTCGACCTGGTGCCCGGCACCCGTATGGGCGGCGGGGCCGTCGACGCCGTCTTCCGGGCCCGCGTCGCCGAACCGCTCCGGGACACCCCGTTCCTCACCACCGCCCTCGGCGCACCGGTGGCCCCGCGCGAGGCGGTGCTGGTCGACACCGGCGCCCCGGGCGGCGCCGACGAACTGGTCGGTGTGCTGTCCGAGCTCGTCCCCGCCCTGCTGCCCGGATCCTGGAACCCGCGCCATCCCGCGCTGGCCGCCCTGCGCGTGGACCGCCTCGGGCTCGCAGACATCGCCGACCTGCTCGCCGACACCGAACGGCCGCCCCTCTGGTGGGCCGGGCTGTACACGGCGCTGGAACTCGCCGGGACCGCCGGGGCCGACCTGGACGAGCTGGGTGCGCTGCCGGTCCCCCTCGTCGACGGCAGGCTCGTGCGCGGCCCCCGGTCGCTGCTGCTGCCCACCGAGGACTGGTCCGGCGGCGGTGTCGACCCCGTCGCGGTGTCCGCTCTGGGGGTGCGGGTGGTCCACCCGGACGCGGTGCGCCCCCTCCTGCGGCGGCTTGGCGCGCTGGACGCCGGCGCGGCGACCGTGCTGTCCGATCCGCGCACCGAGGCCGCCGTCCGCGACTCCCTGGAGGCGGAGGACCCCGACCCCGTCGCGGAGGCCGTCCTGGAGCTGGTGGCCGCTGCCGGGACGACCGCCGCGGACGCCCCCTGGCTGGCCGACCTGGCTCTGCGCGACGACGAGGACGGCTACTCCGTCGCCGCCGAACTGCTCGTGCCCGGGGCGCCCCTGGCCGACCTCCTCGCGGACGACGCCCCCTTCGGCACCGTCCATCCCGACCTCGTCGAACGGCACGGAACGGACGCCCTGCGCGCCGTCGGTGCCCTGTGGGAGCTGTCGGTGGTGCGCGCCGAGGAGGCGGTGCTGGGCGAGGAGGTCGTCTCCTCCTTCGGGGAGAACGCCCCGGAGGGGCTGGAGGACTGGGCGGACGAGGTGCTGGAGCGGGTCGGCGACCCCGACCTGCCGCCGGTCGTGCCCGAACTCGTCTGCGTCGCCGACCTCGACTACGTGGACGACGACCGGTGGCCGGAGGCGCTGCGGATGCTCTCCCGCGGCCCCCTCCGAGAGGCGGTCACCGCACCGGCCCGTGTCCTGCTTCCGGACGGGCGCGCGGTGGACGTCCCCTCCTACACCGCCTGGTGGCTGCGCGGGCGTGCCCTGATCGGGGGGCGGACCCCCGTGCAGTTGCGCATCGCCGACGCCGAGGAGACCCTGGCCGGGCTGTACGACGAGGCGCCCGCCGACCTCGACCCCGAGCTGGCGCGGGCCCTGGGCGTGCGTACGAGCCTGGCCGACCTGGTCGCCGACCCCGACGGCCCCGACGACCTGCTGGAACGGCTCGCTGAGCCGTCCCGGCACGTGGACCGGGCGGCGCTGCGCCGGGTGTGGGCGGCCCTGGCGGGGGTCGAGGCCGACCTGGTCACCCCGCCGTCCCGGGTGCGTGCCGTGCGCGACGGCGCGGTTGTCGTCGCCGACGCCGAGGACGCCGTGGTCGTGGACTCGCCGGACCTGCTGCCGCTGCTCGCCGACCACGCCTTGGTGCTGGCGCCCGCCGACTCCGCCGAGGCCCTCGCGGACGTGCTCGACCTGGAACTGGCCAGCGAGAGCGTGGATGGCGATGTGGAGGGCGAGGGACGGATGCGCTCCGTCCCGGGGGAGGCCGCCCTGTTCCTCGACCCGGCGGAGGAGCCGGACCGCACCTACCTGCACCACGACACGCTCACCGTGGACGGTGTCGAGGTGGCGTGGTACGTGGGCGACGGCCGGGTGCACGCCTCCACCGCCGACGGCCTCGCCCGCGCGCTGTGCTGGCGGGCCGGGCAGTGGGAGCGGCGCCACCTGCTGGCCGCGGCGCTGCGGGAGCCGTCCGCGGTGGCGGACCTGCTGGCCGAGGCCGACCTGGACTGAGCCGGTTCCGCTCCGCCGCCCCGCTCAGGCCAGGGCGGCGGCCAGGCGTTCGCCCAGCCCCTCCTCCGCCTCGCCCCAGGCGGTGACGTCGACCGTGTCGCCGACCGACAGGGTGCCGGGGCGGGTGACCGCGAACTTGGCGCCGAAGGCCACCCCGCCCTTGTCGGAGCGGCGGTAGACGGCCAGGGAGCGGATCGGTTCGGGGCCCCGCTTCTCCCCGGTCTCCTGGTCCACGGTGGGCACCGCGCAGCGGATGCATACCTTCGCGTAGCCGAGTTCGGCCGTGCCCAGGCGGGCCGTGCGGACGAGGTCCTCGGTGTGGGGCTCCGGCCAGCCTGAGACGACCACGTTGGGGCGGAAGCGGTCCATGGGGACGGGTTCGGCGCCGCGCGCGAGGATGCGCTCGTTGAGCAGGTCCAGCGAGGAGAGCGAGGCCATCAGCACTGCGGTGCTGTCGGCGAAGGCGGCGGTCCCGGGGGTCGCGCCGCCGGTACGGCGGTCGTGGCCGTCGGGAACCCGCACGAGCCGGCTGTCCGCGCCGAGCGCCTCAGAGAACCACTCGGCGGCGGTGTCGCCCTGGTCGAGGCCGGTGTAGGGCCTGCCGTGCATCACCACGTCCACGGGCGGGCCGCACGGGTTGGCCTCGATACGGAGGGGTTCGAGGCCGTCCAGGGCCAGGTCCAGGTACGCGCCGTCCGCGGAGACGCCGGTGCGCACGCGGGCCATGCGGGGGTCCACGCGCTGGCTGCGGAAGGCCCCCTCGGCGGTGACCACCATGAACGTGCGGTCGTGCCTGAGGCCGGCCGGGGTCAGCTCCGCGGCGGGCACACGGGTTCCAGAGCACCCCTTGACGGGGTAGTGGACGAGTTCGGTGATGTCGGCCATGGACAGGAACCTACCGCGTGGCCGTGCGCGGCGGCCCGGTGCGGGCGCTCCCACTCGGTATCCACTCTAGCTTATATAGTCGGTAGCTTATATAGTGTGGTCCGTGCATGCCTTCGACGTCCTCGGCGACCCGGTCCGCCGCCGCATCCTGGAGCTGCTCAACGACGGTGAGCGCTCCGCCGGCGAGCTGACCGCCGCCGTGCGCGAGGAGTTCGGCATCTCGCAGCCCGCCGTCTCCCAGCACCTGCGCGTGCTCCGGGAGAACGGGTTCGCCACCGTGCGGCCCGAGGGCAACCGCAGGCTCTACGCGGTGGAACGCGCCCCGCTGGGCGAGGCCGAGGAGTGGCTGGGCCGGTTCGCCGAGCGCTGGCGGCCCCACCTGGACGCCCTCGAAACCGAGATCGCGCGGGGCAGGCGTGCGCGGCGCCGGAGCGGCGAACAGCAGTGAGAGAGCACCCGACCAGGGGGAACACGATGGACATCGACCAGCAGACCGCCGCGACCGAGCGGACCGTGAGTGTACGGACCACCGGCTCCGGCGAGGAGACCGCCGTGGTGGTCTCCCGCGTCTACGGCACCACCGCCGAGGACCTGTGGGAGGCCTGCACCAGCGCCGAGCGCATCCCGCGCTGGTTCATGCCCGTCAGCGGCGACCTCCGGGAGGGCGGTACCTACCAGTTGGAGGGCAACGCCGGGGGGAAGGTCTTGGACTGCGACCCGCCGCGCTCGTTCCGTGCGAGCTGGGAGTACGGGGGCGAGTACAGCGAGATCACGGTGAGCGTCACCCCGGTGTCGGAGGCGAGCGCGCGGTTCGAGCTCAGGCACGAGGCCCCGATGAGCGAGCACTGGGAGCGGTACGGGCCCGGAGCCACCGGTATCGGCTGGGAGATGGGCCTGCTCGGCCTCACCCTGCACCTGGGGAGCGGGGCCGATAAGCCGGTGGAGGCCACCGAGTGGGCACGGTCGGAGGAGGCGCTGCGCTTCATGGCGGCCAGTGCGCGCCTGTGGGGTGAGGCGCACGAGGCCGCCGGGGCCGACGCCGCCACCGCGAAGGCCGCCGCCGACCGGACCCTGGCCGCCTATACTGGGCAGCCCGAGGGGTAGTGGGGCCGTCCGTCGGCGAGGGCCCCGGCTGGCGTCAGCGCATCCGGACAACCTGTCGTCCATGCCGTGCGCGGCCCCGCCGCGAACCTGTGTCCGGCCTCTTTCCGACCGTTGTCACAGGTCCCGATAGACCTCGTGTCGGTGTGCCACGCTCAGTACCAGGACCACCAACTCCTGGTCGCGGATCGCGTACACGACCCGGTAGTCGCCCACACGGATGCGCCAGGCCTCGGCATCGCCTTCATCATGCCCTAGAAGCACGCCAACCACGCCAGGTTGGCCGCAATGTCGCCTGGGGCGTTGGTGCCGGATCCCGCGGGCGTCAGCGCGTCACCTTGAAGAAGCCCTCGGAGATCAGGGTGCGCAGGGCGTCGGGGGCGCGCCCGCGCACCACCTCGGGGTGCTCGCCCATCAGCTCGGCGATCACGTCCAGCAGCGGCCCCACCGGCATGGTGCCGTCGCACACCCCGGCCAGCGCCGCCTCCACGGTCCCGATCCGGGCGACCCGGCGCAGGCCGTCGCGCTGTCTCAGCAGGATCTTCTCCGGGTCCGGTGCCCCGGGGCGGCCCACGCGCTCCTCCACCACGCCGGGGGCGAGCGCCACGCGTGCCGACAGCAGCGCCGTGTCGGGGAGCCGCAGCGCCGTCATCGCGCCGTCCACCACCTCCGGCAGGTAGGGGCCCACGGGCCGCTCGATCTCGTGGCGCAGCTCCTCCACGCGCACGGCCGCGTCCTGGGCGACGTCGTTGCGCAGGCAGATCCAGCCGAACCCGATCCCCTTGATGCCCTCGCGCTCGAAGTAGTCCAGCCAGGCGTCGTAACGCCGCGTGTACTCCGTCGTGCCGTGCTCGCACGAGTCGCGCAGCCACAGCTCCACGTACTCCGCGGGGTCCTGCACGTCCCGCTGGACCACCCAGCCCGAACAACCGGTCCCGGTCACCCAGCCGCCGACCCGGTCCTCCCAGTCGTCGCCGTCGGAATGCACCCAGTTGGCGAGGAGCTGGCACCAGCCGCCCTCGGTCAGGTGCGCGGGGGCCCGCCGCACGAGTTCGGCGCACACCTCGTCGCCGGGCAGGTCGGACTCCCGGTAGGTGTAGCGGGCCGACTCGGGGGTGATGACGAACGGCGGGTTGGACACCACCAGGTCGAAGCGCTCGCCCGCCACGGGCTCGAAGAGCGACCCCTGGGCCAGGCGGGCGTCGCGGACACCGGACAGGGCCAGGCTGATCCCGGCCAGGCGCACCGCGCGCGGGTTGAGGTCGGTGGCCACCACCTCGCGTGCCCGCGAGGCCAGGTGAAGCGCCTGGACGCCGCAGCCGGTGCCCAGGTCCAGCGCCCGGTCGAAGGGGCCGTTCACCATGAGTTCGGCCAGGGTGGAGGAGGCGCCGCCGGTGCCCACCACGTGGTCCGGGCGGGGGACGAGGCCCTGCCCGGGGCGCACCTTTGGGTCGGAGACCACGAAGCCGGGCCGCCCTTCCTCCAGTTCCCAGGGGGTCAGGTTGACCAGTGCGCGGACGGTGCCTCCGTCGGCGGCCACGAGCCCGGCCCCGGCCAGTTCGTCGACGGGCAGGATGGCGCGCGCGGCCCGTTCGGGGATCGGCGACTGCAGCCACCACAGGCGCAGGAGCAGTCCGAGCCGCTCGTCCCCTCCGGTGGCCCGCAGGGCGGGCACCAGCTCCTCGCGGGCCAGGGCGCGCGCGGCGGCGTCGCCGAGCCGGTCGCGGACGCCGGAGACCGTGTAGTCGGCGTCGATGAGGATGCCCCGGAGCCGGTCGGCGAGCGAGCGGGGGAAGTCTGTCTCAGGCACGCGCCCATTATCGGCCACGCGGGGCGTGCTCCGTGGTGGGCGGGGTGCTCAGGCCTCGTCCGCGGCGTCCCCGCCGGTGCGGGGGGCGGAGCGCTCGGCGGCCCGGGCACGTGAGCGCAGCAGCCGCGGGATGTAGAGGAAGCCGAAGACGCCCAGGAGGATCCCGGTCACGCAGACCCCGATCCACCAGTGCTCGGTCTCGGGCAGTGAGTCGCCCATGGACAGCAGGACGACGAGCGCGACCGTCCACGCGAGGGTGCCCAGGGCCGCGGGCACGCGGTAGTCGCTCTCGTGGACGCCGGGGTCGGGTCGGCGGGATGTGGGCACGACTCCAGGGTATCCGCCGACGGCCCCGCCGGACGGTGCGGCGGTCGGGGGTGGCGCGACCGGGAGTGATCGCTCACACTTTTACGATGGATCGCCCGGCTCTATGGTGTTTCCTATGAAACATGCCCGATACATGTGTCCCTATCTGTAGAAATATGCAACTAATCTGACTCAGAATCCCGTTTGTCCGTTAACAAGGTCAGGTCAGGCTGAGGTCGTGAACACACCCACCACATCCCCCAACGCCGCGGAGCGGGCCCCGGGAGGGCCGCTGGACCGCTACTTCCGCGTCTCCGAGCGCGGCTCCACACTCGGCACCGAGATCCGCGGCGGCCTGGCGACCTTCTTCGCCATGGCCTACATCGTCGTCCTCAACCCGCTGATCATCGGTACCGCCGAGGACGTCGACGGCCGGACCCTGGGCATCCCCGAGGTCGCGGCCGTCACCGCCCTGGTCGCGGCGATCTCCTGCCTCCTCATGGGCGTGGTCAGTCGCTACCCCTTCGCCATCGCCGCCGGCATGGGCCTCAACGCGGTCATCGCCTACGGTCTGGCCCCGCTGATGCCGTGGGCCGACGTCTTCCTCCTGGTGATCATCGAGGGCGTCCTCCTGCTGATCCTGGTCCTGACGGGCTTCCGTACCGCGGTGTTCGCCGCGATCCCACCGGGCCTCAAGACCGCGATCGCCGTCGGCGTGGGCCTGTTCCTGGCCCTCATCGGCCTGGCCAACGCCGGGTTCGTGCAGCAGGGCGAGGGCACCCCCGTCCAGTTGGGCGACGGCGGACTGCACGGCTGGCCCATCCTGGTCTTCGTCGTCGGCCTGCTGGTGAGTATCGCCCTGTACGCCCGCAAGGTGAAGGGCGCCCTGCTCATCGGCATCGTGGCGTCCACCGTCCTCGCGATCATCGTGGAGGCCGTGTTCGGTGGTACCGAGGAGGGCCTCGGCTGGAGCCTGACCGTCCCGAGCGTCCCCACCGGTATCGGCGACCTGGTCGCCCTGCCCGACCTCGGACTCGTCGGCCTGTTCACCGACGGCGGTTTCAACCTCGTCGAGCGCTGGAGCTCCATCGGCGTCGCGACCATCCTCATGCTGGTCTTCACGCTGCTGCTCGCCGACTTCTTCGACACCATGGGCACCATGGTCGGCGTCGCGAACCAGGCGGGCCTGACCGACGAGGACGGCAACCTGGCCAACGCCAGGGAGGTGCTCGTCGCCGACTCCCTGGGCACCGTCCTCGGCGGTGTCGGCTCGGCCTCCGTGAACACCGTCTACGCCGAGTCCGCCGCCGGTGTCGGTGAGGGCGCCCGCACCGGCATCGCGCCGATCGTCACCGGAGCGCTGTTCCTCGTCTCCGCCTTCTTCACCCCGCTGGTGAACCTGGTGCCGTTCGAGGCGGCCACCCCGGTGCTGGTCCTGGTGGCCTTCATGATGATGACCCAGGTGGTCAGCATCGACTTCAAGGACCCGGCGATCGGCCTGGGCTCCTTCATGGCCATCATCATGATGCCCTTCACCTACTCCATCGCCAACGGCATCGGGTTCGGCCTGATCACCTACGCCTTCGTCAGCCTCGTGACGGGCAAGGCCCGCCAGGTCCACCCGCTGCTGTGGCTGGTCGCCGCGGTCTTCCTGATCCACTTCGCCGAGGCCCCGATCACCGCCCTGTTCAGTTGATCCGGTCCGCTCCGGCGGGAATCACCCCGAGGTGAACGGCGTTGACTCCACTGATGAGTCAACGCCGTTTACCTTTGTGGCCGCGATCCGGCCCGCCAAGCCCCAGGCGCCCCACCACCCGTTCGGAAAGGCGGTGAGGCGCTGATGCAGCGTGTGGCGATGTTCCGTTCGCTGGCCAACCGCAACTACCGGCTCTTCGCGCTCGGCCAACTCGTGTCCAACCCCGGCACGTGGATGCAGCGCATCGCCCAGGACTGGCTCGTCCTCCAGCTCAGCGGCGGCAGCGGGATCGCGCTGGGGATGACCACCGCCCTCCAGTTCCTGCCCATGCTGCTGTTCGGGCTCGTGGCCGGCGCGCTGGTGGACCGGCTCGACAAACGGCGGCTCCTCATCCTCACCCAGAGCGCCATGGGCGTGCTCGCCGTCGCCCTCGGCGTCCTGGCCACCATCGGTGCCGCCCAGGTGTGGCACGTCTACCTCTTCGCCCTCGCGCTCGGCATGGTCACCGTCCTGGACAACCCCGGACGCCAGGCCTTCGTCCCGGAGATGGTCGACCGCGACCACCTCAGCAACGCCGTCGCGCTCAACAGCGCCAGCTTCCAGCTCGGCCGTGTCACCGGCCCCGCCGTCGCCGGACTGCTCATCGGCTGGATCGGCAGCGGCCCGGTCTTCATGCTCAACGGCGTCTCCTTCGCCTGCACGATCGCCGCCCTGCTGCTCATGCACACCGGCGAACTCGACCCCACCGACCGCGTCCCCTCGGGCAAGGGCCGCGTCCGCGAGGGGCTGCGCTACATCAGCGGCCGACGCGACCTCGTCCTCCTGCTCGTCCTGTCGGCGTGCGTTCAGTTCTTCGGCGCCAACACCCAGAACCAGATCGCCCTGATGGTCAACAACGTCTTCGAGACGGGAGCCGCCACCTTCGGGGCGGCCGCCGCCTGCCTGGCCTTCGGCGCGTTCGTCGGTGCCCTGCTGGCCGCCCGGCGCGAGAGGCCACGGCTTCGGATGGTGCTCCTGGGCTCCCTGGGCTTCGGCATCGCCCAGGTGGTGTCGGGGCTGATGCCGGGCTACCTGTCGTTCGTGTGCGTCCTCGTCCCCATGGGGCTGTGCTTCATGACCTACGTGACTACGCTCAACGCCACCTTCCAGCTCTCCGTCGAACCCACGATGCGCGGCCGGGCGATGAGCATGTTCATGCTGGTGTTCATGGGGGTGGCTCCCCTCGGCGCGCCCGTGGTCGGAATCCTCGCCGACCTCTTCGGGCCGCAGGTGAGCCTGATGGTCGGCGGCACGGTGACGGTTCTGGTGGTCGTCGTGATCAGCACGCTGCTGTTCAGGACCAAGGGCGTGCACCCGCGCGACCTGCTGCCCGGCCGGGCCGGAGCGCGCTCCCAGGCCGAGCGGGGCGCACCGGCCCCCGCCCGCTGAGGAGCACGCGTTCGGGGAGGAGCGTGCCTCCCGGCGGGGAAGGAACAGGACATGAGGCTGTTCGTCGCACTCGACCCTCCCCCCGACACCCTGGACGCCGTCGAGGCGGCCGTCGCACTTGGGCGCGCGCACGCGCCCGACCTGAGATGGGCGACCCGTGAGGAGTGGCACATCACCCTGGTCTTCCTCGGGGAGGTCGCGGAGGAGCGACTGCCCGCCCTGCACGAGCGGATCGCGGACCAGGTCCGGGTCCGCCGCCCCCTGACGCTCGGCGTCCGGGGCTGGGGGAGCTTCCCGCGGAAGGGGCGGCGTTCGGCGGTCCTGTGGGCGGCGGTCACCGGTGACACCGACGCCTTGGACCGGCTGGCTCGCGGCCTGCGCTCGGCCGCGCGCGCCGCGCGGATCCCCGTCGAGTGCCGCCCCTACGTGCCGCACGTCACGGTCGCCCGCAGCAGGCCGCCGCGCGACCTCTCCGCGACGGTCGAGGCCCTGGGAACCCTGCCCGGAACCGCGTGGGAGGCACGCCGGGTGCACCTCGTGGAGAGCCGCCCGGGAGCCGCCGACCGGTACCGGACCGTTCGAACATGGGAGTTAGGCTGAGACGATCCCTCGGCCGACCCTTCCGGAGCCCGACATGAGCATGCTCACCAACAACCGCAAGCAGCGCTGGCTGCTGCCCGTGGTGCTCGGCTCGATCATGCTTCTCGTGCTGCTCGGAGCACTGCTGGACTGAGGCGGGCCGCGCTGTCCGGGGTCACGTCCCCACTGAGGTGTGGTCCGCGCCCACCAGCTCCACCGCGCGGGCCACCAGGGCGGCGTTGTCTTGGGCCTCTGCCCCATCGGGCAGGCGCATGGTGTCCTCCAGGCCGATCCGCACGTCGTACCCGGCGGCGACGGCCGCCTCCAGCATCGGCCACGCGGTCGCGTCGGAGCCGTGCAGCAGGCGGGGCGCCGCCACCTTGGCGCGGTCCAGCAGGCCCAGGACGGCGTCGGCGTTGGCGCGGGCGTCCTCGGTCCTCACCTGGGTCGGCTCGACCAGCACCGCCGCCACGCGGAGCTTCGTGGCGACGAGGATGCGCGCCGCCTCCACCGTCCACACCCCGGCCTCCACCGCCACCCGCCGGTCCTCCAGCAGGTGGGCCAGGTCCACCGAACCGGCCTCGTGCAGGTTCACCGTCGCTGAGTCCGGGAGTGCCGAGGCCGCCCACCGCTGCACCATGTCGTAGCGGCGCCAGGGGTCGGACTGCGCGGACAGGGCGGTGGTCAGCGACACGGGAACGTTCGGTCCCGCCTCGCGCAGGTACTCCATCAGCGGCGTGACCACCTGGGGCTCCAGCGACTCGGCGCCGGTGGCGTCGCGCGGGTGCACGTGGATCTCCGTCGCTCCCGCGCCCACGACGGCGTGGGCGTCCGCCACCAGTTGCTCCGGGGACACCGGCAGGGCCGGGTGCGCACCGGGGCGGCGGTCACCGTTGAGACAGGCGACGATCCTCATGGGCCCTCCTCACCGCGCTCCGTATGCCGGAATGTGCCCGCTCCCCAGCGGGTGCAAGCACGCCTCCGCGGACGCCTGGCAGGATGGCGGCCATGACACGATCGCTCACGCTCGCCGCGGCCGCCGCAGTCGGCCTCGCCCTCGTGCCGTTTCCGGCGCTGGCCGCCGGGGTCGACGACGGCGGGACCGGCGGCCTGGACTACCCGCGGGGCGGCGAGGGCCCGGAGGGGTCGGAGACGGCGTTCACCCTCCAGGACACGCGGATCGCCGAGTCGAGCGGGTTGGCCCCCTCCCTCAGGCACGAGGGGGTGTGGTGGACCCACAACGACAGCGGCGTCGACGTGGCGCCCGCGCTGTACGCGGTGAACGGGGCGGGCGAGACGCTGGCCACGGTCACCCTGGCGGTGCGGATCCGCGACTGGGAAGCGGTCGCCGTCACCGAGGGGGCGGATGGAGCGCCCACGGTTCTCGTGGGCAATATCGGCGACAACTACGGGGGCGGTTGGCCCGGTGTCACCGTGCACCGGTTCACCGAACCGGAGGTGCTCGCCGACACCACCGTGGAGCCCGAGACGCTCACCTTCACCTACGCCGACGGCGGACGCGACGCTGAGGCGATGATGGTCGACCCCCGAGACGGGCGCCTGTACGTGGTGTCCAAGGAGTTCGCCGGAGGGGTGTACGCGGCGCCCGAGGAGATCGACCCCGCGGCGACCAACGTCCTGGAGCGGATCGACAGCGCGCCGCTGTTCGTCACCGACGCCGCGTTCCACCCCGACGGCACCCGGTACGTACTGCGCACCTACTGGGGGGTGACGGTCTACGACTCCACCGACGGTGTTCCGGGCACCTCCATGGGCTCCTTCGAACTGCCGGAGTCCGACCAGGGGGAGGCGATCGCCTTCACCCCCGACGGCACTGCCCTCATGGCCGGGACCGAGGGGGTGAACGCCCCCGTGTGGCGGGTGCCGCTGCCCGAGGAGTACCGGTCCGGACAGGCCCCGGAGACCGCCGCGGAGACCGGGCAGGCGGAGGAGGAGCAGGCCGGCGGTGCCGACGCCGGTTCGGGCGGCGCCCTGCGGTCCATCGTCGCCGGGGCCGTCCTGGCGGTGCTCGCCATCGGGGGTATCGTGCTGCTCGCCCGGAAGGGGTAGACAGTCGGTTATGCGTGGCAGACTTCTGGCTTGGGGCGCTCTGCCGCACATTCGGACGCCGCACGCGTGAACGAAACCCCCGCTTGTCGAGTCCCACCGCACGGAGTTCCCGTCTCGGCCCGTGGCGCGGACAGACCATGTGCGTGGTGAACACCGGAGTGTCCGCGGGCCGGCCCCGACCCCGTCCACGGCGGGTACGACACACCAGGAGGCATGGCCGTGCGCATGGACCACACACAGGTGCCCCCGTTCCCGGAGGCCACCATGAGGGTCTTCCACGACCAGGCGGCCGAGGTCACCGTCAACGGAGTCGCCACCCCCGTATCGGGCTCCGACCTCCGCGACACGCGCGCGAACGCCATCCGGGTCGTGGCCGTCGCCGCGGAGAGACTGGGGCGCCCCGTCCGGGCCCGGGCACTGGACGAGCAGGACGAGTGGCCGCTCATCGTGTACCCGGACGCCCTGGTCGAGAGCGACAGTACGGCGGAGCCCGGCAAGCGTTCGGGCGGGAGGAAGCCGTCCCCGGCCGCTCAGCACCCGACCGGCGGGCGGTCGGCGGAGGCCGTGTCCGAGCACGCCGGTGGCCGGCTGCCTTCGGACGGGGAAGGGCAGGAGGAGCCCTCGGGGGTTCCGGACAACCCTCCCTCCCCGGACGGCCCGACCGTCCGGCTGGGCCCGGATCCGATCGCAGCGGCCGAGGCGCCCCCTCCCCCCGTGGAACCCGTGGCCGACACCGCTCTTCCGCCGACGGCGTATCCGGAGCCCGTGCCCCCTCCGGTCCCGGCCCCGCAGTGGAACAGCGGCCCCCGCACCGCCCCCGCTCCCCATGTGTCTCAGTGGCCCGTGCCAGCACCCCAGGCGGCCGTCGAAGCCCCGCCGCACCGGCCCGACACGAGGGGCGCGAACCTGGCTTCCCCACAGGAGGCGGCGGGAAAACGCCGTTCGTCCAGACTCTTCGGCGCGATCAAACGCCGCGGCAAGAAGAAGGGGGAGGAACCGGCCGGTCCAGAGCGGCAGGGTGCTTCCGAGGGCCTGACCAGAGACGAGTCCGGGCAGGTCTGGTCCTCCGTCATCGAGGAGATCAACCGGGAACGCCGATACGCCCCTCCCTTCCCTGGGCCCCCAGCGGGTCCTCCACCCCCGCCGCCCGCTCCGGCGACGGACTGGGGCTGGGGGACCGGTCCCATGCCCGCTCCCCCCGCGCCGGGTCCCGCTCCGGGCCCGACCGGGCCCATGCCACCCGTCCACGCACCGGGACCGAGGTCCCCCGTGCCTCCGGCCGCTCCTTCCGCACCCGGTCCCCCGCCGGGACCGCCGCCCGGCCCGGCACCGGGTCCCGCTCCCTGGTCGGGGCCGTCCGGGCCGCAGGCCGCTCCGATGCCCATGGGCGAGGAGGGCAGGACCGGTTCCGGGGTCACGGCCGTCTTCCAGCGGCACGGGAACGCCTCAGAACCAGTGCCCCAGGCGCCCCTGCCCTCGATCCCCGCCGTCGGTGCCCACACGAGGATCGCGGTCCTGAGCCTCAAGGGCGGAGTGGGCAAGACGACCACCGCCGTGCTCCTCGGTTCGGTGTTCGCCTCCGTGAGTGAGAACCGCACCGTCGCCGTCGACATGAACCCGCACGGCGGAACCCTGCTCGACCGGGTACCGCTCCAGAGCCCCCACACGCTCCGCGACCTCCACGAGAACTCGGGGACGGTCACCCGTTACGCGGATGTGCGCCGGTACGTGTCGGAGAACGGAGCGGGCATGCACGCGCTCCTCGGTGACCCGGGGCAGGACTCCGAACTGCTGGAACGGCGCGGCGCCTATCCGAAGGTGGCCGGTGTCCTGGAACGGTACTACGACATCGCCCTCACCGACTGCGGTACGGGCCTCGGCCAACCCGGTATGGGCGATGTGCTGGGGCTGGCCCACCGGGTCGTCATCGTGTCGCAGCCCGCGCTGGACTCGGCCCGTGCGGCGGTCGCCACCCTGGAGTGGCTCTCCGCCAACGGCTACCCGGGGTTGGCGTCCACGGCCCTCGTGGCCCTCTCCCGAGTCGATCCCCGCGTGGTGAGCGCGGCGGAACTGGACGGCCTGGAGCGCTTCTTCCAAGGAAGGGCCGCCGGGGTCGTACGGGTCCCCTTCGACGAGCACCTGGCCCGGGGCGGCATAGTCGACCTCGGCGCCCTGCGGCCGGAGACGAGGGCCGCCAGCCACCGTCTCGCGACGCTCAGCGCGGGGCTGTGACCGGCCGCGAGGCCGCCGCGGCTCCTTCTAGGAGGACGTGCCCGACGCACCCCGCCGTTCGCGGCGGGCGCGCAGCGTGCGCACCTTGGCACGGTTGCCGCACCGCTCCATCGAGCACCACCGCCGCTTGCCGGGGCGGGAGGTGTCGACGAACAGCAGCAGGCAGTCGTGGGCGGCGCATTCGCGGACCCGGTGGGCGTGGGGTCCGGTGAACAGTGCGACGGCGTCGCGGGCGACCGTGGACAGAACCCGGGAGGCGTCGGCGGGCGCGGCCCAGGAGGCGGTGCCGTCCGGGCCGAGTTGCGGAACCAGGGGAGGCTCCGCCGCGTACCGGTTGATCTCGGCGACGTCCTCGCCGGGGAGGGCCAGTCCTCGGGCCGCCGCACGCGTCACGCGCAGGAGCGCGTCGCGTAGGCGGCGGGCGCCGGCCACGTCGCCCTCTCCCACGCGCACGTCGGCGGGGTCCAGGCGCAGGCGGCACGCCCTCATCCAGGCGCACAGGCCACCGGGGCCGTGCAGGGTCTCGAAGCGTGCAAGTTCGTCCGGTCCGCCCGTGGTGAGCAGTTCCAGACACAGCGTCCCGGGGTCGAAGAGGTGGGCCGAGCCGTCCGGGGGGTGCATCGGGATGCCCGTTGCGCTCGCGTTCATGTAACCATTATAACTGGAATTACAGGTACGGGGAGGCACCCCCGGACGACGCGAAGGAGGCCCGCGATGGCCGTGCGCTGGCAGTTGGTCGTGGACTGCGCCGAACCGCTCGCGCTCTCCCGGTTCTGGGCGGCGGCGCTGGAGTACGAACCCGAGGACAACGACGCCCTGATCGGCCGCCTCGCCGACGCGGGCGCTGTCACGGAGGAGCAGTACACCGTCGTGGACGGCCGCCGGGCCTTCACCGCACTGGCCGCCGTCCGCCACCCCGACGACCCGGTCCAGGAGGACACCGGCATCGGACTGGGGCGGCGCCTGCTCTTCCAGCGGGTCCCCGAGGGCAAGACGGTGAAGAACCGCCTCCACCTCGACCTGCACATCGGCCCCGAGCGCCGGGCGGAGACCGTCCGGAGGCTGGAGGCGCTCGGTGCGACGGCGGTGCGCGCGGTGGAGGAGCCCGGCGTCTCGCTGGTCACGATGCTCGATCCCGAGGGCAACGAGTTCGACGTCCAGTGACCGGCGTCAGCCCTGGTCGCCGAGGAGGAAGTGCTCGCGGGCCAGGAAGGCGTGCCGGGAGAAGTCGGTGAACACCCCGTCCACGCCCGCCTCGAAGAAGGCCTCGTACTCGGCGGCGAAGCCCCCGTAGTCGGCGGGCTCGCCCGGCGAGCGCAGGCTCTCGGGCAGGAAGTGGTTCTCGCTGCGGAACGTGTAGGGGTGGACCAGCAGCCCGGCCTCGTGCGCGTCCGCCACCAGCGGCGTCGGCTCATCCAGTTCGCCGTCCCCGGTCACCGGCACCACCAGGTTCTTGTCCGGGCCGATCGCGTGGGCGAACGCGGCCACCTCCGCCAGGCCCTCCGGGGTGGTGTAGGGCCGCCACGGCTCCCCGGGGCCCATGAGGTAGACGAGCCGCAGCCCGGTCTCAGCGAGTTTGCGCAGGCTCTCCGCCTCGAAGGACTGGAGGAATACCGGCACCTTCGGCTCGTCGCCGGTGAGACCGGCCTCACGCAGCGCCGCGATGAGGAGCGGTTCCAGCTCCAGGCCCTGGGAGGCGTGGTAGGCGGGGTGCTTGGTCTCCGGGTAGATCCCGATCGGGCGCCCTAGCTCCTTGGTCAGGGACAGCGCCAGTTCGATGACCTCCTCCAGGGTCGGGACCCCGTAGACCCCGTCCATGGCCGTGTTCTCCGAGCGCACGTCCCGGAGCCGCTCCACCGCCCGCAGGGTCTTGATCTCGGCCAGGGTGAAGTCCTGGGCGAAGAACCCCTCCGCCTCGCGGCCGTCGATGGTCCGAGTGGTACGGCGGTCGGCGAACTCGGGGCGGTCGGCCACGTCCGTGGTGTGCCCGATCTCCTGCTCGTGGCGGCAGATCAGACGGCCGTCCCTGGTGGCCACCAGGTCCATCTCGATGAAGTCGCCCCCGTGCCGGGCCCCCAGCTCGTAGGAGGCCAGGGTGTGCTCCGGCCGGTGACCCGAGGCGCCCCGGTGCGAGATGATCGTGATCGGGAGTTCCTTCTTGTTCCTGCGCAAGGTCGAACCGTCCTGGAGTGCGTGCGGTGGCGGCACGGCCCTTCGGGGGAACCGGGGAGGGCCGCGCCCCCCATTGTCCCCCAGCGGGCGCGCCGCCACGGACGCGAAGGGGCCGGCCCGTCCGGACCGGCCCCTCGGTGCGGCGATCGGGTCAGGACAGCTTGTCCAGGACGAAGTCGACGCACTCGGTCAGCGCCTTGACGTCGCCGGGCTCCACGGCGGGGAACATGGCGACGCGCAGTTGGTTGCGACCCAGCTTGCGGTAGGGCTCGGTGTCGACGACCCCGTTGGCGCGCAGCACCCTGGCGATCGCGGCGGCGTCCACGTCGTCGCTGAAGTCGATGGTGCCCACCACCTGGGACCGCTGGGCGGGGTCGGTGACGAAGGGCGTGGCCACCGGGGACCGCTCGGCCCAGTCGTAGAGGACCGACGACGACTCCGCCGTGCGCTCCACCGTCCACTTCAGGCCGCCCCGAGAGTTCATCCACTCCAACTGCTCGGCCAGGAGCAGCAGCGTGGCCACGGCCGGGGTGTTGTAGGTCTGGTCCTTGCGGGAGTTGGCGACCGCGGTGGTCAGCGAGAAGAACTCCGGGATGTAGCGGTCGGCCGCCGCGATCTCCTCCACCCGGGCCAGGGCCCTGGGCGACATGACCGCCACCCACAGGCCGCCGTCGGAGGCGAAGCTCTTCTGTGGCGCGAAGTAGTAGACGTCCGTCTCGGAGATGTCGACGGGCAGGCCGCCGGCGCCGCTGGTGGCGTCCACGAGCACGAGCGCGTCGTCGTCGGCGCCCGCCACCCGCTTGATCGGGGCGGCTACGCCCGTGGAGGTCTCGTTGTGGGTGAGCGCGTACACGTCCACGCCGGCCTCGGCGACCGGCTCGCCGTGGCCGCCGGGCTCGGTCTCGATGACGGTGGGCGCTTCCAGCCACGGGGCGCCCTCGGCGACCTTGGCGAACTTGCTGGAGAACTCGCCGAAGGCCAGGTGCTGCGACTTGGAGCGCAGCAGGCCGTGGGCGGCGATGTCCCAGAACGCGGTCGTGCCCCCGTTGCCGAGGACGACCTCGTAGCCCTCGGGGAGGCTGAAGAGCTCGCTCACACCCGAGCGCACCCGGGACACCAGGGACTTGACCGGCTTCTGCCGGTGGGAGGTGCCCATGTAGCGACTGCCGGAGGAGTGGAGGGCCTCCAACTGCTCGGGGCGGACTTTGGACGGGCCGCTGCCGAAACGGCCGTCGGAGGGCAGCAGGTTCGCGGGAATCTGAATGTCGTCGGTCACGGCCTCCAGCGTAGTGGTCCGAGCCCTGCTCGCGCCGGTCAGGGCGCGAGATTTCCCGGAGCGGCTCCCCGCCACCGGTGGGGGCGGGTGGCGTGGGGGCCGCGCGGCGCGAGAGTATGCCGTCTGTGCACCACCACGACCCTGCCGAACTGCGGAAACCGTACATGGGAGAGCCTTTGCGGCGATCCGGGCTGGCCGACCACCCCATGGCCCAGTTCCACCTGTGGTTCGAGGAGGCCTGTGCCCGCGGGGTCGTCGAACCCAACGCCATGGTGCTGGCCTCGGTCGAGCCCACGGGCATGCCGAGGGCCCGCACGGTACTGATGAAGGGCTACGACCGCGGCGGACTACGCTTCTTCACCAACTACGCCTCGCGCAAGGGCCGGGCACTGGACGCCGATCCGCGAGCCTGCGCCGTCTTCCCCTGGCACTCCGTGCGCCGCCAGGTGATGGTGGCCGGGCGGGTGGTGCGCCTCTCCGACGAGGAGAACGACCGCTACTTCGCGACGCGGCCGCGCGGTTCCCGGATCGGTGCGTGGGCGAGTGAGTGCCAGTCGCAGCCGGTGGCCGACCGCGCCGAGCTGGACCGCCTCTACCGCGAGTTCGACGACGTGTGGGCCGACGGTCGGGAGGTGCCCCGCCCGTCCTACTGGGGCGGGTACCGCCTGGTGCCGGAGGAGGTGGAGTTCTGGCAGGGCGGGGCCGACCGCATGCACGACCGGTTCGCCTACACCCGCGGCGCGGCGGGGGAGTGGCGCGCCGAACGCCTGGCCCCGTGAGAGCCGACACGGATCGAAGAAGTATCCACATAGTGAGACTCTGGGGAAAACGGGGCCGGTTCCGTCGCGATATGCTGACGGTAATCGGTGGTCGCTCCCGCGGTCCTGCGGACGTCCCGGTCCCCACTCGGCCCCTGGGAATCACGTGCCCCCGGCCTGTGTTGTGAGAGACCCGCCGTGCCCGGCGTAACCCGCGCGCCGGTCACAGAGCCTTGGGAGGGGAGAGTTGACAGCACACGGGCTGATCGACACGACGGAGATGTACCTCCGGACGGTCTTCGAACTCGAGGAGGAGGGGATCGTCCCGCTGCGCGCCCGGATCGCCGAGCGCCTGCACCAGAGCGGTCCCACCGTGAGCCAGACCGTGGCCCGCATGGAGCGCGACGGCCTGCTGCGCGTCGAGAACGACCGGCACCTGGTCATGACGGACGAGGGCCGCAGGCTGGCCACGCACGTCATGCGCAAGCACCGCCTGGCCGAGCGGCTGCTCGTCGACGTCATCGGGCTCCCCTGGGAGGACGTCCACATCGAGGCCTGCCGATGGGAACACGTGATCTCCGAAGCGGTGGAGGAGCGGCTCGTGGGCCTGCTCAACAGCCCCTCGGTGTGCCCGCACGGCAACCCCATCCCCGGGCTGGAGGAGCTGGGCCTGAAGGACTACGTGACCGAGCCGTTCACCGACGAGTCGATCGTCCCGATGGCGGACGCCGTCGGACCTGCGGACATCACGGTCACCGTCCGGCGCATCAGCGAAGTCCTGCAGTCGGACGCCGATACCATGCTCGCCCTGCGCAGATCCGGGGTACAACCGGAGCAGGACGTGGTGGTGCGGTCCCTGGACGGCGGGGTCCGTGTCACGGGAGGCGAGGCCGGTACCACCGATCTGTCGGCGGACGTCTCCGGGCACATCTTCGTCGCCAAACCGTGAAGCCCTTGCGCGCGGTGGCACATCGGGATCGCCACAACGCGCTGCGGGGGCATTGACGGTATTGCTACGCTCGCTTCAAGGTGCGGTCGTTTCGGGTGACCGGGAGCGGGCATGTGCGCAGCTCATGACGGCGAGGTGGCGGCTAGATGACACGGTGGGGCGAGCCCTTCCGGGAGAGCGGGACCCTGGCCTCGGCCGCTGTGGTGGACCGGGCCCAGATCGCCATCGTCGTCATCGACAGGTTCAGCCTGCTCCGGTACTGGAACCCCTTCGCGCGCGAACTCTTCGGTTTCGTCGACGGCCGCGACTACGTCGGCCTCTCCCTCCTCGACATCGGCATCCACGAGTCCGACCGCGAACACGCCTCCCAGTTGGCGCGCAGGGTCCTGCGCGGTGAGCCGTGGGAGGGCACGTTCGCCGTCCTCAAGGGCGACTCCACCTGGATCCACGTCCGCGCCCAAGCGGTCCCCATGCACGACGAGAACGGCGAGATCGACGGCATCACCCTGATCGCGCGCGAAGCGCTGCGCAGCGGCCGGGTGGAGGAGCAGTACGGCCTGCTGGAGCGGATCGGCTCTCGCCTGGCCAGCTCCCTGGGGTTCGACTCCACGGTCAAGGGCGTGGCCGGCATCCTCGTCCCGCAGTTCGCCGACCACTGCTTCATCGACCTCTACGACCACGAGCGCCTCATCCGGAAGGTGTCCGTCCACGCTGAGGGGTGGACACCCCCGGAACACACCTGGTACGGCGTCGGCGACGAGGTCCGCTACCCCGAACGCCACTTCGTCACCCAGGCACTGCGGCGCCAGGAGACCGTCGTCAGCGGCGACCACCTCCTCGACGGCGTCTACGGGGGCCGGGCCGACACCGTCTCCCGCCAGGTCGGGGTCACCTCCGCGATCGCGGCGCCCCTGCGGGCCCGCGGTGAGGTGCTGGGCGTGCTCACCCTGTCCCTGTCGGGACTCTCCCCGCGCCAGAAGAGCACCTACGGCGGGTTCGACCGGGACCTGGTGGGCGCCATCGCCTCCCGGGTCGCGCTGGCCATCGACAACGCCCGGCTGTTCGAGGAGGAGCGTGCCACCGCCCTGGTCTTCCAGAAGAGCCTGCTGCCGAGCGGTTTCCCACCCCTGGACGGGCTCACGATCGCGCACGACTACCTCCCCGCGGGCCCGTTGTCCGCCCACGGCTACGGGGTGCAGACCCAGGTCGGCGGCGACTTCTACGACGCCATCCCGCTCTCGGCGGGGCGGGTGGGCCTGGTCATCGGCGATGTCGAGGGCCGGGGCCCGCACGCGGCGGCGGTCATGGGGCAACTGCGCGCCGCCCTGCGCGCCTTCGCCCAGGCGGACCGGGAGCCCGCCGACATCCTCCGGGAACTCGACGAGTGGGTCCGCCAGCTCGGCAAGCCCGACGACGACGGCGGCGGCACCTGGATCCCCAGTGTGAGCTGCCTGTACATGGTCTACGACGCCTGGTCCCGGGAACTGTCCTACGCCAACGCCGGGCACGCCCCACCGCTGCTGGTCACCTCCGACTCGGTGGAGGCCCTCGAACTGGAGGTCACCGACCGCATGCTGGGCGTGCGCGCCCGCGGCGGAGCCGGCGAGGACATCGTCTACCACCAGGCGGACCTGACGCTGCCCATCGGCGCCACCCTGGTGATGTACACCGACGGCCTGGTGGAGCGGCACCTGCCCGGGGCCGCACCCGACACCGTCGGCGCGTTGGCGCGCCTGGTGGAGGGCGTCACCGAGGTCGCGGACAAGGACGTGCGGCAGATCGCCGAAGCCGCCCTGGACAGTGTGCCCGGCGACGCCGACGACGACACCGCGCTCCTGGTGGTGCGCACGCACTCCGACGAACTGGCGCTGCGAGAGGGCTGGTTCAGATCCGAGGCCTCCACGGTGGGCGAGGCGCGCCACCTGGCGGCCAGCACCTTCAAGGAGTGGGGGATGGACCGGGACCAGGCGGAACTGGCCTGCCTGCTGGTCTCGGAGATCGTCACCAACGTCGTCATCCACGCCACCCCGCACCCGGTGCACCGCGAGTTCACCGGCGGAGGGGTCCTGGACTCCGAGGTGCCCTTCGACACGGGCGGCGGCGAGTTCGACGAGGACTGGACGGACCTGCTGGAGGAGGTCGCCTCCTCCGACGCGGCCGAGGACCCGGCGGAGAAGGAGTTCCTCCTGCGGCTGCGGCGCGGCGCCTGCGCCGTGTGGGTGGAGGTGTTCGACCACGACCTGCGGTTGCCCCGTATCCGCAGTGCCGCCGCCGACGACGAGGGCGGCCGCGGCCTCTACCTGGTCGAGCAGCTCGCCGCCCGGTGGGGGTCGCGCCCCACGCCGGACGGCAAGGCGGTCTGGTTCGAGATGCCGATGTACGGCGGTGAGGACGAGGACGGCGCCGAGGAGCTCGGCTGAGGAGGGGCCGCCCCGCTCAGCGCCAGGACCACGCCCACAGCAGCAGGCACACGAAGATGAAGAACACCACGATCCCGCTGGTGGTCCAGGGGATGTGGACCTTCGGCCGGAGCTTGCGGACGCCGATCACGAGCAGGACGATCAGCAGCCCCATGACGATGAGGCCGTCCCACGCGCCGCTCATGGCCGTCTCCTCTGTGGCTCTTCAGATCTCCGTCCGGCGTCCGAGCCGGGTGCCCGTCCGCCACTCGAACGCGGCGGAGCCTACAGTCCCAGTCCGCGTCCCACGATCTCCTTCATGATCTCGGTGGTGCCGCCGAAGATCGTCTGGACACGGGCGTCCTGCCATGCCCTCGCCACGGGGTATTCCATCATGTACCCGTACCCGCCGTGAAGCTGGAGGCACCGGTCCATGACCCGGTTGCACATCTCGGTGGTCCACCACTTGGCCATGGCGGCGTCCTCGACGGTGAGTTCACCCCGGTTGAGCAGTGCGACCGCACGGTCCACGTACACCTGTCCCAGGTCCACCTCGGTGGCTATCTCGGCCAGGACGAAACGTGAGTTCTGGAAACGTCCGATCGGTCGTCCGAAGGCGGTGCGCTCCTTGCAGTACTCGACGGTGTGCCGGAGCATCCCCGCGGCGCCCGCGACCGCGCACGTGGCGATCGACAGCCGCTCCTGGGGCAGGTTCTCCATCAGGTGGATGAAACCCTGCCCTTCCCGGCCGATGAGGTTGCCCACGGGAACGCGGGCGTCGGAGAAGAACAGTTCGGCGGTGTCCTGCGCCTTCATGCCGATCTTGTCGAGGTTGCGGCCGCGCTCGAACCCGGGTGTGCCCCGCTCCACGGCGATGAGTGAGAAGCCCTGGGCGCCCGCCCCGGGGGCGGTCCGGCAGACCACGATCACCAGGTCGGCGTTGACGCCGTTGGTGATGAAGGTCTTCTGCCCGTTGAGGACGTACTCGTCGCCCTCGCGCACGGCGGAGGTCGTGATGCCCTGGAGGTCGCTCCCGGTCCCGGGCTCGGTCATGGCGATGGCGGTGATGAGTTCGCCGGATGCGAAGCCCGGCAGCCACCGCCTCTTCTGGTCGTCGCTGGTGAGGCCCACCATGTAGGGCGCCATGACGTCGTTCTGGAGGGTGATGCCGAGCCCGCTGGCGCGGGCCGCCGTGATCTCCTCGTTGACGATCTGGTTGTAGCGGTAGTCGTCGGTCCCCGTGCCCCCGTACTCCTCCGGGACGCCGTGGCCGAGCAGGCCGACCTCGCCGGCCCTCGTCCACACCTCGCGGGGGACGATCCCCTCCCGCTCCCACCCCTCGTGGAAGGGGGCGACCTCGCGGGCGAGGAACGCGGCCACGCTCTCGCGGAAGAGGTCGTGCTCGGGGCCGAATGCTTCCCGCTTCATGCGCTGCTCCGGATGCGAAAGGGATCACCTGATGCCCACACGCTAACCGAATCACGTTCGGTTGAGAAGGCGGGGCGACAAGCACGGGCAAAATCCCTGTTCATCCTGGTGATTCACGACAAGTCAGTGAACATCCGGTTCCTAGGGTGGAGGCGCACCCGAGCCGAGGGGGAGAGCATGGCCCGAGACGAGGCGGGGCACGGCGGGATCCGAGGAGGCCGCCGTCGGCGCCGGGAGCACGACGGGAGCCGTATCGCGGTGATCATGGTCGCGCTCATGCTCACGGTCCTCCTCGCGGCCCTGGACCAGACGATCGTCTCCACGGCGCTGCCGACGATCGTGTCCGGCCTCGGCGGCCTCAACCACCTGTCCTGGGTGATCACCGCCTACCTGCTCGCCGTCACCGCCAGCACCCCGCTCTGGGGCAAGCTCGGCGACCAGTTCGGCCGCAAGAACCTCTTCCTCGTCTGCATCGCGGTCTTCCTCGCCGGGTCCGCCCTGTGCGGAACCGCCCAGAGCATGCTCCAGTTGATCCTGTTCCGGGGGCTCCAGGGCATCGGCGGCGGCGGGCTCATGGTGCTGGCGTCGGCGATCATCGGCGACGTCGTCTCCCCACGCGAGCGCGGCCGCTACCAGGGCTGGTTCGGCGCGGTCTTCGGCGTGGCCAGCGTGGCGGGCCCGCTGCTGGGCGGGTTCTTCGTCGACCACCTCTCCTGGCGCTGGGTCTTCTACGTCAACCTGCCGATCGGCCTGGTGGCGTTCCTGGCCGTCCTGCTGGTCCTGCCCCGTGTCCGGCCCGGGAGCAGGCAGCGCGTCGACTACGCCGGGATCGTCCTCCTCGCGGCGACCGCGGTGTGCGTGACCCTCGTGGCCTCCTGGGGCGGCAGCGTCTACCCCTGGTCCTCACCGGAGGTCATCGGCCTGGGAGCGGCCGCCCTGGTCCTGGGCGCGGGCTGGTGGTGGACCGCTCGCCGCGCGGACGACCCCGTCATGCCGCTCGGCCTGTTCACCAACCGGATCATCGCCGCGTCGATGGCCCTCGGTTTCTGCACCGGCTTCGCCATGCTGGGGTCGCTGGCCTTCATCCCCATGTTCCTCCAGGTGGTGCACGGCCTGTCGCCCACGGCCTCCGGGCTGTACCTGCTGCCGATGGTGCTGGGCCTCTTCCTCACCTCGCTCGGGAGCGGGCACCTGATCACCCGCACCGGGCACTACAAGCTCTTCCCCATCGCCGGGATGGTGCTGGTGACGGCAGCGCTGCTCCTCATGTCCAGCCTCGGCCCGGACACCCCCGACCCGGTCATGGGCCTGTTCTTCCTCACCCTCGGGGTGGGGCTGGGCCTGGTGATGCAGGTGGTGGTCATCGTCGCGCAGAACGCCGCCGCCTACCGCGACCTGGGGGTCGCCACCTCCTCCGTCACGTTCTTCCGCTCCGTGGGAGGGGCGTTCGGCACCGCGGTCTTCGGATCGGTGTTCGCCGGGCGGTTGGCCGCCAACCTCGCCACGCGCGCCGGCCAGATCGACCTCCCGGCCGGGGTGAGCGTCGCCGATCTGGAGAGCGACCCGCGCGGTCTCGACCGGCTGGCCCCGCAGACGCAGGCGTCCTTCCTCCAGGCCTACGCCGACGCGATCGACGTCGTCTTCCTGTGCGCGGTACCCGTCGGGGTCCTCGGGTTCGCCATCGCGCTGTGCCTCAGACAGATCCCGCTGCGCACCACCATCGACGCCCCCGACCTGGACGAGTCGGTCCCCCCGGTGGTCTCCGGGGGCCGCAGCGCCCTCGCGCACGTGGAGCGCGAGGTCTACCGGGCATGCGGCAGGGAGGGCGCGGAGCAGATGTACGAGCGCCTGCGCGAGGCCGCCGGGCTGGAGGTCTCCCCGCGCGCGTGCTGGGTGCTGAGCCATCTCGGGGTCACCGGGCCGCTGCGCCCCGACGAGCTGGCGCGGATGTCCGGGATCGCCGCCGACCGCTGGAAGCCCGTCCACGCGGAGCTCTTGGAGGCGGGCTACCTGGTCGGCGAGGGGGAGGCCTGGGCGCTCGGACCGGCCGGCGTGCGGGCGGCGCGGAGCGTCTTCGACGCCCAGCGCACGGCACTGCGCTCCCTGCTGACCGACTACGCGCCGCAGGAGCACCCAGAGGTGGTGGCCGCCCTGGAGCGGATGACCGCGGACACCCTGGGGGACGAAGGGGACGCCGCGGCCCTGGGGAGGGGAGCCTCCGGGGCCGGCTGACCCGGTGGAACACGAAGGCGGCGCGGAGGGCACTTGTCAGCGCGCCAAAACCGAATACAGTTCGGTTCAGTGATGCCGTCCAGTGCTTGGAGGACCCCGTGGCCGAGGCCTACATCGTCGGCGCAGTACGCACCCCCGTCGGAACCAGGAAGGGCGCGCTGGCCGCCGTGCACCCCGCCGACCTGGGCGCCCACGTACTCAAGGAGCTCGTGAACCGTACCGGGGTGGACCCGTCCGCGGTCGAGGACGTCATCATGGGCTGTGTCGCCCAGGTGGGACCGCAGGCCCTCGACATCGCCCGCACCGCCTGGCTCTCCGCCGGGCTGCCCGAGACCGTCCCCGGCGTCACCATCGACCGCCAGTGCGGCTCCTCCCAGCAGGCCGTGCACTTCGCCGCCCAGGGCGTCATGTCCGGAACCCAGGACCTCGTCGTGGCCTCCGGCGTGGAGAACATGGGCATGGTCCCCATGGGTGCCAACGCCCAGTTCGCCCTCGACCACGGCCTCAGCCTGTTCGGCGACGGCTGGGCCGAGCGCTACGGCTCCCAGGAGATCTCCCAGTTCCGCGGCGCCCAGCTCATGGCCGAGAAGTGGGGCTACAAGCGCGAGGACATGGAGAGGTTCGCGCTGGAGAGCCACCAGCGTGCGGCCAGGGCCGTCGTCGAGGGCCGCTTCGACGACCAGGTCGCCCCGCTGGCCGGTGTCACCATGGACGAGGGCGTGCGCGCCGACACCACCCTGGAGAAGATGGCGGGCCTCAAGCCGCTGCGCGAGGGCTGGGACCTGACCGCCGCCGTGGCCAGCCAGGTCTCCGTCGGCGCGGGCGCCGTCCTGCTCGCCTCCGAGGCCGCGGTGGAGCGTCACGGGCTGACCCCGCTGGCCCGGATCGTGCAGTTGTCCCTGGTCGGCGACGACCCGGTGTACATGCTCACCGCCCCGATCCCCGCCACGAGGATCGCGCTGGACAAGGCCGGGCTGGGCATCGACGACATCGACGTCACCGAGATCAACGAGGCCTTCGCCCCCGTCCCCATGTCCTGGATCGACGAACTGGGCGCCGACCCGGCCAAGGTCAACCCCAACGGCGGCGCCATCGCCCTGGGCCACCCGCTGGGCGCCACCGGAACCATCCTGATGACCAAGCTGGTCAATGAACTGCACCGCTCCGGCGGCCGCTACGGCCTCCAGACCATGTGCGAGGGCGGCGGCCAGGCCAACACCACCATCATCGAACGGGTCTGAGGCCCTTACCGCTCCGCGTGCGGCCGCATGGCCGCACGCGGACGGTTCTCCTTCGGATCACGCCCCCCGGCGGGGCTCCGGCGGCCGACACCCGGCGGGTGCCGGCCGGATGTTGTGGTTGCGGTGGAAGACGTTGTCCGGGTCGAACTCCCGCTTGACCTCGGTCAGGCGCCGGTGGTTGTCCAGGCCGCGCCCGGCTACGACGCGCTCGGAGTCCTCGTCGCCGACGAAGTTGAGGTAGACGTCGCCGGTCCGCCAGGGGGCGGTGTCCTCGCGCACGCCGTGCACCCAGTCGCGGGCGCGCCGGTCGCCGGCCGCGTCCTCCCACATCGCCAGCGGGTGCACCGCCCACGCGGAGTGCCGCCACGGCACGGGGTAGTCCGTCTTTGGCCGGTCCATCGCGCCGCCGAACGGGAAGAGGACGTGCTGCGTCGGTGAGGGGATCGGCATCCCGTGGGCACGGGCGCAGAAGCGCTCGATGAACTCGTCCGGCAGCGAGTCCATGTTCTCCACCGACCAGTAGTTGCGGTATCCGGGCGGGTCGTCCAGGGCCTGCTGCGCCTGCGCGTAGGGCATCCCGGTGAGCATCCCGGCCGCCGGACCCATCCGGGTGAGCGGAGCGGCCAGGTCCCGGAGCATCCGCTCACCGCCCGCACAGGACAGGACGACCGCGCACACCAGGGTGCCGACCAGCTCGTCGGGGACGAACGGCTCCGGCTGCGGGACCAGGTAGATGACGCCGCCACCGAGTTCGTCCGGGGCCTGCTCCATCAGGTCGCGGTACGTGCGGACCACGGCGGGGCCGTCGTCGGGGCGGAAGAGGAGCAGCCCGAGCGAGAAGCTCGGCAGCGGGTGGAGGCGGAAGACCAGCCGGGTGGCGACACCGAAGTTGCCGCCGCCGCCGTGCAGCGCCCAGAACAGCTCCGGGTTCTCTCCCGCCGAGGCGCGCACGCGGTCGCCCCCGGCGGTCACCAGGTCCGCTTCGAGCAGGTTGTCGCAGGCCAGACCGAACTTGCGCTCCAGCCACCCCGACCCTCCGCCGAGCGCGAACCCGGCCACGCCGGTGGTCGAGACCCGGCCGCCCGTGGTGGCCAGCCCGAACGGCGCGGTGGCCGCGTCCAGGTCGCGCATGAGGGCGCCCCCGCCGACCCGGGCCTCCATGGCCTCGGGGTCCACCGTCACCGAGCGCATACGGCACAGGTCGATGACCAGGCCGCCGTCGGTGAGCCCCATGCCCGCGACGCTGTGCCCGCCGCCGCGCACGGCGATCTCCCTCCCCTCCTCGCGCGCGTACGCGACACAGCGGCGCACGTCGTCGACGCTCGCGCACTGGGCGATGGCGGCCGGGCGCAGGCCGATCATGCTGTTGAAGACGGATCGGGAGTCCTCGTAACCGGTGTCTCCGGGGGTGAGCACGGGGCCGGTCAGCCCGGAGCGCAGCGCTTCGAGTGCGGTTTCCGACATCGCCGCCTTGAGCCGGGTCATGGCCGTCCCCCTCGCCTTGGCGGAACGGGGACGGTACCGCACGGGGTGTGCGTGCCGCTCCCTCTCGCCTCCTCTCCAGCCTAGACCCGCGACCCGCCGTGAGATAAGTCCGTTTTAAACCAAAATCGCCTGCTCATGCGTGGTGGATGGAGTGGCGTGGGACCTCCTCCGGGATGCGCTGATCGCCCCCGCAGAGGGAACTCCGGGGCGTAGGCTTTTCCCGTGGATCGAACAACGCACGAGTCGCAGGCACTGCGGGACGCGCTCTCCCGGGCGGGTCTGCTCGACACCTCGGGAGAGCCGCGGGAACGCCCGGACGGGACCGCCTTCGAGAGGACCCGCGAGGCCGCGGGCCGGGGGCGTCTCTGGCGGACCCCGTGTCCCAGGGCCGGGGCAGAACCCACCCGCGTGGCAGGCGGCTCACCGAGCGCCTTCGCGGCAGAGGCGACGTCCGCCTGTGCACCGACCGGACCATGCAGATGACCAGAGGAGGCGGACCGGCCGGACCCTGAGCGTGAGGGCAGTGGCCATGCCGGACCCCGCGCGTCTCGCCGAACTGACCGGGCTCTCCTCCCGCTCAGGGGCCGGGGGTGGACACCGCTAACCGAGCGCCGGGCCGCCCACGCCCCTCTCCAGGCCCAGCCAGGCGGCCATCGCGGACAGCTCCTCGACCAGTTCGGGCACGGTCTCGGCGGGGGCGTCCTCCTCCAGCGTGATCCGCCGCGCCAGCAGCACCCCGGCGGCACGGTCCGCCTTGAGGTCCACCCGCGCCACCAGCCGGTCGCCCAGCAGGAACGGCAGCACGTAGTAGCCGTGCACCCGCTTGGCCGCGGGCACGTAGATCTCCAGCCGGTAGCGGAACCCGAACAGCTCCTCGGCGCGGCCGCGCGTCCACACCAGGGAGTCGAACGGGCTGAGCAGGGCGCGCGCCGCCACCCGGCGCGGGATCCGCGCACCGGAGTGCAGGTAGGCGGTCCGCTCCCAGCCCTGGACGCGCACCGGGACCAGCTCCCCGGCGTCCACCAGGTCGGCCACGGCGCGCTTGGACGCCGCGGCCTCCAACCGGAAGTAGTCCCGTAGGCAAGGCTCGGTCGCCACCCCGTGCGCTCGGGCCGCGATCGTCACCAGCTCCCGGTGGGCCTCCTCCGGATCGGGCACCGGGGTCCCGTGCAACCCCTCCGGCAGCACCCGTTCGGTGAGATCGTAGCGGCGCTCGAACTGGGCGTTGCGCCCGTCGGCCATGACGTCGCCCACCCAGAACAGGTACTCCAGGCACTGCTTGACCTCGGACCAGTTCCAGCCCCAGTGCTCCTTGGTGCGGGGGGCGTCGTGGGCCATCGCGGCCTCGACCTCGCGGGCGGTGGCCGGGCCGATCCGGGCCACCTCCTCGTGCACCGCCCTGATCAGCTCCGGACTCTCCCGCAGGGCGCCGTTGCGCCAGTCCCGGCCGGTGCTGGCGCGGTTGCGCTCCATCCGGAAGCGCATCAGTTGCCGGGTGGCGGGCGGCACCAGGCTGGCCTCGTGCGCCCAGCACTCCACCAGGCGGGCGGCGCTCCCGCCCGCGCGAGTGGTGACGGCCCGGTCCAGCAGGGCGGTGTCGTAGCCGCCTAGCCGGGCGAACACCGGCAGGTACTGGCTGCGGGCGAGAACGTTCACGCTGTCGATCTGCACCATGCCCACCCTGCGCACCACCCGTGCCAGGTGGGTGAGGGTGGGCCTGCCGCCGGGGCGCGGGTCGGCGAAGCCCTGGGCGGCCAGGGCCGTCCGGCGCGCCTGGGCGAGGGAGAGCCGCGCGTCGCGGCGCGGGGAGGGTTCTGCCATCCGCCCACGCTAACCGCCGCCTACGACGCTCCGCCCATCCTCCGGTGCCGGTCCGAGACCCACGGCGGGCCGGGCTCGGCCGGGCCGATGAGCGGGCCCGGCAGCGACGGGTCGAGGACCCCCTCCTCCAACCAGGTGTAGGAGCCGTCCATCAGGCGGCGGGAAAGCTTGCCGTCCACCTCGTCGGTGTTGGACCACAGCCCCTCGAAGAGGGCGTTCGTGCGCAGCCGCGCCTGGCGGCAGAACACGTCGGCCAGCTCCAGCGGGGTGTCACCGCGCTCGTGGTGGGCGTCGGCGTCGTGGCGGGCGCGCACGACCACCGCGCTCATCGCGAACAGCTCCGCGCCGATGTCCACGATCCGGCCGAGGAAGCCCTGCTTGGCCTCCATCCGGCCCTGCCACCGCGACATCCCGTAGAACGTGGAGCGGGCGAGCCGCCGCGACGCGCGTTCGACGTAGCGCAGGTGCGGAGCGAGCGGGCCGAACCCGGCGAACGCGGACGGCCGCTGTCCGCGGCCCACGAGCAGGGTGGGCAGCCACGAGGCGTAGAACCCGCCCGCCCTGGCCAGGGCCCGCGCCTTGTCCGCGCGCTCGGTGTCCGGGTCGATGAGGTCGCCCGCCACCGACAGGTGCGCGTCCACCGCCTCGCGCGCGATGAACAGGTGCATGATCTCGGTCGAGCCCTCGAAGATCCGGTTGATCCGCAGGTCGCGGAGCTGCTGTTCGGCGGGGATCCCGCGTTCGCCGCGCGCCGCCAGGGACGCGGCGGTCTCGTAGCCGCGCCCGCCGCGGATCTGGACGAGTTCGTCGGCGATGGCGCAGCCGTGCTCGGACGCCCACAGCTTGGCGATCGCCGCCTCGATCCGGATGTCGGTGTGCCCGTCGTCGGCGAGCCGGGAGGAGAGTTCGAGCATCGCCTCCATGGCGTAGGTGGTGGCGGCGATGTAGGAGATCTTCTTGGCGACCTCCTCGTGCCGGCCCACCGGGCGGCCCCACTGGACGCGTTCGCGGGACCACTCGCGGGCGATCCGGGTCGACCACTTGCCCGCGCCCACGCACAGGGCGGGCAGGGACAGCCGTCCGGTGTTGAGCGTGGACAGGGCGATCCGCAGCCCCTGGCCCTCCTCACCGACGCGGTGGGCGGCCGGGACGCGCACCCCGTGCAGCCGGGTGACGCCGTTCTCTATGCCGCGCAGGCCCATGAACCGGTTGCGGTGCTCCACGGTGATGCCGGGTGAGCCGCCCTCGACCACGAAGGCCGTGATGCCGCCCCGGTGTCCGGGCCGCCGGGGCACACGCGCCATGACGATCAGGAGGTCGGCGACCACACCGTTGGTGGTCCACAGTTTGACCCCGTCGAGGACGTACCCGCCGCCGTCGTCGGTGGGGGTGGCGGTGGTGCGCAGACGCGCCGGATCGCTGCCGACGTCCGGTTCGGTGAGCAGGAAGGCGCTGATGTCGCCGCGGGCGCAGCGCGGGAGGAAGGCCCGTTTCTGCTCCTCGGTGCCGAACATCGAGACGGGTTGGGGGACACCGATCGACTGGTGTGCGGAGAGCAGGGCGCCGATCGCGGGGGACAGCGATCCGATCATGGTCAGGGCGCGGTTGTAGTGGAGCTGGCCCAGACCGAGGCCGCCGTACTCGACGGGGATCTTCATGCCGAACGCGCCGATCCCGCGCAGGCCGTCGACGACCTCGTCGGGGATGCGCTCGTCGCGTTCGATGCGCTGGGGGTCGATCCGCCCGCAGAGTTCACGGAGCCGCGCGAGGAAGGCGTCCCCGGCCGCCGCGACGGTCTCGTCGGGTGAGGTGAGGGGGTGGATCAGGTCCAGGCGGAGCCGCCCCAGGTAGAGCTCCTTGGCGAAGCTCGGCCGGGTCCACTCGCGCTCACGGGCCTGTTCCGCCGTGGCGCGCGCCCGCCGCTCGTCCACGTCGGACGTGTGGGCGGGGGTGGTGCCGGGTTCGGTGGTCGGCATGGCGGATCACCTCGTCGAGGAAAAGGGTCGCACGGGTCCGGTGGCTTCCCGTGTGCGGACTCTTACCCTGAGTGGTGGTGTCTGACCCCCGCCGATCCGGTATGTGGCCTGTTCAGCGGCTCTTTCAGAGAAAACCTTGGCGGCGTGCGAACCCTCAGGGGGGTTGGCACGTCCAAGAAGTCGCGACGCAGGGCGCATGTGCGCCGGGGGTCGCACGACCCTGGTGCGGAGGACGGCCGCACCAGGGTTTCCCCTTGTCCGGGGCGGGTGTCGGTGCCATGCCCTAGCCTTGCCCTGTGCGTATCGCGACATGGAATGTGAACAGCGCCCGGGCCAGGGCCGAGCGGATCGGTGCGTGGCTGGACCGAAGTGACGTCGACGTCCTCGCCGTCCAGGAGACCAAGGCCCGGGACCACCAGTTCCCCGCCTCCGTCTTCACCGACCGCGGCTACGAGGTGGCGCACTTCGGCCTCTCCCAGTGGAACGGTGTCGCGATCGCCTCCCGCGTCGGTCTGGAGGACGTCCGCAAAGGCTTCCCCGGCCAGCCCGGGTACGGGGACCCCGAGGAGGTCGAGGCGCGGGCGATCGGCGCCCTGTGCGGCGGGGTGCGGGTGTGGAGCCTGTACGTGCCCAACGGCCGAGAGATCGACCACCCCCACTACGCCTACAAACTGCGCTGGCTGGAGGCGCTGCGCGAGGCCTCCGCCGCCGACCTGGCCGCCGACCCGGACGTGCCGATCGCCCTCGTGGGCGACTTCAACATCGCGCCCCAGGACGACGACGTGTGGGACATGGCCGAGTTCGAGGGGAGGACGCACGTCACCGCACCCGAGCGGGCGGCCTTCCGCGCCCTGGTCGGGGCCGGGTTCGACGAGGTGGTCCGCGAGTACGCCCCAGGGCCGGGCGTGTACACCTACTGGGACTACAAGGCGCTGTCCTTCCCCAAGCGCAAGGGCATGCGCATCGACTTCGTGCTCGCCTCCCCGGCACTGCGCGCCAGGGTCACCGACGCCCGCATCGACCGCGAGGAACGCAAGGGCAAGGGCGCCTCCGACCACGCCCCGGTGATCGTCGAACTGGACGGCGACGGGGCGGGGACCGACGTGTGAGCGCGCCGCGGATCGCCGTGTTCGGCAGCGTGAACATGGACCTGGTGGCCTACGCAGACCGGGTGCCCTCCGCCGGTGAGACCGTCACCGGAACGGAGTTCCGCCAGGTGCCCGGCGGCAAGGGCGCCAACCAGGCCGCCGCCGCCGCCCGCGCGGGCGCCCGCACGGCCTTCCTCGGCGCGGTCGGCGACGACGCCTTCGGGGACCGGCTGCGCGACAGCCTCGTCGACAGCGGGATCGACGTGTCCGGCCTGCGCACGGTGCCCGGACCCTCCGGGGTGGCGCACATCGCCGTGGACGGCGGCGGCGACAACCGGATCATCGTGGTCCCGGGCGCCAACGGCGGGGTGCGCGCCGTCTCGGACGGCGACGCGCGGACCATCGAGGGCGCCGCCGCCCTGCTGCTCCAGCTCGAACTGCCGATGGCGGCGGTCGTGTCCGCGGCGCGCACCGGTGCCGCCCTGGGCGTGCCCGTCCATCTGACCCCGGCCCCCGTCCGCGAGCTGCCCGACGCACTGCTGGAGTGCGTGGACGTGCTGGTGCCCAACCAGCACGAGGCCGCTGCGCTCACCGGCCGCACCGAGCCGGAGGCGGCCCTGGCTGCGCTGCTGGAGCGGGTGCCGGAGGTGTTGCTCACCCTGGGCGGCGACGGCTCCCTGTTCGGGCGGCGCGGCACCGAACCGGTGCACGTCCCGGCATACCCGGTGCGGCCGGTGGACACCACGGCGGCCGGCGACACCTACTGCGGTTCCTTCGCCGTGGCGCGCGCGGAGGGGCGTCCGTTGGAGGAGGCCATGCGCTTCGCCGCCGCTGCGGCCGCGCTGTCGGTGCAGCGGCCGGGGGCGAGCGCGTCGATGCCCGCGCGTTCCGAGGTCGAGGCGCTCCTCGCCGGATGATCCGGGCGGAGCGCCCCGCACCCTACATGTGTTCGGGGGCCTCCACACCGAGCAGGTCCAGCCCCTGGACCAGGACCCGCAGAGCCGTCGCGACCAGCGCCAGCCGCGACTCGCGCAGCTCGTCGGTCTCGGCGGTGAGCACCGGGCAGTGCTCGTAGAACGCCGTGAGGGCCTGGGCGAGGTCGAACAGGTACGCGCACAGTCGGTGCGGGTGGAGCAGGTCGCCCGCCTGCGCCACGGTCCCGCCGAAGGCCAGGAGCTTCAGGGCCAGGTCGCGCTCGGCGGGCTCCCCGACGGTGATGGCGCCGCGCGCCTGCTCCGGTGCCAGCCCGCCCTTGCGGAAGATCGAACGGATCCGCGCCTGCGCGTACTGGAGGTAGGGCCCGGTGTTGCCGGTCAGCGCCAGCATGCGGTCGAAGTCGAACGTGTACTCGGTGTCGTGGGAGACCGACAGGTCCGCGTACTTGACCGCGCCGATGCCGACCATCTCGGCGATCGCGGCCCGCTCCGCCTCGTCCAGGTCGGGGCGGCTCTGGGCGACGACCGCCGAGGCGCGCTCCACGGCCTCCTCAAGCAGCGCCATCAGCCGGATCGACGCGCCGCTGCGGGTGCGCAGGATCTTGCCGTCGGAGCCCAGCACGTTGCCGATCTGCACGTGGACGGTCTCCACGTGCTCGGGCAGCCAGCCCGCCTCGCGCGCCGCCGCCCACACCATCTTGAAGTGCAGGGCCTGTGGGGCGCCGACCACGTACACGATGCGGTCGGCCTTGAGGTCGTCCACGCGGTGGCGGACGGTGGCCAGGTCGGTGGTGGCGTAGCCGTAGCCGCCGTCGCTCTTACGGACGATGAGCGGCACCGGTTTGTCCTCGCGGCCGGTGAACTCGTCGAGGAACACGCACAGGGCGCCGTCGCTGACCTCGGCGATGCCCTTGGCCTCCAGCTCGTCGCACACGTCGGCGAGCATGTGGTTGTAGGTGCTCTCCCCGGCCAGGTCGTCGTCGGTGAGGGTCACCTTGAGCGTGGAGTAGACCTTGTTGAAGTAGGCCCGGGACAGGCCGACCAGCTCGCGCCACAGCCGCAGGGAGTCCTCGTCGCCGCCCTGGAGCGCCACCACGCGGCGGCGGGCGCGCGCGGCGAAGTCGTCGGCGCCGGGGCCGGATGAGTCGAACTTGGCCCGCGCCGCCTGGTAGAAGGCGTTGGGGTCGGTGGTGACCAGGCGGGCCTCGTCGGAGGCCTCGCCGACCTCCAGCAGGTGCTCGATGAGCATGCCGAACGGGGTGCCCCAGTCGCCGATGTGGTTCTGGCGGACGACGTTGTGGCCCAGGAACTCCAGGGTGCGGGCCAGGGAGTCGCCGACCACGGTCGTGCGCAGGTGACCGACGTGCATCTCCTTGGCCACGTTGGGCGCGGAGTAGTCGAGCGGGATGTTGAGCGCGTCCTGTTCGGGTACGCCCAGGCGGGGGTCGTCGAGCAGGGCGCGGGCCTGTCCGGCGATCCAGTCGTCGCGCAGGGTCAGGTTGATGAAGCCGGGCCCGCTGACCTCGACGCCGTCGCAGACGTCGGCCACGTCCAGGTGCTCCATGATCGCCGCGGACACCTCGCGCGGCTTTCGGCCCAGGCGCTTGGCCAGGGCCAGTGCGGCGTTCGCCTGGTAGTCGGCGAACTGGGACGGGCGGATGACGGGGTCGGTGTCGGCGAACTCGGGGCCGAAGGCGGCGCCGAGGGCGGACTGGACCCGTCGCGAGAGTACTTCCTGCGGGTCGGCCATGCCCCAAGCGTACCGACCGGACCGTGCTTTCCGGCCCGGCTTGCGGTGCGGGGCGGCGTCCCCCGCGCGGTCCGGGCCGTGGCCGCGGTGTCCCGCTAGCGCACGCCGTGGCCGGGGTGGGCGCTGTCATAGCGCCGCCGCGACTCGCTGATGGTGTCACGGTGCGTGAGGGACCAGTCGGCGAGTGCCCTGACCAGGTGGGTCAGACTGGCTCCGGTCTCGGTCAGGCGGTAGTCGACCTGTGCGGGGACGGTCGGGTACACGGTGCGGAGCACGAGCCCGTCGCGTTCCAGCCTGCGCACGGTCAGGGTGAGCATGCGCTGGGAGATGCCGTCGATCGCCCGCTGTAGCTCCCGGAATCGGCGCGGCCCGCCGGCGAGTTCCACGATCACCAGCACCGACCACTTCTCGCCCATGCGGTCCATGACGTCGCGGATACCGCAGTCCGGGTGCTCCTCGCGGCCGCAGGGATCGAGTTCGGCGGGCTCGGCGGTGACACGGATGTGCGTGGGTGACATGAAACTGCCTTCTTGTCGCAGGTGAACGGGGGGTCCAGGATCAACCGTAGTGACCGATACGAACCACTGCGGAAGGCCGTGACCGACATGATTCTGGTGACCGGAGTACAGGGCAACCTCGGCGGGGCCGTGCTGGCCGCGCTGCGCGATCGGGGCGCCGTCGCGGCCGGAGGCAGCCGTACGCCGTCCGAGGGGGTGCGTCGCCTCGACTTCGACGACCCCGCGAGCCTCGACCTCACCGGCGTGTCGGTCTTGGTGCTGGTCTCCGCCGGGTACGCCGAGGACGACCGCGTCGTCGCACGGCACGCCGCCGTGATCGACGCGGCGGTCCGCGACGGTGTCGGGCACGTCGTCTACACGAGCCTGACCGGCGCCGGGGACCACCTCGGGTTCGCGCTCGCGCACCGCGCCACCGAGCGGCTGCTGCGTGCGAGCGGTCTGCCGCACACCGTCCTGCGCAACGGCCTGTACGCGGAGCTCCTCGGCGCGCTGCCGATGTGGACCGGGGACGGTGTGGAGACCGCCTTCGGCGACGGTGCGGTGGCCGCGGTCACCCGCACGGACCTGGCCGAGGTCGCGGCCGTCGTCGCCTCGGATCCGGCACGGCACGCCGGGCGCGTCTACGACCTCGTCGGCACGCCGGTCACGGCGGCGGATCTGGCGCGGGAACTGGGGGTGCCCCACACCGTGGTCGGCCTGGAGGAGTACCGCCGCAGGCTCCTTGAGGAGACACCGGGGCTGCTGCCGTTCCAGCCCCCCATGCTCCTCTCGATCGCCAGCGCCGTCCGGCACGGCTTCCTGGGCGAGGGCGGACCGGATCTCGAAGCCGTCCTCGGCCGCCCGGCGGACCACCCGCTGGCGACGGCCGTCGCGGTCGCCTCCGCCCTGAGGCCGGCGGCCCTGGTGTAGTAGTACCGCGGCCGGGGCGGCGTCCCCCGCGCGGTCCGGGCTCAGCGCTCCTCGGGTTGGGCGAGCCGGTGCAGCCAGCTCGGCGGCCGGTGCTGCACGCGGCGGCGGATCCGCTCGCCGACGCGGCCCGCCGCCAGGTCGTGCGCCAACTGGCAGGCGCGTGCGACGCCCCGGGCCCGGCTAGCGCCGTGGGCGATCACCACGGTGCCGTTGAGCCCCAGGAGGGCGGCGCCGCCGTAGGTCTCGCTGTCCAGGCGGGCGCGCAGTTCGCCCAGCGCCTTGCGCTGGAGCAGTGCGCCCGCCTTGGCGCTCCACGACGACGTGAACGCCTCGCGCAGTGCCGCCATGGTGAACGCCGCGGTGCCCTCGACCGTCTTCAGGGCCACGTTCCCGGTGTGCCCGTCGGCCACCACCACGTCCACCGCTCGGGACATGAGGTCGTGGCCCTCGATGTTGCCGCGGAAGTCCAGGGACCGGGAGTCGTCGTCGGAGGCGGCCGTCAGCAGTTCCGCCGCCCGGCGGGTCAGTTTGTTGCCCTTGCCCGGCTCCGAGCCGATGGTGAGCAGTCCCACACGCGGCTGCTCGACGCCGAAGGCGGTCTGTGCGTAGGCGCACCCCAGGTGGGCGAACTGGACGAGCATCTCCGGTTTGGCGTCGGCGTTGGCGCCCGCGTCCACCAGGATCGTCGGGGTCTCTCCCGTGGGGAGGGGGACGGCCAGCGCGGGGCGCAGCACCCCCGGCTGTGTGCGCAGCCGCACCGTGGAGGTGGCCACGACGCCGCCGGTGGACCCGGCCGAGACCAGGGCGTCGGCGTCGCCGCGCCGGATCAGGCGGCAGGCGACGGCGGCGCTGGAGCGGGGCCGCCGCCAACTGGCCAGGGCCCCCTCGTGCATGGCCAGGCTGTCCTCGGCGTGCACGACGGGCACCTCCTTCAGAGCGTCCTCCCGGGCGAGGATCTCCGCGATCTGCGACCGCCGCCCGATCAGGACGACGCGCAGGCCCAGTTCCCGCACGGCCAGCACGGCGCCCCTGACGATCTCCTCGGGGGCGTGGTCGCCGCCCATGGCGTCCACCGCGATCATCGGCGGGGCCGCGGGTGCCGGGGCGGTCGTGTCGGGTGTGTCCGCGTCGGATGTACCGCTCAACTCGAGTGCCCTTCACGGGTGGGTGCGGTGGTCGGGTGGCCGCGGACGGGCGTCCGGCCCGGCCCCGCGGTGCCTCGGAGCCTGCGGGGAACACGGGTCCGACCTGGTGTGGTCGGCCCCGGCCACGTTATCGGGTTCCGAGGTCTTGGTTGGGGATGTACGTAGTGCCATGCGAAGATGATGGCTGCATGTCTGGTTCTCAGTGCCGGGTATCGTGCGTGCCGAGTACCCGATGGGTATAAAGCCCCTGATAGGGGGTATACCCGGCCCTTGGTGCGGTCTTCCGACAAGATCACCGGACCGGTGTGATCATCACACAGTTTTCCGTATGCAAGGCGGTCCGCCGGTGACCCGTGAACCGGAACCGCCCGGTCAGGGCTGCCCGCGCCACCGCACGGCGCGGCCCTGCTGACATGTAGGAGAGGAGAGGCGTGAGCGTAACGCCAGACGCGGCACTGTCCCCGTCCGCCGGACGTCGGTTTCGTGCCTACACGACGAAACACCTCGACGAGCTCACGGCGCGAGCAGGACTCGCCGCAGACGAGCGGCTGGCCGTGCAGGCGGTGGCCACCGTGCTGCCGTTCCGGGTCAACAGCTACGTCGTCGACGAGCTCATCGACTGGGATGCCGCGCCCGACGACCCGATCTACCGACTCGTCTTTCCACAGGCCGACATGCTGCCCTCCGGCGATGTCGCCAGGATCGCCGATCTGATCCGCTCCGGTGCCTCCCGCAAGGAGCTCAACGAAGCTGCCAACGGGATCCGAGCCGAGCTCAACCCGCACCCGGCGGGCCAGATGGAGCTCAACGTCCCCAAGGCCGGCAACGAGGAGCCGATCCCGGGTGTCCAGCACAAGTACAAGGAGACGGTGCTCTTCTTCCCGAAGCAGGGGCAGACGTGCCACGCGTACTGCACCTACTGCTTCCGCTGGGCCCAGTTCGTCGGTGACGCGGACCTGAAGTTCGCCTCCAGCGACATCGACCAGCTCGTCGAGTACGTCAAGTCCCACCCCGAGGTCACCAGCGTCCTCTTCACCGGCGGCGACCCCATGATCATGGGTGAGGGCGTGATCTCCCGGTACATCGAGCCGCTGCTGGAGATCGAGCACCTGGAGGCCATCCGTATCGGGACGAAGGCGCTCGCCTACTGGCCGCAGCGCTTCGTGACCGACCCCGACGCCGACGACACCCTGCGCCTGTTCGAGAAGGTCGTCGCCTCGGGCAAGAACCTCGCGTTCATGGCCCACTTCTCGCACCCCAACGAGATGGCTCCGGAGCTGGTGCAGGAGGCCGTGCGCCGCATCCGGAACACGGGGGCGGTCATCCGGACCCAGGCGCCGCTGATCCGCACCATCAACGACGACTCGGCCACGTGGGAGAGCATGTGGCGCACCCACCTGCGCCACGGGATGGTCCCCTACTACATGTTCGTCGAGCGCGACACGGGCCCGCAGGACTACTTCGCGGTGCCCCTGGCCGAGGCCTACGAGATCTTCCAGGGCGCGTACAAGAACGTGTCCGGTCTGGCGCGTACGGTGCGGGGTCCGTCGATGTCGGCGACACCGGGCAAGGTGTGCGTGGACGGGGTGGTCGAGGTGGGGGGCGAGAAGCTGTTCGTCCTGCACTTCATCCAGGCCCGCGACGCCGAACTGGTGGGCAAGCCCTTCTTCGCCAAGTACGACGAGAAGGCCGCGTGGCTGTTCGACCTCAAGCCCGCGCTCGGGGCGACCCACTTCCCGTGGGAGGACGCGCCGCCCGTCGGAGCCGGCGGCGCGGTGGTCGATCCCACCCGCCTGTAGGCGCACACCAGCGAAGACCACGGAGCCCGGCACCGGTGCGGTGCCGGGCTCCTCGCGTGCCGCGGGGCCGGGGCCGCCGGGGAGTGGGATGGGTCGGCGGCCGACGGGTCGGGCACGCCCCTGGGTGGCTCGGGAGGGCGCGTCCGGTACGGGAGCGGCCTCAGGTGAGCAGGGCGTCGAACTCCCCGGTCTTGGCTCCCATGACGAAGGCCTCGATCTCGGCGGGCGTGTAGACGAGCGCGGGCCCCTGGGGGTCGCGGGAGTTGCGCACCGCGATGTCACCGCCCGGCAGTGTGGCCACCTCGACGCAGTTGCCGTTGGGGTTGCTCCAACTGCTCTTCGTCCATGCGACCTTCGGCAGGCGGTCGGCGGGGACGCCGTTGTAGATCGAGTGCAATTCAACCTCCTGGAGCTTCGGCGGACGTGTGAGCGGGGGTGTCCTTACGCGGTCGTCCAGATGCCGCCCGCGGCCCGGGAAGCGCGGCCCCTCAAGGCATCCGCGTCCCTGCTACGAGGCCAAAGCGTATCCCATGCACGTGCATATGTGCTTACATCGGTAAGTACATGGCAGAGAACCGGGCGTGATGCGAACACTTCGTCGCATGTCACACATGGTGGAACCGAGTGCCGAGTGTGCTCGGGCGGGGCGATCGTTCTCGTTCCGTGGCCGAACAAGGCCAATTCCGAACCCCTGGCCCGGCGGCGGTGTCACACAGGCGGGTGCCGTGCACGGGTCCGGTCACCTCGGGTGCCCGTCCGAACGCGCACGAGAACGGCCCCCGCCGTGGGCGGGGGCCGCGGGGTGCGGTGGGGCGCGTCAGCCGCTGTAGCGGGAGAGGAACTCCCGCAGGATGTCCTCCGTCTCCTCGGGCCGCGGGGCCTGGGTGGCGAGGTTGTCCATCGTCAGCGCGTAGCCGTGGGTGTCGCTGTACTTGTCGAAGTACAGGGCGCTGTTCAACTGCTCCAGGTAGACCACGTCCGGCAGTTGCGGGGTGGGGAAGCGCAGGATGCTGAAGGGGCCACCGGCCGCGGGGTGGCCGCCCATCGCGAAGGTGGCCACCTGGATGGTGATGTTGGGCAGCCTGCCCATCTCGATGAGGTGCTCGATCTGCCCGCGCATGACCTCCGGGGAGCCGTAGGGCCGGTGCAGGACCGCCTCGTCGATGACGGCCCACAGGCGGGGCGCCCCCGGCGTGGTGAAGCGGTGCTGGCGACGCATGCGCATCTCGACCCTGTGGTCGATGTCCTCCGAGGCCGTGGCCGTGCTCGACAGGCGGATCACCGACCGGGCGTAGCCCTCGCTCTGGAGCAGGCCCGGCACGAACTGGACCTCGTAGGTGCGGATGCCCGAGGCCGCCTCCTCCAGCCCGACGTAGATGCCGAACCAGTCGGGGAGGACGTCGCCGTACCTGTGCCACCACCCCTGGGCGTTGGCGCTGGAGACGAGGCCGAGGAGGGCCTCGCGCTGCTTGGGGTCCTCCACCCCGTACAGCCGCAGCAGATCGTCCACGTCCCGCGGTTTGAAGCTGACCTGGCCGAGCTCCATCCTGCTGATCTTGGCGTGCGAGGCGCGGATGGCGTACCCGGCGTCCTCGCGGGAGATCCTCTTCTCCTGGCGGAGCCTGCGCAGTTGGCCGCCCAGGAGAATGCGCAGCACGGTGGGTCCACCGCTGGAATTGGCCAGAAAATCCTGGGTGACCTGCAGTTTCAAGGCCTGGTCGCCGGCCACGTCGCCCTCCCTGTAGCGGCTTCTGAGCTCGCGACGGCTCAGTTAGCGGCTCCTGAGGTCGCGGGCGGCCCAGTATACCGAGATCGCAAAAGTGTGAACAGGGGGGAACGATTCTCGTTTTGCGGCGGCCCGGAGTCAGTGGTCCGCGTGTCATCACTTGTGCTTGTCGGTGAATTCGTGGCCAGAGGATCTACCGTTTGACCCTCTTCGTCCTATAGTCTTGGCCAACGTTGATCTGCACGTGCATACGTAACTTACAAATGTAAGGAACGCTCACTGTGTCGGATCTGGCCGCGTGACCCGACATCACATCGTGAGGACCGTGATGAACGCAGAGCTGGTGCCTTCGGAAGCCGACACCGGGGCATCCTGGAGCCGTCCACCACTGGTGGAGGCGTCCGGTGCCGTTCTCGGAGGATGGTGGGAGGCCGCGCTGGGCCGGATCGGCGTGGGGGAGTACGCGCGAACGCCCGAGGTCGTGGCTCGGGCGTTCGCGTCCACCCCCGACTCGGTCCGCGGGGCACGCGCTCTCGCGGCCGAGGCCGCCGCGGAGTGGGGGATGCGGGGCGTCGCCGAGGATCTGCGGCTGATCATCTCCGAGTTCGTCGGCAACTCGTGCCGGCACGCGGTCCCCGGGGGGCGTTCACTGCTGGCGGCCCCGGTCCTGGTGCAGTTGAGGCGGCTGGCTCTGTCGCGTCAGGTGGTGTGCATGGTCGCTGACACCGACGAGCGGGGCCCCGTGCGGGTCGACGCCCACCACTTCGCGGAGTCGGGCCGCGGACTGGGCCTGGTCAGCGCTTTCAGCAGTGAATGGGGATGGGAGCGGATCCCCGGCGAGGGAAAGGTCGTCTGGGCGATTTGTTCTGCTGATGTGTAAATCGTCCCTTATCTTGCTCGGATAAGCTGCATTCATCCCGCTGGGGGGATCGGCATCACCGCTCGGGCGGAGTAGGCTGTCACTGCATATCGGCATTCGACCGATGCATCATGACAAGCGAATTCCTTACCTTTCGAGCCCGGGAGCGTGGCGTGACCGTGCTGGACACGGAACGGGGCCGGTTCGTCTGCGGTGGGACCACCGTCGTCGAACTGGACGGTGAGATCGACATGGCCACGGCGGACCACGTGTTCGCCCGACTGTCGTCCTCGGTGTCGACCGAGTGCGCGGTCGCGGACCTGTCCCTGGTGCAGTTCATCGACGCCTCCGGGGTCAACGCCCTGCTCGCGGCGCAGCGTGTGGCCACCCGGTCCCGGCACCACCTGGTCCTGGCCTGCCCACCGCGCCAGTTGACCCGCATCCTCGACGTACTGTCCCTGCACCCCCTCCTGCCCACGCACGCCGACGTCGCCGCCGCCCGCGCGGCGCACGACCGCGCCGTCTCCGAGCCCCGCTGAGGCCGCCGGGCGCTCACGCGTGAGGGGCGCGCCGGGGAGGCCCGGACACGCCCCTCAGGCTCGGAAACCGCTATTCGACGGTCACGCTCTTGGCCAGGTTGCGCGGCTGGTCCACGTCGTTGCCCTTGGCCAGCGCCAGCTCGCACGCGAACACCTGCATCGGGATCGTCGACACGATCGGCTGCAACAGGGTCGGTACCGCGGGGATCTCGATGAGCGTGTCGGAGTAGGGCCGCACCGACTCGTCGCCCTCCTCGGCGATGACGATCGTGCGGGCGCCGCGGGCGCGCACCTCCTGGATGTTCGACACGATCTTGTCGTGCAGCACCCCGCGGCCCTTGGGCGAGGGCACCACCACGACCACCGGCAGGCCCTCCTCGATGAGCGCGATCGGTCCGTGCTTGAGCTCGCCGGCGGCGAACGCCTCCGCGTGCATGTACGCCAGCTCCTTGAGCTTGAGCGCGCCCTCCAGGGCCACCGGGTAGCCCACGTGGCGGCCCAGGAACAGCACCGTGCGGGCGTCGGCCAGGGACCGCGCCAGCTCGCGCACCGGCTCCACCGTGTCCAGGACCCGCTCGACCTGGTCCGGCATGGTGGCGAGCTGCCCGATCACCGCGTCGATCTCGTCGTCGAACTTCATCCTGCGCACCTGTGCCAGATACAGGCCGACCAGATAGCAGGCGGCCAACTGGGTGAGGAAGGTCTTCGTGGCGGCCACGCCGACCTCCGGGCCCGCGTGCGTGTACAGCACGCCGTCGGACTCGCGCGGGATCGTGGAACCGTTCACGTTGCAGATCGCCAGGACCCGGGCGCGCTGCTCGCGGGCGTAGCGCACCGCCATCAGCGTGTCCATGCTCTCGCCGGACTGGGAAATGGCGATGACCAGGGTCTGCTGGTCCAGGATCGGGTCGCGGTAGCGGAACTCGCTGGCCACCTCGACCTCGCACGGGATCCGGCACCAGTGCTCGATGGCGTACTTGGCGATGAGGCCGGCGTGGTAGGACGTGCCGCACGCGATGATGACGATCTTCTCGACGGTGCGCAGTTGCTGCGGGGTCAGGCGCATCTCGTCCAGGGCCAGCCGCCCGTCGGCGGTCACCCGGCCCAGCAGGGTGTCGGCGACCGCGCGCGGCTGCTCCACGATCTCCTTGAGCATGAAGTACTCGTAGCCGCCCTTCTCGGCGGCGGAGGCGTCCCAGTCCACGTGGTACTCGTTCACGTCGACCGGCGCGCCGTCGTAGTCGGTGACCGCCACGGAGTCCGCACGCAGCTCCACGACCTGGTCCTGGCCCAGCTCGACGGCCTCGCGCGTGTGGGCGATGAACGCCGCGACGTCGCTGGCCAGGAAGTTCTCGCCCTCGCCGCGGCCGACGACCAGCGGGGAGTTGCGGCGGGCGGCGACCACCAGGCCGGGGTCCTCCACCGAGGTCGCCACGAGGGTGAAGGCGCCCTCCAGACGGCGGCACACGGCGCGCATCGCGGCGGCCAGGTCGCGGTCGCCGCGCCGCTTCAGCTCGGTGCTGAGCAGGTGGGCCGCCACCTCGGTGTCCGTCTCGGAGACGAACTTGCAGCCCGCCTCCTCAAGCTCCTCGCGCAGCGCGGCGAAGTTCTCGATGATGCCGTTGTGCACCACGGCGAGCCGGTGGTCGTTGTCCACGTGGGGGTGGGCGTTGACGTCGTTGGGCGCACCGTGCGTCGCCCAGCGCGTGTGGCCGATCCCCGCGCCGTCGCCCTCCACCGGATGGTTCTCCAGCGCCTGGCGCAGGTTGGCGAGCTTGCCCGCCCGCTTCTCCGTGTGCAGGGCGCCCCCGCCCTGCACGGCGACACCCGCGGAGTCGTATCCGCGGTACTCCAGCCTCGCGAGGCCGTTCACGACGACATCCAGCGCCGGTTGCGGCCCGACGTAGCCCACGATTCCGCACATGGGCGCAAGACTAGGTGAAACCGGACAGTAAATCGACCAACCAGTACCTCATACCAATGGATGTTTTCCCAGGTAACGGTATAGACCATTTGGTGTATCAGGGGTAGACCGCGCAGGTGGGGGAGGTGTGGGGGTGTGGAGTGGAACACCGTTCTGTGCTTCCGGGCCACCGAAAAAACCTTCGGCGACACGGACGTGAACGTATGGTTTCACTCACGTTCCCTCCCCAGTTCACGCAAGATCCGAAACTAGGGGTACCCGGCTGCGCGGAGCGCGACGGTGCCTCGTCTAGGGTGGGCAACCGTGTCTTACGCGACGAAGAACGGCGTCTCCTCGCCGTACGTGGAGCTCGACAGAGAGCAGTGGGCCGCCCTGCGGGCCAACACGCCGCTCTCGCTGACCGAGGCCGACCTGGCCGCCGTGCGCGGTACCACCGACCCCACGTCCCTGGAGGACGTGCGGGACATCTACCTGCCCCTGTCGCGTCTGCTCAACCTCTACGTGGGCGCCACCCAGCAGCGGCACTCGGCCGTGCGCGCGTTCCTCGCGGAGGACGCCCGCCCCTCCCCGTTCATCATCGGGGTGGCGGGAAGCGTCGCCGTCGGCAAGTCGACCACGGCCCGCCTCCTGCGCTCCCTGCTCGCCCAGTGGCCCGACCACCCCAACGTGGAACTGGTGAGCACCGACAACTTCCTCAACCCGAACTCCGTGCTGGAGTCGCGCGGCCTGATGCGCCGCAAGGGCTTCCCCGAGAGCTACGACCGCCGCGCGCTGGTGCGGTTCGTGTCGGAGATGAAGGCGGGTGCCGAGCGCATCGACATCCCCGTCTACTCCCACCTGGCCTACGACATCGTCCCGGGCCTGACCCAGACCGTCTCGCGCCCGGACATCCTCATCGTCGAGGGCATCAACGTCCTCCAGCCCGCCATCCCCGGACGCCTGGCCGTCGCCGACTTCTTCGACTTCTCCATCTACGTCGACGCCAAGGTCGAGAACATCCGCGGCTGGTACCTCGACCGCTTCCGGGAACTGCGCCGTACCGCGTTCGCCGACCCGCGGTCCTACTTCCACCACATGGCGACCAACTACGACGAGGGCGAGGCCCTGGACTTCGCCGCCAACACCTGGCGCACCATCAACGAGATCAACCTCGTGGAGAACATCATCCCCACCCGGGGGCGGGCCACGCTGGTCCTGTACAAGGGCGACCGGCACCGCGTACAGCGGGTCCGTCTGCGCAAGACCTGAGACCGCCGGGGCCTGCTCAGCCCTCGCCCTCCGCTGAGCGCAGTACGACGGAGACGTCCTCCACGGGGACTTCCAGTACGCCCGCGACCGCGTCCCTGGCCATGTCCTCGGCATCGACGAGCGTGCGGCCGTAGGTGTGGATACGAAGATCGGGCAGGTCGACGGACCAAGAGTCACCGTCTCGCTCACACCACGTCTGGTAGCGGTACTCGGACGGGGGCACGGGAATCGTCCTTCCAGAGTCGTTTCGGTACGGAGGCGGGGTCAGCGGGGGGCGGCGGCCCTCCGGGCGCGGGGGGTGCGCAGCCACGGTCCGCGCAGGAGCCCGGCGGCCAGCAGCCACAGCGCGAGCGCCACCAGGTGGGCCCGCTCCGCCGTGCCCATCGCGGTGCCCGGCTGCCCCGTGCCCGAGGACACGAACACCCAGGACACCACCAGGACGCCGACCGCCGTCACGGCCTGGAACCCGGCCAGGACCGCCACCGGCACCCACATCCGGTCGCCGCGCCGCCACCGGTTCACCGCCAGCGCCACCACGCTCAGCAGCGCCGCGGCCATCGCGGCCACGGCCAGCACCGCCTGGAGGGTCGCGGGGCCGCCGGCCCCCTCCACCAGCGCCTCCACCGTGCACGCCACGTCCGTGGACACCGTGCACCGGCCCGGTATGAGGGACGTGGCCAGAGACAGGGCGCCGAAGGCGAACATGGCCCACCAGGACACCAGCAGCCAGCGGCGGGTCTCCCGAGCGCCCAGGGACAGGCCCAGCCCCGCGGCCACCATGACCAGGATCGAGGCCATCCGGTGGGCGCTCTCCCAGAACGCCTCGAACGCCGAGACCGGTTCGCCCGGCGCCGCCCGCACGGTCTCACCGCCGGGCAGGACCATCTCCAGGACCCACAGGCTGTAGACCACGGCCGCCGCCACGGCGGCGACCCTTCCGTCGCGATAGTCCCAGTGCAGACTCGCGGTGCCCTTGTCCGGCATGGCGCCTCCAGTTGTGCTGGGCCCCTCTAATGCCCCTCTAATACACCTATGGGACGCGGCCCGCGGGACCCGCGTTCCTCGCTTCCGCTGGAGGACGGTCGTCATTTCCGGACCCTACGTCACCGGAGTCGCAGTGGCACTGTTACCCATGTGTGCGTGTTCCCGCGCCATGATCGGTGGAAGCGGGGGTGCGGAACACGCGCGGGGCCGACGGCCCCGGGTAGGGCCATGAGTGACGGGAGAGGCGCACGCGATGGACGGCGCGGCCACCACACGGTGGCTCATCGTGGGAGTGGACGGCACCGACTCCAGCCGGCACGCCCTGGAGTGGGCCGCGCAGCAGGCGCTGCTGCGCGAGCTGGCGCTTCGGATCGTCGTGTCCGCCGGGGCCAGGACACCGGTGGGCGCGTTCGGCGCCCACCTGCCCGGTGAGCCCGTGCCCCCCGGCGAGGCCGACACCCCGGGTGCCGAGCGCCTCCTGGAGCGGGCCGCGGACTGGGTGTCCCGCCTCTTCCCCGAACTGGAGGTCCAGCCGCGCCTGTCCTACGCTCGGCCCCTCGACGCCCTGCTCGCGGAGGCGGCCGAATCCGGTGCCGCGGCCGTGGTCGTAGGCTCGCGCGGCCTCAAGGGAATCGTCGCCGCCTTCGTGGGCTCCGTGGGTATCGAACTCGCCGCCCGCTCGCCCGTCCCCGTGGTGATCATGCCGCACGAGCACGCCTTCGCCCACGGGGTCCGCGGCCGTGTGATCGTGGGGGTGGACGGCTCCGAGCCCAGCCGCCGGGCGGTGGGGTTCGCCTTCGCGCAGGCCGCCTTCGCCGAGACCGACCTGGTGGCGGTCAGCGCCTGGCAGCCCTTGGTGGCGTTCGCGGCCGCCACCGGCCCCATCCCTCCCGAGCTGTTCGACGACTCCACCGCCGAGGAGGCGGCGCGCGGCTCCCTGGAGGAGGAGGTCGACGCCGCACGCCTGCGCCACCCCGGGGTGCGCGTGGTCCAGCGGGTCGTACGCGCCCACCCGGTGGTGGCGCTGCTGGAGGAGGCCACCCCGGCCGACCTGATCGTGGTCGGCTCCCGCGGCCGCAGCGGGTTCCGCGGACTGCTGCTCGGCTCGGTCAGCCACTCCGTGGTCCACGGGGCGAAGGGGCCCGTGGCGATCCTGCGCTGACCATGGGGCCGAGGTGGCACCTGGGGTGCATCTTGCCTGGTGAGGCTATGAATGTGACGAACAGCACGCCGTGTCGGGCTGACGGGCCGCCGAGGGGCCGGATACGCCCTGTACAGGGAGGAGCGGTCGCGCGGCCCTGACCTCACGAACACGACGTGAGCACTGTCAGGCACGTGGTTCAACGGACGGGATCCCTTGCTGCGCTGGGTATTCCGAAGGTTCGCCATAACAGTTTTAGACCATTGGCCTATACCAATTGGTCACCATTGGGGCTCGTCGTTCATGATGCGAGTGTTCTCGACATTCGATGAGGAGCGGCTGTGACTGACGTGGGTATCGATGTGGGCGTAGCACCGACCAGCCACGAGGAGATGATCTCCTGGGTCCGTGAGGTCGCCGAGCTCACGCAGCCCGACGAGGTCGTGTGGTGCGACGGATCCGACGCCGAGTGGACCCGCCTCACCGACCTGCTCGTGGAGCAGGGCACCTTCACCCGGCTCAACCCCGAGAAACGCCCCAACAGCTTCTACGCCACCTCCGACCCCACCGACGTCGCCCGTGTCGAGGACCGCACCTTCATCTGCTCCGAGCGGAAGCAGGACGCCGGACCCACCAACAACTGGATCGCCCCCACCGAGATGCGCGCCACCTTCGGCGAGGTCTTCAAGGGCGCGATGCGCGGCCGCACCATGTACGTCGTCCCCTTCTGCATGGGCCCGCTCGGCGGCGACATCTCCCAGCTCGGTGTCGAGATCACCGACTCCCCCTACGTCGTGGTCTCCATGCGGATCATGGCCCGCATGGGCACCCCCGCCCTGCGTCTCATCGAGGAGCGCGGCGACTTCGTCAAGGCCGTCCACTCCGTCGGCGCCCCCCTGGAGCCCGGCCAGCAGGACGTGCCCTGGCCCTGCAACCCCACCAAGTACATCTCGCACTTCCCCGAGACCCGCGAGATCTGGTCCTACGGCTCCGGCTACGGCGGCAACGCCCTGCTCGGCAAGAAGTGCTACGCGCTGCGCATCGCCTCGGTGATGGCCCGAGACGAGGGCTGGCTCGCCGAGCACATGCTGGTCCTGAAGGTCACCCCGCCCCAGGGCGAGCCGCACTACATCGCCGCGGCCTTCCCCAGCGCCTGCGGCAAGACCAACCTGGCCATGCTCCAGCCCACCATCCCCGGCTGGAAGGTCGAAACGGTCGGTGACGACATCGCCTGGATGCGGTTCGACTCCGGGGGCCGCCTGCGCGCCATCAACCCCGAGGCCGGGTTCTTCGGCGTCGCGCCCGGCACCGGCGCCGACACCAACGCCAACGCCGTCGAGACGCTGTGGGGCAACAGCATCTTCACCAACGTCGCCCTCACCGACGACGGCGACGTGTGGTGGGAGGGCCTCACCGAGGAGCCGCCCGCGCACCTGACCGACTGGAAGGGCCGCGACTGGACGCCGCACTCCGACGAACCCGCCGCCCACCCCAACTCCCGGTTCACCACCCCCGCGGGCCAGGCGCCCACCATCGCCCCCGAGTGGGAGGACCCGGCGGGCGTGCCGATCTCGGCGATCCTCTTCGGCGGGCGCCGCGCCACCGCCGTCCCGCTGGTCACCGAGTCCCTGAGCTGGCAGCACGGCGTCTACCTGGGTGCCAACGTCTCCTCGGAGAAGACCGCCGCCGCCGAGGGCACCGTCGGTGAGCTGCGCCGCGACCCGTTCGCGATGCTGCCGTTCTGCGGCTACAACATGGGCGACTACTTCGCCCACTGGATCAAGGTCGGCGCCGGTGCCGACCCGGCCAAGCTGCCCACGATCTTCTACGTGAACTGGTTCAAGAAGGACGCCGACGGCCGCTTCGTGTGGCCCGGCTTCGGCGAGAACAGCCGTGTGATCAAGTGGATCGTGGAACGCCTGGAGGGCAGGGCCGAGGCCGTCGCCACCCCGATCGGCAACGTGCCGCCGGCCGAGGCGATCGACACCGAGGGCCTGGACCTGTCCGAGGAGGACCTGAGGTTCGTCCTGGACGTGGACCCGCAGGTGTGGAAGCAGGAGGCCGCGCTGGTCCCCGAGTTCTTCAAGACCTTCGGCGACCATCTTCCCAGCGAGCTCTGGGACGAGTACCACGCCCTGCTGGACCGTCTGGGCCAGTAGGCAGCCTCACCGGCCCCGCTTCCGTGCGGGGGGCCGGTCCAGGGGGCGCGGGATCCGTGGCACCCGCGCCCCCTTCCGCATGTTCCGGGCGGTCTCGGCACGCCTCCGGGGAGTCAGTCGAAGAGGTCCTCGGGGCGGTCGACCGTTGCGGCGCGGCGCATCCAGGTGTGGAGGGTCTCCAGGTCGGTGCAGCCGGTGATCCTGG